>JAGUXX010000160.1 GCA_020061585.1 Betaproteobacteria bacterium | reverse complement strand
TGCCCGTCGGCTCCCGCTTTTTTATTATCAGATCTCGCGGCGCGTCACACCCGGCTTTCATCTTCGGGGGCGAGCCAGGGGATCATGATTGGTTAGCCGGTAAGACTGCTCCAGGACGGTGCGACTGCGCTCGCGCAGCTCGTCCAACCTGGACTGAGGCAGCAAGGGCTCGAACTGGGCAGGATGCGTGTACTGGCTGATGACACTCATAGTATTTCCGGTTTATTTGCTGGTTATTAGTTTAGTGAAATCAAGACAATATACTAGGCAATCGTTTAATTAATTGCCGGTCGTGTTGCCGGTTGGCCAGTGGCGACGCCGTGGAGCCGGCGAATCCTATCCTTGGGGCGGGAGTCGTAGGCATTTCCGTTCCGCGCGTGATAGACCCCGGCTACCTCGCGGATGCCGGCGGACAGTTTGATGCTGCCGGCGCATGAACATCTGAAAAAACAACCGAGCCCTATGCGCCATGCCGTCCTTGCCGCTGCGCCGCCCGGCCTGAGGAGCCAGCGGCTTCATTCACCGCGCCGGCGCGCAGAAAGCGTGGCATGCCCTGGTTGCCGGTTCGCTTGAAATCCGCTTCCAGCGCCGCGCGTAGTGCGCTTTCCTGCACCTCGAACAACGCCGCCAAGCCTTCATGGAGCAACCGGAACAGTCGATCCAGGGCAAGCTCACCGGTCATGCCGGTCTGGGCATGGAGCCAATCAGAGAATTGCAGGAAGCGCGCGAAGGGAGAATCGCCCAGGAGCAGCGGCAAGGCATGGGTGAATCGCCCGGAATTGGCCAGCATGTCCCAATAGCGGGCGAAACGCGCCAGACGCCGCATCGTCGCGAAGCTGATGCAATCGGTGGCGAGAATTTCGTAGGGCGGCAGCGGGTTGTAGCGCATGCCGTGGCATTCCGTATGCCGGGCGATGGGCGCCCCGCGCAGGCGTTTGAGGATGCCCACCTGAATCTCGTGCGGCCCGAGTGCCAACAGCCGGTCGAAACCCCGGCCAAAACTTTCCATGTCCTCACCGGGCAAGCCGATGATCAGGTCGACATGCAGATGCGCCTGACTGTGTTGCCGCAACCAGCGCAGGTTGACTTCGGTCCTGGCGTTGTCCTGCTGGCGTGAAATCAATGCCTGCACAGCCGGATTGAAGGTCTGCACCCCCACCTCGAATTGCAGGCTGCCGGGGGGAAAGCGCGCGATCAGCGTCTTCAGCGCCGCCGGCAGAAGATCGGGAATGACCTCAAAATGCAGGAACAGTTTGTCGTCCAGACGCGCCAGGAAAAATTCCAGAATGCGCACACCGGTGTTCACGTTCAGGTTGAAAGTGCGGTCGACAAATTTGAAATGGCGTACGCCGCGCGTATACAAATTCGCCATCTCATCGAGAAAGCGCTCCAGTGCAAAGGGCTTGGCGGTCTTGTCCAGCGCCGACAGACAGAACTCGCACTTGAACGGGCAGCCGCGCGAGGCCTCGACATAGATGAAACGGTGAGCGATATCCTCGTCGCTGTATTCGCGGTACGGCAACACCAGTTGATCGAGGGGGCGCGCTTCGCCGGCGATGATCTTCGCGGTCGGAGCGCCCCCCGCCAGAATCTGCTGACAAAGCCGGGCGAAACTCGCCTCGCCCGGCCCGCTGATGACGTAATCCGCCAGCCCGACGATCTCCTGCCCCGCCGTCTCGTGACTGACTTCCGGCCCGCCCAGCACCACCGTCACCTCGGGCGCAACCGCTTTCAGCATCGCCACGACGCGCGTCGTCTCGACCACATTCCAGATGTAGACGCCGAAGCCGACGACACGCGGCTTGCTGATCAGCAAATCTTCAACGATTTCCTGCGCCGGACGCTTGATGGTGTATTCGCGGATGGACGCTTCCGACCGCAAATCGCCCAGATTGGCGAGCAGATAGCGCAGCCCCAGCGAGGCATGGATGTAACGCGCGTTGAGCGTGGCAAGCAGGATGGCGGACATGGCCGCTCTTGTACCAGAAGCCGGCGGCAGGCCAATAGCCAAACTGCTGCCCGCTATGAAGCGAAGATGAAGGTCTCTTCTATGCTCAACATCTGTTGTTGACGGCGGCTGAGCAGTCGAAAGCCCGCTGGTGCCCAGTAGGCTGCCGACTGTTGGGTGGGCATGGTCGTCAAATGGTCGGCCATTTCGGACCGTGCTGCTCAACGCTTGCTTGGACCGCAATAAAACGTTTACCTGTCGGACATCCTGTTATTTCGCTGAGCGACGGCTGACGGATTTCCCCATAACGCCATTTCCCGCAAACCGGCTGCAACCAGGCTTGTAGGGTGATGCCACTATTGATACCATTCGCGCATGGCAGCGACCTCGAAAATTATCGATCAAATGCGACGCGAGCCGACAAATGTGCGGTTCGCCGACCTTAACAAGGTCTGCGAGGAATATTTCGGGAAGCCGCGCCAATCAGGTACCAGTCATGCAATCTTCAAGACACCCTGGATCGGTGATCCCCGGATCAACATTCAGGACAAAAAAGGCAAGGCGAAGGCGTATCAGGTGCGGCAGGTACTGTTGGCTATTGAAAAACTTGAGGGCATTCGAAATGAGCGTTGATCATTACACTTACCGCGTGACTTGGTCGCCTGGTGACGACGAACACCTTGCCTTGTGCGCAGAATTCCCGTCGTTATCGTGGCTGGCGGCATCGCCAGAGGCAGCGCTGAAGGGAATTCGCCAGATGGTCTCCGATGTGCTTGCCGACATGAAAGCCTCAGGCGAAGCTGTACCTGTGCCCCTTGCGGAAAAACACTATAGCGGAGAATTCCGGGTCAGAATTCCACCAGAGCTTCATCGCGCATTGGCTATGCAAGCCGCCGAGCAAAGGGTGAGCCTCAACAGGCTGGCAAGCGCAAAACTGGCTGGTTGAAAGCTGCGCCCATCGGGCTATCCAGCATTCAGCTCTTCTGACGGGCGAAGAACCATATTCGGAGACGCTGCCCTATCCATACAGTCGCAAACTTCTTCCGCACACCGTTTCTACTAAGTCGTCATCTGAACAACTGCTGTACTTACTAACCAATCATGATCCCCTGGCTCGCCCCCGAAGATGAAAGCCGGGTGTGACGCGCCGCGAGATCTGATAATAAAAAAGCGGGAGCCGACGGGCACGA
>JAGUXX010000002.1 GCA_020061585.1 Betaproteobacteria bacterium | reverse complement strand
TTCATGGCCGTAGAAAATGTTGTCGCCCAACACCAGCGCCGAAGGCGCATTGCCGACAAAATCCGCGCCGATGATGAAGGCCTGCGCCAACCCATCCGGGCTCGGCTGCACCGCATAGCGCAAGTTGATGCCCCACTGACTGCCATCGCTCAGCAACTGCTCAAAACGCGGCGTGTCCTGCGGCGTCGAGATGATCAGAATGTCGCGTATGCCAGCCAGCATCAGCGTGGTCAGCGGGTGATAGATCATCGGCTTGTCGTAGATCGGCAGCAGTTGCTTGGACACGGCCAGCGTAGCCGGATACAGCCGCGTGCCGGAACCGCCGGCGAGGATGATGCCTTTTCTCTGGTGATGGGAAATGGGTGATGAGGAATGGGTAGGTGTTGTCATCTATCAGTTCTCGTTATGTTTTTTTAAACCTGTGACCAATCTTGAAACGCGATCAGCCTTATCGAATACGTCATGCTTTGCAATCAGATATCCAAGATCGACTGATATCAGTAACTGTGTTTCTAATTCGCTAAGGAGACACTGATTAATTCGTCACCCCGGAGTTGGGTAATCCGGGGCGGAATGACGGAATTGGAATTTAATCAGCGTTTCCCTAAGCGAGCCTCGCGCAATTGACAGGAAGTGAGCGATTCCTTTCTGCCCGATCTTGCAGCGCCTTCAGCGATATTGCTGGGTATCGACACAGCAGCCCGCCGCATCTGATTGGTCAGCCCATACAACTCATCCTTGGGAAAAGATTGAGTCAACGTATAAACCATCTTCACCAGGGTCATCGCTTCTTTCCAGGCTTCTAGCCGGTAGTGCGGACGAACAGGGTTTTCCCCATCCCCCATTACTCATCCCTCATTCCACAGTTCTTGTCTGTCCACTCCCGATACGCCCCACTCGCCACGTTCTCCACCCAGCCCATGTTGTCCAGATACCACTGCAACGTCTTGCGGATGCCGGTCTCAAAAGTTTCAGCGGGTTTCCAGCCCAGCTCGCGGTGGATCTTGGTTGCGTCGATGGCATAGCGACGGTCGTGGCCGGGGCGATCCTTGACGTAGGTGATCAGCCGGGTGGTCGGGCCTTCGGGATTTGGCAGCTAAAAATAATCAGACAAAAACCTCAAAACCGCAGGGGGCTAGCGCCCCTGCACCCCGAAAAGGGTCGAAGCGTCGGAAGCACCAAATCACCCACGCCGCCGTAATGCGCCCAATCCAGCCAAACCCAGACCCAGCAGCATCAACGTCGCCGGCTCCGGCACGGCGGCGACATCGCCGGGACGAACCGCCCACGCGTAGTAGTCGATGATTAAGTTGCTCCCGCCCTGGTAGCCGAAGCCCGTGAAGAAGAACCACCCGCCGCCGCTATTCGGCGTGTACTCCAGATCGAACCAATACGCGTAGGACGATAGATTGGTGAACAAGCTTTCGTCGTTGGGGTTGGAGGGGTCGTCGACCAGACCATAAGCAAACTGCGGATAGCAGGACGTGGAACTGCCGCCGCCCTTCGGCGGGCAGTAGCCCAGGTTGGCCAGGTTGACGTAATACATGTACGCCAACTCGGAATGGGTGCTGGTGATGCCATATCCAAAATCGGTGCTGCCGTTGTTGCTGAAGTTGTAATTGAAGCTGGTGCCAACTGGGGTGAGGGTGGGCAGGCGCCAGTCGTCGTAACCGCCGTAGCTAAGATTGGCGGCCCAGGCGTTGGCGTCTGCCCAGTTCATCCGGCCATCCGCATCGCCCTGAGCGCCGCCGCTTTGCGCATATTGCGTGGCTGCGTAGTTGGCATCCTGCAGCCAGGTGATGTTCAGAACATCGTCATAAATCATTCCGCCGCCGCGGTCGATCAGGGTGGCTTGCGCAGCGCCACTCAAGCTCAGGCCGGCCAGTATGGCGAGGATCAGAGGTTTCTGTTGCATGGTTTGCTCCCGGTGTTGTCATGTAAAACTTTCCCGCACTGTCTTTGCGGGATTAAGCAATTACCTTGCCATCGCCCAATTTGAATATTTTTTCTGTTCTATTCAGTCGCTTAGCGACGCGGCAAGCAAGCAAGCAAGTAAAAGTGTAAGAATTACCGACAATGGTGCAAGGCGGGTGACCTGTCGTCGGCACCGCAGGTTGACGCTCCTACCCTCACCTTATACGGCCTGTGCCAGATCGAAAGCCCCCCAACGACAAGGAAACCACCCCCTAGTCATACCGCCGATCAGCGCTCACCCGTATATTGCTTATTTACCCAATCCCTATACGCACCACTCGCCACATTCTCCACCCAGCCCATGTTGTCCAAATACCACTGCACCGTCTTGCGGATGCCGGTCTCAAAAGTTTCGGCGGGTTTCCAGCCCAACTCGCGGTGAATCTTGGTCGCGTCGATGGCATAGCGGCGGTCGTGGCCGGGGCGGTCCTTGACGTAGGTGATCAGGCGGGTGGCCGGGCCTTCGGGATTCGGTTGGAACTCGTCGAGCAAGCCGCAGACACGGTGCACGATGTCGAGATTGGGCATCTCGTTCCAGCCGCCGATGTTGTAGGTCTCGCCGACCCGGCCGTTTTCCAGCACGACGCGGATCGCGGCGCAGTGGTCGGAAACGTACAGCCAGTCGCGCACGTTCATGCCGTCGCCGTAGATCGGCAGCGGCTTGCCGCGCGTG
>JAGUXX010000126.1 GCA_020061585.1 Betaproteobacteria bacterium | reverse complement strand
GGTGTTGCACGCTATCCGGCCCATAAAACGGCGGCTTTTCCCGCCATGCGTCGTTGCGAGCCCTTGCCGTATACCCCATACGGCCGCGGGCTCGCGCCTAGCCTGACGGGAGAATCCATCTGTTTTATTTGTGCCGGCAAGCGTGCAACACCACACTAGGGAGCAAAAGCCGCCACCGGGAAACTTGCCCGGGGCGGTGGAAAATTCCGCCATGCAGACGGAATGGAGGAGATCGCGTTACTTGTTGACCGGCGAATCGGGCGACACCAGGAAAGCGGTGATGTGCGCGATCTTTTCCGGCGTCAGAATGCCGTTGTGGCCCAGCCGCGGCATCTGCGAACAGGCGTTGTAAGCCTGCGCGTTGTAGATCTTTTCGTAGGTGTACTTGACGATGTCGTCGCCGGAGCCGCGCAGCTTGCCATAACCGGTCAGGCCGGGGCCGATGGTGCCGAAGGCGACTTCCTTGGGGTCGGCGGAATGGCAGGCGTAGCAATTGCCGCCGCGATCCTTGTCCGCCTTGTCCGGTTCAACCGTGCCGATGCGGTAGGCGAAGCCCATCTTGTAATACTTCTCGCCGGTCTTCCAGTCGCCCATCAGCTTGCCGTCGGCGGGGTATTTGATGGCCTTGGCTTCACGTTCCATGATCGCGGCGGCCATTTTTTCCGGCACGTTGTCGCGATACTGGTTGCAGGTCTGGAGGGTTTCATCTTGCTTCAGGCGCGACAGATCCTGGTTTTCACCAGGCAGAAAACTCAGCGCGATGATTTTGTCGACTTGCGCCTTGAGTTTGGCGTCCACCACGGGTTTGTCGGCGATCGCGACGCCGTTGGCGGCCAGTGTCAGCGCGGCCAGCAAGAGGGTTTGCTTGAATTTCATGGTATCTCCTAGTTAACGCTTCATGCCGGGCAGATCGAGCGCGACGCCTTTGGCGTTGTGACTCAGGAAGGAAATCAATGCGACGCTGCCGGGCGAGCCGTAAGCCAGATCGGGCAAACGCATCTGCCAGTTGCAATCCCACATGCGGCTTTGCAGGGTGCGCACCATGCCGTGCGAAACGCGATAGGTCGGCCAGGTCTTCATGGTGTCCTGGGTGTTTTTCGCGTTGCCGGCGTAATTGCCGAGTTCCTGCAGGCGGATGCGTTTTTCATCCTGGGCGTGGCAGGTTGCGCAGGAGAAATCCATCGGGCCGTGGCGGTTGAAGAACAGGGCTTCGCCGATTTTCAGCGCTTCCTTCTCCTTGGCATGCTTCAGCGGCGGGTTGATCGCGACACCATCGGAAAGGGAGGCGACATACATGGCGATCGCTTCGATATCGGTGTTGCTTTCGTTCTCCTTCTGGTTGCCGAACACCTTCTTCAACACGTCCGCTTCGCTGAAACCCTGCAGCTTGGTCATGCAGGTGACCAGACGCGATTCGAGGTCTTCGACCTTCTTGCTGTCCTTGAAGTAGCGCGGCAACTGCGCGTAAGCGCCTTCCAGCTTGCCGGCGCCGAGACCGAAGTCGCATTTCTCCAGGCTGGCGTTCTTCGGACCGCGTTTGGTCTTGAACAGGATTTCACCCCGATCGCTGACCATGGTGCCGGGATTGGCGAACTTGTCTTGCAGGGCCTCGCGATAGGCCTCGGCATTGACCATTTCCTGGGTATGACCGAGTCCTGGCAGCGCCAGCAGCACAGCGAGAGCGGGTATTGTGTAGCGCATGGAATCTCCTCGATAAGACGTTACGAACCCGGGTAGCGGGCCGAGAAGACATAGCAGCAAGCGTGCCATGCGCGCTTGATATTTAACTAGTTGATTCTATTGGCATGAATGGGCTATCTGTGACTTCGCCGGATGCGCGATAGTCTTGCGTATTGCAAGACTATTGCGAAATGCGCTTATCGCTGACCGTCTCGCATGCGGGCGATGTCGGCGGCCAGTTCCTCCTGGCTGTTCTTTGCCTTGAACTGCTGCCATAACGCGCGTTCATTGTTCATGCTGGTTTTCAGCGCGGTTTCGGCCGCTTCCCGGGTCACGTTGGGGTCCAGCCCGACCAGGACGTAGATCGAGCCATTCGGACTGGTTGTGCTGCGGTAGACGCGGGAACCGACGATGGTCTCGGCGGTGATCAACTTGGAGACGCTGGTGTTGACCTTGTCGACGGTTTCGGAACTGGCCGCGCCCGTGGTTTCGACGTACTGCTTGACCATGTTGGTCACATATACCCGCATTTGCTGGGCCAGATTGACGCGCGCGGCGGCGGCGGCCTGTTCTTTGATGAAGGCCGGGCCGGCGGCGGATTTTTCATGCGACCCGACGGCGGAAACCGCGATGCCTTCGACGGGCGCATCGCAAATCCAGGCCGGCGCTTCGTGTTTCGGCGCGTCGGGAAACACGCATTCCACCGGCGCCAGTTTGACCGGTTTGACGGCCTCCTTGCCGCCGGAACAGCCGGCCAGCGCAACGGCCAACAGGGAGGACAGGAAGGCGATTCGCTTTATGTTCATTGGACTCTCCATATAACAACTTGAACGAAAGACAACGGTTGGGAAAATTGCACGCCATGTCGAAATTGGGTTCGCAAGCGGGATTCCGGCTTAAGGTCGTGGCATAGGGATCAAGGACCGAACCTGAACAGGTTGCCGATGCCGGACGATTTATGCACCACTTCAATGCGGTCGCCGAGGCGTACGGTCTTGGCCTTGGCTCTGTCGGTGGCGACGATCCAGGCTTCGTTCGCGCTGACGATCGGGGTGACATAGCCCTCGACCACGGGGATCTTGTCATAGCTGATTTTTTGCGTGATCGGATGGATGTCCGCCTGTTCGGTGAAAATCATCAGCCGATTGCCGGCGACGATGCCCTGATCGCTGCCGATGGAAATTCGGAAAATGGATTTTCCGCCATTGTCGCGTCGACCGATGACATAGCCTTTGGGCGCGAACAAGTCGAGCAACTCGGCGCGCACATTGTTCAGGGCGGACTGGGCGGCGTAGCGTATCAGCGTCGAGGCCAGCTCGTGGCTGCCCCGGTCGCGCGTCGATTGGGTGCTGGCGCCGCGTCCGTTGAGGGTCTTCAACAGGCGCAAGCTGGGGATCTCGTAGACGCGCAGGCTGAGGTTGACCGTCGCCCGGTGCGTGAAGGACGCCGGGGTGATATAGGTTTTGCCGGTTTTGTCGGTGTAGCTGGTGGCCGGTACATACTCCGAGCCATAGTCGGCCAGGGTGATGGTTGACTTGACCGCGAAATTGGCCAGCGCCGGGCCTTCATATCCGGCAACGCCCTTGACCTCGGCCAGTTGCAGTTCCTGTCCCAATTGCGCGGCCACATCCCGATCAATCACTTCGGCGCCATTGGCGCCCAGCAGTTGTTCGATCGAACGGCTCAGCGTGGTGGCCGCCTGGGCTCTTCTCGCTCTGACCAGATTGCTGTCGTCGGTTTCGAACACCACGACTTTGGCGCGACTTTGATTGTCGAGATCCGCCACGGTCGGCAACCGCTCGGCGGCTTGCAATTGAACTTCCTGGCGATAATCGGACAGCGAAATGCTGCCGGCGCAGCCGCTCAACAACAGCAGCCCGGATAAGCTCATGGTCAGAAACATCGATTGCAACATGCTGTATTCCTTGCCTGATTCGATTTATTCGTTGAAGCCCAGACTCTGAACCGGTCCCGCCTCGCGCAGGGCGGCCCGCAGTTTGACTATCGCGTTCTGCCGCGCGCCGCGGAAATCATAGGTGGATGCGCCGGCGGTTTCGTAGGCGCGGCTGGCCAGCACGCGGCCCTGATCGTCGAGCAGACTGAGCGTGGTGTTCAATTTCAGCAATTTGCTGCCATAAAGACTGTCGCTGCGGCTGCTGCTGGCGATATTGAGGATATTGCCGACCCCCGCTCCAGCCTGCCCAGTACGGATGCCGAAATCATTGAGGTGGCTGCTGACGGCGTTCGCGAGGTCCGCGTCATCCGGCCTGGCCTGGATGCGCAACACCAGTTGTCCGGGTGCCAGGCGCAGTTGCTGTTGCAGATCTTCCAGATTGCGCAAGCGCGCGGCATGCCGCGCGTCGGGTTCGGCGGCGATCAGCAGTTGCGCGTAACCGACGGCTTGCTCCAGATCCGACCGGAGGCCGTGCAGGGTCACGAAACGCTCCAGCGCGGTCTTGCTCGCCAGGTCATGGGTCGCTTGCTGGAGGACGCTTTCCAGCGCGCCGAGTTTCTGTTGCTGATCGCGGACGAAGGCCAGCCGATCGACTTTGACCAGCACAAAAAATCCGTTATCCGAACGGGCGGTTTTTTCCACCACATAGTGGCTGAATTCGGTCTTTTGCACCTCCTCGATGATGCGGCTGTAGGCTTGCCGATCGACACTGTTGTTGGTCACCGAGACCTGGCTGGTCAACTGACCGGAAATGCTGACGCGCAGCTTGGCGGCGATGTCCTTCAGCGCGGCGCGTTTGGCGGTATCGAGTTGCGGACCTTCGCCGACCCCCCAATACCATTCGCGGCTGTCCGCCGGCGTTGACAGTACCCAGTCCGGCACGGCTTTCGCGGGCAGCAGGCTTTTCGGCGGCATGTTGTCGCAGCCGCTCAGGGCAAGCGCCAGGGCAACACAGATCATCAGATTACGCGGGGGCATCGATATCTCTGGCTGGGCAACACGCGGCGGCGGCCTCAACCGCCGGTCACCGGCGGAAAGATCGCCACTTCGGCGCGGTCGCTCAACGGGGTGTCGGCGTTCGCCACATCCTGATTCACCGCCACCCGGAAAGCGCGTTGCGGCGCCAGGTTGTCCGCCCACACGTCGCCGCGCCGGCGCAGCAGTTCCAGCAGGGTGTCGACACGGGCGTCGTCGGGCAAGGTCAGCGTTTCAGAACCGATGCCGAAGACTTCCCGCAGGCGGGCGAAATACAACACGTTGATGTTCATGGCAGCAACTCCGCGAGAGGCATGAAACACACCGTATCGCCGGTCGCGACGGTGACCCCGGCATCGACATCGACCAGGCCGTCGGCCCAGGCCAGCGAGGTCAGTACGCCGGAACTTTGATTCGGAAACACCACCACCTGGCCGTTTTGCATGCGGGCGCGCAGGAATTCGCGGCGGCTGCCGCCTTTGGCGCGGGCAAAACCGGCCGGCGCGTTGAAGCGGTTCGGGGTGCGCGGTGTTTCACCCATGCGCGCGCGCAGGAACGGCGCGGCGAACAGACAGAACACCACATAGGCGGATACCGGGTTGCCGGGCAGGCCGATGAAATCCGCCGCGCCGACCCGGCCGTAGGCCAGCGGCTTGCCCGGTTTCATGCTGACCTTCCACATGTCGAGCTGGCCGAGCGCTTCCACCGCGCCCTTGACGTGATCTTCCTCGCCGACCGACACGCCGCCGGTGGTCATCACCACATCCGCTTGCAAGCTGGCATCGGCCAGCGCGAGGCGGGTGGCTTGCGCGGTGTCGGCGACCAGACCAAGGTCGATGACTTCGCAGCCGAGTCGCGCCAGCAGGCCTTTCAGCGCAGCGCGATTGGAGTTGTAGATGCGCCCCGGCGGCAGTGGCTGGCCGGGCATCACCAGTTCATCGCCGGTGAAGAACACCGCCACCTTGAGTCGGCGATAGACCTGCAACTCGGTGGCGCCGATCGACGCGGCGACGCCCAGTTGCGCCGGTCCGAGACGCGTCCCGGCATCGAGCACGGTCTGTTCCGGGCGGATGTCCTCGCCGGCGCGGCGGATGTTGGCGCCCAACTTCGGCGCTTTCAGGAAGCACACGCCGCCGTCGACGAGTTCGGTGTCTTCCTGCATCACCACGCTATCGGCGCCCTCGGGTGTCGGGGCGCCGGTGAAGATGCGCGCGACGCCGCCAACCGCCAGCGGCTGGCTGATCTGGCCGGCGGGGATGCGCTGCGACACC
>JAGUXX010000062.1 GCA_020061585.1 Betaproteobacteria bacterium | reverse complement strand
GACTTTGGAATCGTCGGCTGCAAATCGACCGCAGCGGACCCTTTTTCACCGGCTTCTTGCCCCATGGAACAACCATGCGGCGGCGAATCCGGCAAAAAACGGCCTCGCTGGGGTCACTTCTCGCTATCGACGACCAAAGTCCGACAGGCTCCAAGCGGCCGGGATTTGGTTATCAGGCGAAGGCATCCGCCATGATGTTTTTCAGCCAGCCGGTGGCGTACTCGGACTCCAGCTTGCGTTGCAGCGTCAGCGCGTCCTCGCTGTCCATGTTCACCGGGCTGATGCCGCCGGCTTCGGTGATGTAGACCAGCTTGCCGTCGCGCAGCCGATACACATGGGCCACCGAGAAACCCCAGTCCGGGGCGGTGATGCTGTAGCAGGTGTTGACGAAGAACGGCTCCGGCGCGGCCATGCCGTTGAGCTTGGCGATGATCGCCCCGGCCGCGACCTTGGCCTGGGTGTTGGCCATGTGCGCCGACTTGGGCGCCGCGTATACCGGCAGTTCACCGTGCACGCAGGCGTCGCCGATGATCCAGATATCCTTCTGCACCGCCGATTCCATGGTCAGCATGTCGACATCGCACCAGCCCTTGGCGTTGGTCAGCCCGGCGTTCTTGGCGATGTTGCCGGCGTGATGCGGCGGGATGATGTTGACCACATCGCCCTTGTAGTCGTTGAAGTCGCTGGAGACGGTATTGGTCTTGGCGTCGAACTTGACGATCTTGCCGCCGGCCGCCCCCGCCACCCATTCGATCATGCCCGGGTAATGCCGCTTCCAGGACTGTTCGAACAGGCCTTTCTTGGAGAACGAGTCGTTGGCGTCGGCGATGATCACTTTCGATTTGTTCATGCCGTGGTGCTTGAAGTAGCTGGCCACCTGCGAGGCGCGCTCGTAAGGGCCGGGCGGGCAGCGGAACGGGCCGGGCGGCACGCTGATGATGAAGGTCTGGCCGTCTTTCATGCCTTCCAGCTTCTTCTTCAGCATCAGGGTCTGCGGGCCGGCTTTCCAGGCATGCGGATGCGTGCTGTTGGCCATCGCTTCGGTGTAGCCCTCGACGCCGGCGAAGTTGTAGTCGATGCCGGGCGACAGGATCAGCGCGTCGTATTTCAGGGTCTTGCCGCCTTTGAGCTTGACGGTCTTCTTGGCGGCGTCGATGCCGACGGCTTCGTCGAACATGACGTTGACGCCGCGTTTCTTCAGGCCATCGTAGCCGGTCTGCAGATCTTCGATCTTGCCGTGGCCGGAGAGGACTTCGTTGGACAGCGGGCAGGAGGTGTAGGTTTTTTCGCGTTCGATCAGGGTGACATCGAGCGCCGAGTCCATCAGTTTCAGGTATTTGGCGGCGGTGGCGCCGCCATAGCCGCCGCCGACCACGACGATATTGGCTTTGCGGCCGGCATGGGCGGTGTTGGGCAGGGTCAGGAAGGCGGAAGCCGGAGCGGCGGCGATGGCGGCCTTGATGAAGGCGCGACGATTGAATGGGGTCATCTGGGGGTCTCCTGGATTACTTGGCTTGAGCGCCGTAGAACTTGGCCACAGCGGCGACATCGGCTTCGTCCAGCTTCTTGCTGTTGTTGCGCATCTTCTTGTGCGGCATCTTCACCGCCTCGGTGCGGTACTTGAGCATTTCCAGATGCATGTAGTCCGCCCATTGGCCGTTGAGCTTCGGGGTTTCCTCGTCGTCCGGCTCGCTGCCGGTGGCGCCATGGCAGGTTTCGCAACGGTCGCTGGCGTCCTTGCCTTGGGCGATGACCTTGGCGTCGGCCTTTTGCACCACCGGCACCCAGGGCAGCTTGGCGTAGTGGGTGGCGAGCTTGGCCAGTTCTTCGTCGCTGTAGCCCTTGAAATGGCGGCCCATGGTGGCGGAGTAGCGTTCACCGCTCTTCCATTGCAGCATCAGGTTCTTCAGGTAGGCTTCCGGTAAGCCGCCGATGCTGGGCATGGTGGGGCCGACCGAGACGCCGTTCAGGCCATGACAGGCATTGCAGGTACTGGCCAGGTCTTCGGTGGGGCCGGCGCTGGCTTCCGCGCCGATGAACGCCAAACTGGCGGCGAGTATCAAGGGAATCCGGTATTTCATTGCTGTTGTCTCCTGGTCGTTACGGGAATAACCGGTATCAAGCTGGTAAGGACCTACCAGCAGGGTTTGCACGATAAGCACAAACCGCCCAGGGGAATTCCTTGGCGTGACATTCCATTGATTGCGCTCAACGTGTCCGACTCATTTACTCGGGTATGTCGTTGATCGGCGGGCAATGCAGGGTGTTGAAATCGACCAGTTTCTGGCTGTTGAGCACCCGGATCATGCGGCCCTGAACTTCGATGGCGCCTTCCCTGCTGAGGAACTGGAAGGTGCGCGACAGGGTTTCCTGGCTCAGATTCAGCTTGGCGGCGACATCCCGCTTGGTGGTGGCGAGCAGCACGTCGAAACTGCCTAGATGGGCTTCCGGCCGATGTTGCAGCAGGAAGCAACTCACCCGTTGCAAACTGGAGCGCGGCGTACAGCTCTCCATGTCGCGCATCAGATCGATGACTCGGCGCGACAGGTCGGTCATCAGACATTCAGCCAGCGTTGCGTCCTGACGCGACTGACTGATCAAGGTATTGCGGTCGATCAACAGCAGATGGCTGTCGCTATTGGCCACCGCGTTGGCCGCGTGCGGCAGATCGAGCAACAGCGAGGCGATACCGAAACTTTCACCATGACCCACATGCGCCACGACCTTTTCCGTTTTATTCGCCTGAGACAAGAACAGCTTCACCTGGCCGCTGACCACCACATGCAGTTCCGGCGCGTGATCGCCTTTGCTGAACACCATTTCCCCCCGTCTGACGGTAATCTGCCGGGCGCCTATGGCAAGCTTGCGCAGGGTGGTTTTTTGCAGGTTGCGAAAATAACCCAGACGGCTGAGGATGGCGCTGATCTGGCTGGGGCTCAGGGGAAAGGCATTCATGTTCGCGCTCCGTGTCGGTACATGACACTTCGCAACCCGCATGCCAGCCCACCGCGGACCGGCTCAAAGGTAAAAACAGCGCCGCGCTGGATTTGACTTTCATCAATTCCAGCGCGGCCTGAGGGGGCGCTTGCGACAACGCATCAGCAGTCGGAAGTGAGACTCGGATAGGCCATCCGAGCGTTACCCCAGAGTAACGTTGATGAAATTCGGGATGAAACAGGTTACTTGCGCGTAACTGCCAACGACGCCACCAGAAATAACCTGACAGGTTACGCGGGCTTGTCAGTGGCTGGGCGCGCCACATCCAGGCGACGCATCTTGTCCCACAGCGCCTTGCGGGAAATGTCGAGCTGGGCGGCGGTTTCGGTGATGCGCCAGGCGTTCTGTTCCAGCATCTGCGTCAAATAAGCGCGCTCGCACTTGGCCAGGTAATCGGTCAGGCGTTCAGGCGTGGCGTCGTCGGGCGCGCACGCCAGCTCGGGCGCCAATTCGCCGAACAGCGTCTGCGGCGAAATCAGGCTCTGCTGACCCAGGATGCAGGCGCGTTCCAGGGCATGTTTCAGTTCCCGGATGTTGCCTGGCCAGGGGTAACGGGTCAGGGTCTGTTCCGCCAACGGGTCCAGCTTGCGCGGCGGCAGACCTTTCGCCTGGCACAGCTCGGTGGCAAAACGCGCCGCCAGCCAGAGGATGTCTTCCTTGCGCTCGCGCAGCGGCGGCACGTGCAGTTGCATGACATGCACGCGGTAGTACAAGTCTTCACGGAATTCGCCGTTCTGCACCATTTCCTTCAGATCGCGATGCGTCGCGCAGATCAGTTTGATGTTGAACGTCAGCGCCTTTTCGCCGCCGACCCGCACCACCTTGCGTTCCTGAATCGCGCGCAGCAGCTTGACCTGCATGGCCAGCGGCATGTCGCCGATCTCGTCGAGGAACAGGGTGCCGCCATCGGCCTGCTCGAACACCCCCGGCTTGTCGCGGATGGCGCCGGTAAACGCGCCCTTGACGTGGCCGAACAGCTCGGATTCCAGCAGGTTCTCGGGAATCGCGCCGCAATTCACTTCAATGAAAGGCTTCTTGCCGGCTGGATCGAAAAACCCATGCAGCGCACGCGCCACCCACTCCTTGCCGACCCCGGATTCGCCGGTGATCAATACCGTATCGGCATGTTGCGCCAGGCGCGGCAAGGCCGCCTCGACCCGACGCATGGCGGCGGAGATGCCCAACGCGCCGGCGGCGCTGAACGGCGCATGCACGCGCTCGGCCAATTCGCGGATCTTGTTCAGCAGCAGCGGGATGTCCAGCGGCTTGGTCAGGTAGTCCTCGGCGCCCAGCTTGAGCAGACGCACCGCCTGATCGATGGCGCCATGGGCGGTAATGAACAAAAACGGCGGCAACTCCATGCCTTCGCCGCGCAGCCGCTCGAACAATGCCTCGCCGCTCATGTCCGGCAGGCGAATGTCGCTGACCACCAGGGTAAAACGGCGGCTGGCCAGGGCCTTGATCGCCGCGGCGCCGGTCTGGAACCAGTCGCAGGCATAACCCTCCAGGTCCAGGCGCTCGTTCAGCGCCTCGCCCATGATGGGATCGTCTTCGATGAGACAAATACGTTGTTTCATATCCTACTCTCCAAGGGCAGCCAGACCGCGAAGCGGACTTCGCCATTGCCGCAATCGACGGCAATGCGGCCGCCCAACTGGCTGACGATCTGATAGGTCACCCACAGGCCCAGGCCGCTACCGCCTTCCCGGCCGCTGACGAAGGGTTCGAACAGGTGTTCCAGATGCGTCGCCGGGATGGCTTCGGCCTGATTGATCACGGTCAGCGCCAGGCCTGCACCGCTGGGAATCAGTTCCAGACTGACCCGGCCCTCCTCCCTCGTCGCCTGCACGGCGTTGAGCAGCAGGTTGATCAGGATCTGCCGGCAGGCGGCGGCGGGCAGCCTGACTTGCTCGGGCAAATCGACCCGCCAGTCGAGTTGCAGGGATTTCTTCACCACTTGCGGGTGGATCAAGGTGCGCACATCTTCCATATCCTGGGCACTGAGCGCGCGGCTCGGGTCGCGCGCCTGGACCAGCAGCGCGCCGACTGTTTCCTGGATCTGCTTGAGACCCCGTTCCAGCATGTCCATGGTGCGCCCGGCGTGATCCGGCAGCCCGCCGCGCGTCTTCAGGGTATCGAGCGCCATCAACATGCCGCCGAGCGGATTGTTGACCTCGTGGGCGATGCCTGAAGCCAGACGGCCGATGGCGGTCAGCCGTTCGGTGCGCAACAGTTCCCGTTCGAGCAAGGCCTTCTGGCGCATTTCGCCGCGCATGCTGTCAAAGGCTTGAAACAACTGGCCCAGTTCGTCCCGATACGGATAGTGCTCCCGCGGCGGATCATCCGCATGGCCGCCTTGTACCGCGCGCGCCATGCGCCGTGACAGATCGACCAGCGGGCGCGCCATGCGCTGGCCCCAGTACCAGTTGAGCGGCAACAACACCGCCAGCACCAGCGCGCCGATCAACACCGCGAACAGCGCGTGGCCGCGAAACCGCGGCAGGAACACATCGCGTGGATAGGCCAGCACCAAGGTGCCGACCTGGGCGCTTTCCTCGCGTATCGGGAAAACGAAAAACACCTGCTCACCGACGCCCGGATCAAACGATTGCGTCCGCTCCGGCATCGGCTGGTCGAGCATCTTGTTCAATTCCGCGTAACCGGGTCCAAGCTGGTCGAGTCTGGCGGTCATCGGCAACGCTTCCGGCGCGGTCGACACCACCACATGGCCGACCGGATCAACCACGAAAATCAGTTCCGGCTGGATCGGGTTGCCCGGTTTTCTGCCATGGAAAGCGGCGTTGACCTGCTCGAAGGCGCGCCAGACGTCGTCGTGCAGCAGCGGCGAGAACAGCGTCTTGGTGAGAATGCCGCCCAAGCCTTCGGCGCTGATGCGCACGTCCTCTTTCAAATCCTGATAGGCCTTGAACATCAGCGCCGCCGACACCGCCAGCACCGACAACAGGATCAAGCCGCCACCCCACAGCGGCAGCTTGTAACGCAGGCTCAGACTGAACAAGCCCATACCGGGCGCTGGCTCAGTGTTCGCCCAAGGCGCGCATCATTTCCGCGACGCCGTCGTAGAGTCGCATATCGCCGCTGACGAAGCGGTCCAGATTGATGCGCTGGAGCAACGCGGCGCCCTCGGCATCCTGATGCATGGCAAGGAAAAAACGCTGTACGCGATCGAACAATTCCGGATCCAGATCGCGATGCGCCACGAACGGCGGGAAACCATATTCCGGGGATTGCTGCACGATACGGGTGCGGCGGGTCAGCGCCGAGTCCATGCGTTCCACCGTCTCCCAGATATAACTGTCCACCGCGCCACCCTGGGCGATGCCCATGCCCACCGCTTCGATGACTTTCTTGTGCGACCAGGTGAAGAAGGTCTTGCGGAAAAACGTCTTGGGATCCGCGCCCAGTTTATGGATCGCGAAGCGCGGATAAAGATAGCCGGTGTTCGACAGCGGGTCGGCATAGGCGAATACGCTGTCCTTCAGATCCTTCAGTCCATCAACGTGCAGGCCCCGCTTGCCGGCCGGCACGATGATGTAGGAACGATACAGCGGCTTGCCCTGATACAGCGGCACGGCCAGCAGACGCACCAGATCTTTGAGGGTCAGGAAGGGGTAATCGCAGACCCAGGCGAAATCCATCTGTTTCAGCCGCAGCAGATCCATGGTTTCGCGATAGCTGTCGCGCTGCACGATCTCCACCTTCAGACCGAGCCGCTTTTCCATGTAAACCCGCCAATCGGCCAGCAGCGCATGCTGATCGTGGACGAAGGCCGGGGTGAAACCGATGCGGATGGTTTCGCGCTGGGTTCCCGCCGATACCGGATGGCTCAGCGCGCCAAGTGCCAATAACGCCGTTGACGACAGAAACCTGCGCCGCGCCAGATTGCTTTCAGGCGGGGCAAAAACGGCCTTGATTTCCTGCATGAAGCGCTCCGTTACTTCAGGGTAACGCGACAACGGTAGCACTTTCAGGACGGGGAAGAAAATCCGGCCCGCGGATCACGGCCGTAAGTTCTCCGCGGACGTACGGAGTCAGCCGGCGTAGCCCGGATTCCGCTGCGCTGCATCCAGGCTACCGGTCTGCACCCCATCATTTTCAGTAATTGAATCTTGCGACCCGCTCCTTCAGCTCCAGCGCCAGCGCTTGCAGCCGAGCCGCGCCGTCGGACGCGCCGCTGGCGGCGGCATCGTTACGTTCGGCCATCTGGGCGATGCGCTCCACGCCCTGGGCGACATCGGTGGCGGCGGCGCTCTGTTCGCGCATCGCGCCGGCGACATCGGCGATCTGGCTGTCGATGGCGCGCGACTGCCCGCCGACGGTTTCAAAGATGCGGCCGACTTCATTGGCCAGGCGGGTTTCCTCGTTCTCCTTGTCGGCGTTGATGTCGATGGCTTTCGAAATGCCGCCGACGGCGTTGGCCATGTTGCCGACGATGACCTGTATCTCCATGGTCTGACGGTTGGTGTTTTCCGCCAGTTTGCGCACTTCGTCGGCCACCACCGCGAAACCGCGCCCCTGCTCGCCGGCGCGGGCGGCCTCGATGGCGGCATTCAAAGCCAGCAGATTGGTCTGGTCGGCGACTTCCTTGATCACCCCGACAATCGCCTGGATGCGCTCGGATTCCTTGCTCAACTCGGCCACCAGCTTGGCGATGTCATGGCTGCTGTTGGAGATGTCCACTGAACTCGCCGCCGAACGCTCGGCCAGCGCCACGCCTTCCAGACTGACTTGCAGGGAATGGCTGCTCTTGACCCGGGTTTCCCCGGCCATTTCGGCGACGTGGCTGACGCTGACGGTCAACTCCTCCACCGCCGCCGCCATCGACGCCGCGGCTGCACTTTGATTGGCGCTGGACTGTTTGACCTCGGACATCGACGCGGCCAGCGCCTCGGCCTGGTTAGCGACCTGGGCGGCGATGCCGGCCAGCGCGGCGACCATCTCGCGTAGCCCGCTCATCATGCTGTTGAAGGCGCGCGAGATATCGCCGATCTCGTCCTGGCCTTTTTCCTCGATGCGCGCGGTCAGATCGCCCTGGCCCTGGGCAATGCCGTCCAGCACGCCGGCGATTTCCTTGATCGGCTTGACCACCTGCCGCATGACATAGGCCGAGACCAGCGCCAGCACCACGCCCAGGCCCAGCAAGGACAGAATCTTGAAGGTGATCGCCACGCCGGCCAGTTTGCCTCGGGCGGCATGCGAATCGGCGATCGCGCCGGAGACAGCCTGGTCGATGTTCTGTTCCAGTGAACCCAGCTCGGTCAGACGTTTTTCGCCCTCCGCCAGGCGGTTTTCCAGATACATCGAGTTGATCGCCACCATGCCGGCGAAGAAGTCCTGAAATTGGGCCAGCAGCGCCGCCGCTTCTGGATAGTCCGGCGTCAGTTCGGTCAGCGCCGCATCCGCCGCCAGCGCCGACTGGGCGGCCTCGATGGCATAAGATTCCTGACGGGTCAGGATGCCGCTCTGCACGCGCGCGGAGACCTCATGCACGCGCGACAGCACGCCGGCCAGGACCAGCTCGCGTTCCACCAGTCCGCGCTGCTTGTACTCGATGCCTTGCAGCAGGCCGAACACGAGCATCACCACGACGCCGACCAAGGCGAAGGGAATGACGATTTTCTTTGCCAGGGTGAGTTGCATGTCGCGAGCTCCTCAAGGTTTCGCGGCGGGCATGAAGCCCAGCGCTTGCAGGATTTCCTGGCCTTGCGCGCCCAGGCTGAGCGCGATGAAGGTCATGACCGGTTCGGTTTCGTTCAGGTAGGCCAGATTGAGCTCGCGCACGATCGGGTAACTCTGGTTGGCGATGGTCTGTTCGCTGGGCATGACGCCATCCAGCGTCACGACCTTGATCGGCATGCCGGCCTTGGCCAGCGACAACGCCGTGCCCACCGACAGATAGCCCACCGCGCCGCCCATGCCGCCGACCAGCGTGGCCGCCTCCAGATTCGAGCCGATGATGTGGCTCTGCTTGCTGATCAAGGGTTTGCCGTCGTGCTTGTCGCGGTCCGGGCTGACCAGACCGGTGTAGTGCTCGAACAACTCCAGCGTGCTGCGGCCGACTTCCTTGCTGATTCGCACCACTGGGCGATCCGGTCCTTGCAGGTCTTTCCAGTTTTCGATCTTGCCGCTGTAGAGATCCACCAGTTGCGCCTTGCTCAGCCCGGCGACAGGGTTGTTCTGGTTGACCACGATGGCCAGCGCGTCGATGCCGATGGTGGTGTGTTTCAACACCGCTTTTTCCTCGTCCTTCAGCGAGCGCGAGGCCATGCCGATCTGGCTGGCGCCGGAACTGGCGTTCTTGATGCCGGCGCCGCTGCCGCCGCCTTTCAGATTGACCGCCTCGCCGCCTTGCGCGGTGTACAGCGGAATCAGTTTCTCGACGATTGGCTGGATGGTGCTGGAACCGGAAATTTCCAGCGCCGACGCGGCCGGGCTGAACACCGTCAAGCCCAATATTGCGGCGTACAGAGCAGATCGAATCATGGCGCGCCTCCTTGATGGAGTTTGAAGTCTTCAATGCCCTTTACGGCACACGGATTTTTATCTTTAGCCGTGGCGAGGCTTTTTGAATGCTCAACCTGAAACCGCAATTGAGCCAACCCGTTGCTGAAGCGCGCCAGCCTGGAGCTATCCCCGCGCCGGCGCAGTGCGTCACATCTCCCCATGAAGCCTGGGCTGATCGCCCGCCTTGGTGCAAATGACCAGGTTCTCTGGTGCGTCCGGCTCTTGGGAGAATCATGCTGGAGTCGCTATCCTTGCAAGATGACCGTGAACGGCCATTCCGGCCCCCGCCATGTAGGAGTTTCCGATGCAAGACCTGCAAACCGCCATTGAAGTGCTCAAACACGGCGGCGCCATCATTTATCCGCTGCTGGCGCTAGCCTTGGCCGCCCTGGTGGTGGTGCTCGACAAAACCATCGTCTACTACCGCCACACCCGGCTGCCCGATCCCGTGCGCCAGTTGGTGGAAACCTACGGCTTCGATTGGAACGAACTGGACCGCCAGTTGACCCGCCTCGGGTCGCGCCATTATTTCAGTCGGTTCTTCCGGATCATCATGGACAACCGCGGCAAACCCGCCTGGTGGGTGGAGTCCCGCGCCGGAGACGAGGCCCAGCAGATCGAGAAATCCCTGGGCCGGGGCATGTGGGTGCTGGACACGGTGATCACCGCCGCCCCGCTGCTGGGCCTGTTGGGCACCATCTTCGGCATGATGCAGTCGTTCAAGCTCATCGGCCCCGAGGGCCTGGCGAATCCGAGCGGCGTCACCGCCGGCGTGGCGGAGGCACTGATCGCCACGGCGGCGGGCCTGCTCATCGCCCTGGTGGCCCTGTTCGGCTACAACTACCTGACCCGCCTGCAAGCCCAGACCCTGGACGAGATGGAGCGCCTGGGCACCCGCCTGCTGGATCACATTCGTCTGGACGCCCAGGCAGCCGGCGCCGGACTTGAGGATGCATCGTGAAGCTGCGCAGAAGCCGCCAGCCCAAGCGGGGTCGCATCGAGATCATTCCCATGATCGACGTGATGTTCTTTCTGCTGGCCACCTTCATGCTGGCGTCGCTGTCGATGCAGCAGCTGAATTCCGTGCATGTCAATCTGCCCCAGGGCGCGGCGGAACCCATGCAGGCCAAAACGCCGGTGACCCTGACGGTGACGTCGGACAACCAGTTGTTCCTGAATCTGACGCCGGTCACCCTGGACAGCCTGGCGCCGACCCTGAAGACCCTGCTGGACGCCGCCGACCCGCGAGTCATCGTTGCCGCCGACAGCGCGTCGAGCAACGGCGTCATGGTTCAGGCCATGATCAAGGCCCGGGAGGCGGGCGCGCAGCAATTCCTGATCGCAGTCCAGCATGGTCGATGAGACCGGCATCGGCTGGCAGCAGGACAGCCTCTGGCGACGCCTGCCGGTCACCTTGCCCGGCGCGCTGCTCATCGGCCTGCTGGGCCTCTGGGCAGCGGGGCTGTTGATGCCGGGGCCGCCGCGGCAGCCGTTCGAGACGCCCGCCCTGGATGCCCAGTTCATCGAGCT
>JAGUXX010000051.1 GCA_020061585.1 Betaproteobacteria bacterium | reverse complement strand
GTTGCACGCTATCCAGCCCATAAAACGGCGGCTTTTTCCGCCATGCGTCGTTGCGGTCCCTTGCCGTATACCCCATACGGCAGCGGGTCCGCGCCTAGCTTGGCGGAAAAATCCATCCGTTTTATTTGCGCCGGCAAGCGTGCAACACCACACTAGCGGGTACATGGCGAGGGCGACGTGACATGGGGATGCATAGTTGGATCATCACCGCGCAGAACTAACACAAAACCGTACTATCCCCTGGCGAGCGTGGCGGATGTTGGCGCACGGTCTTCATTGATCTGCTTCCCGCCAGTGCATTGCACCGGATGCATCCGGCGGATACGCTAAATCGCCCTACCCTTCGCGGGCTGGAGCAAACCAGCCGGCAGAGGAGAAACAGGCATGACCGGAGACACGACTTACGAGTTCGAGTGGGACGACGTCAAGGCGGCCGGAAACCTGGTCAAGCATGGTGTCGAGTTCAACGAGACAATGAGCGTGTTTCTCGATCCGCTGATGATGTCGCGCTAGGATGAAGAACATAGTGACGACGAAGAGCGGTGGGTGAGTTTGGGACGAGCGCAGAACGGCAAGCTGTTGGTGGTGGTTCACACCTTCAGCGCGACCGGTCCGAGTACCGCCCTGGTGCGAGTGATCTCGGCACGGCAGCCGACCAAGCGGGAACGCGAGCAGTACGAGCAGCAACATTGAGCAGGCCGCGCAAGCGGCCAGCAAGACGAGGTGAGCACATGAAGGATGAATACGATTTCAGCAACGCCGAGCGCGGCAAGTTCTACCGGCCCAATTTGCGCCTGATCCCACCTGTGCGGCTGGAGCCGGAGGTGCTGGATTTCTTGGCGGCCAGTGCCGCCAAACGCGGTACCACGCTCAATGAGTTGGTCAATCAACTCCTGAGGAACGATATCGACTCGATCCGCGCCGCAGTGGGCTGAGCGAAGCAGCAGCGGTGGTGTTGACCACGGTTTCACCCCAACAAATCACCAGACTCCGGTTCAACCTTGCGTGGCCGCCCTGATTTTCCCGGCACCACTCGCCGCCCCCGGGCCGCCTCGATCTGCTCGGCAAAGCGCGTATTGCCCAACACAAAATTTCCATTTGTCGCCCGCCGTATTCCATCCACCCGCTTCGGCTCCAGCTCGTAGCGAAACGAGCATCACGAAGCTTGCTTACACAATCAATTCCACACAATCGTTCTGATTCGCCGCTGTCCATCTGGCGTCTCGTCGACGGCAAACCCGGTCACGAGAAACAAACCCTGGGCCTGACGCACGCGTTGCTGAGGGGGCGCGCCGGCGAATGCTTCGATTTCGCGGCGCCTTCACGCGCCGCATCGCTTGCGCAGTGGATGCTGGGCCGCTTCCCCGCCGGCGTCGGCCTGCCCGCGCCGGATATTCTGCTGGCCGCCGGCCATGCCACCCACTTCGCGCTGCTGGCCGCGCGTCGCGCTTTCGGCGGCCAGGCGGTGGTGCTGATGAAACCGAGTCTGCCCTTGTCATGGTTCGACCTGTGCGTCATCCCGGAACATGACGACCCGCCGGCGCGCGGCAATGTCATCCGCATTCAGGGCGTGCTCAACGATGTGCAAACCAGTCGATCCGCCTCGCCAGACCGGGGGCTGATCTTGATCGGCGGCGTTTCCAGCCACTACGGCTGGGACGACAACCGCGTCGCCGCGGCTGTCGCGCGCATCGTCGAATCCACGCCTGGTGTGAACTGGCAACTCACCTCCTCGCGTCGAACACCGGCGACTTTTCTCGCCGCATTGCCACAACCACTGCCTGGCAATATTGAACTAATCCCGCATGACGCCACCGGCCCTGGCTGGCTGGAACAGGCCCTGGGGCAGGCAGGCCAGGTCTGGGTAACGGAAGACAGCGTTTCCATGCTTTATGAAGCGCTCACCGCCGGCGCCGGTGTCGGGTTGCTGCGTTTGCCGGAGCCGCGCGACACGCGCGTTAGTCGAGGCGTGCGGAAATTGATCGATAATGCCTGGGTAACGCCGTTCGAAGCCTGGCGCGGCGGACAACCGCTCGCCCTCCCGGAACGCGAGTTCAATGAAGCCAAACGCGTTGCTGAACAGATATTGAACCGCCTGGATAGCCATGCCGCCTGAATCACCACGCCGCCTGACCGTGCTGCAAATCTTGCCGGCGCTGGAATCCGGCGGCGTCGAACGCGGCACGCTGGAAGTCGGCAAATATCTGGTCGAACAAGGGCATCGCTCGATCGTCATTTCGGCTGGCGGGCGCCTGGTCGAGCAACTCCAACGCGAAGGCAGCGAACACCTGGCTTGGGATGTGGGCCGCAAATCGCTGTTGACCCCGCCGCGCTACGTCGGCCGGTTGCGCCGGATTCTTCGCGACGAGCAGGTGGATATCCTGCACATCCGTTCGCGCATGCCAGGTTGGGTGGCGTATCTGGCCTGGAAAGGCATGGACCCCGAACACAGACCGCATCTGGTCAGCACCGTGCACGGCATGTATTCGGTCAACGCCTACAGCGCGGTGATGACCAAGGGCGAGGCGGTCATCGCGGTCTCGGAAACGGTTCGGCAATACGTGCTCGATCGCTATCCGAAGGTCGAGGCTGATCGAGTCAAACTGATTTATCGCGGCGTCGATCGCGCACAGTATGCCTACGGCTTCCAGCCATCCGCGCAATGGCTGGAAGCCTGGCGCGGACAATATCCCGATCTTGCCGGCAAGCAGTTGCTGACACTGCCCGGGCGGATCACCCGATTGAAAGGCCATGAAGATTTTCTCGGCCTGATTGCCGACCTGAAGCAGACCCATCCGGCGATTCATGGCCTGATCGTCGGCGGCGCCGAACCCGCCAAGCAAGCTTACCTGGACGAATTGCGGTCTTTGACCACCAGACTGGGCATCGACAGCCACGTGACCTTCACCGGTCAACGCTCCGATCTGCGTGAAATCATGGCGATCTCGCGCCTGGTCCTGTCGTTGTCCACCCAGGCCGAGTCGTTTGGCCGCACCGTGCTTGAAGCGCTGAGTCTGGGCATCCCGGTATGCGGCTACAATCACGGCGGCGTCGGCGAGCAGTTGCATGCGTTGTTGCCGGACGGAATGCTGCCGTTGGGCGACGAGCAAGCCTTGCGCAAGACTGTGCGCGCCTTTCTGCAAGCCCCGCCGGCGGTGCCACGCGAGCATGAGTTCACGCTGCGGAACATGCTTGCGGCAACGCTGAACGTTTATCTGGCCTTGAACGAGGAACCTACGCTTGCAACTTAAACGCCTGTTGTTCGGACCGCTGATTTTGGCCAGGCACGGCTCGCCGCGTCCGCGTGTTGTCAGCCCGCCGGATTCCCCGCATCGGGTACATCTCAGTCCTGACGATCATCGAGCCTACAAAAAGCAGATCATGGACTCGGCCAGAGGTTGCATTTCGACGCCCATGCATTTTTGGCGCGATCATGTCCGGGCCTTGTCGCCGTGTCTTTGTCTCGATATCGGCGCGAACTCTGGCGAATGTTTCGCAGTCGGGGACTATCCCCTCGCGCCCGGATCTGATCGCGCCAACCTGGACCATTGTTTAGCGGGCTAACCTGCCATGAAACAGATCATCTGTATGAAATGGGGGGAGAAATATCCCGCCCTGTACGTCAACAAACTCTATGGCATGGTCGCGCGTCACCTCGCATCGCCATTCCGTTTTGTCTGCATGACGGATCGACGAGAGGGCATCAGACCCGAAGTTGAATGCCTGGACTGCCCAACGGTGTCCATACCACCGCCACACAACAATCGAGGCTGGCGCAAGGTTTCGCTGTGGAACGACACCTTGCCCGGCATGCAAGGTGATTGGCTGTACCTGGACCTGGATGTGGTGGTCACCGGGTCGCTCGAACCGTTTTTCGACTACCAACCGCAGCTCAGTTACATCGTCATGCAGAATTGGACCCAACCTGGTCAAGGTATCGGCAACACCTCGGTATTCCGCTTCCGTATCGGCAGTCATCCTTACCTGCTGCATCATCTGGTAGACCATCAGGATGAAGTGTTCCAGCAGTTCCGCAACTCCCAAACTTATATCTCGCGCACCGTCAAGAGCATCGCCTTCTGGCCGGATGAGTGGTGCGTGCTGTTCAAGACCCACTGCCTGCCGCCGATGCCGCAACGTTGGTGGCAACCGCCGTTTCTTCCACCAACCGCGCGAGTGGTTGCCTTCCCCGGCGTCCCCAATCCGGACGAGGCGGTAGTTGGACTATGGCCTGCCGTCTGGTACAAGCGCATATACAAGCATATTCTGCCGGCCACCTGGATTGGCGAACACTGGAGGGAATAAGCCGTGGCTGACAATGCTGGCGACGCACCGTCCATCTGGCTGATCAGCGACGGCAACCCGGGACACTACAACCAATCCCTGGCGGTTGCCGAAGCCCTGCAACGGGCGGGTTACGGCCGGATCGTCTGGGTTCAGGCGCGGCAGCACATCCGGGGGTTCGCCCGACCACTGGTGGCCAGACTTATCCAGGCCACTCGGAGCGAGTTGCCAGTCTGGCTGGAGAACATGGTTTATGATTTTCCCGAAGGACGTCCCACCGGACGCCCCGACCTCATTATTTCCAGTGGCGGCAAAACCGCCTTTCTCAACGTGCTGCTGGCACGTCGTCTGGGCTGCGCCAACGTCTTCATCGGCCCGCCCCCGGACATCTCCACTCGCCAATTTAAAGTGGTGCTGCACGCCGAGGAGGATGTCCAGGGTGACAACCGCATTACCATGGACTACCTGCCCACCCGCCTTGATCCGGTCAAAGCAGCTCGGGCCGGGACTGACTTCATCGCGGCTCAAGGGCTGGCAGGGCGGCGCCTGGCCTGCATGCTGCTGGGCGGAAACAGCCGCAGCCACCACTATTTGGCGGAGGACTGGCAAGCCCTGGCCCAGGGCATGAACTATCTGGCACAGAAATACGACCTGGCCTGGCTGCTGACCACCTCCCGGCGCACCGGCAGGGAGGCGGAAGCCATCCTGCGCGCCGAACTGGAGCCGGCCCGGGTGGCCGATGCCACATGGTGGGGCGGCGACCCCCGACCCGTGGTCATCCCCTACCTGGGGGCCGCTGACGTGGCCTTCTGCACCCAGGACAGCCTGACCATGCTTTCCGAGGCCATCAGCTCGGGAAGGCCGGTATTCGCCCTGTTCCCGGAAACCTTGCGCCACGATGCCCTGGAATCCAGTTTCAACAAGCGTTTCCTGGCCGCCAACGTCGCCGCCTCCCGCCTGATCCAGGTTCCCGTGAAAGCCATGGATACCTGTAACCTTGCGCCCGGCTCGCTGGCCGATACGTTCCAGCCAGTCAGCACAGACATCATGCAGGACACCATCACCGCCCTCCTGGACTGGCTCGGCCAGCCCGGTTCCCCCGTGCAAGGGCGTCACACAACCTCCCGGCAGGAGTGCCAAGTTGGCTGAACAGAACATCAAGCAGGTCATGTGCATCAAGTGGGGCAGCCGTTATGGCCCCGAGTATGTGAACCGCATCTACGGCATGGTTTCCCGCAATATCACGCCGCCGTTCCGGGTCATCTGCTTTACTGATGACCGCACCGGCATTCGCCCGGAAGTGGACTGCTACGACCTGCCCGAACTCGGTTGCCCCCGGCCCACCAACGTCCCGGGCAAGTGGCCCAAGACCGCCCTGTGGAACAAGGACCTGTTCGGCCTCCAGGGCCTGGCCCTGTTCGTGGACCTGGACGTGGTGATCACCGGCAACATCGACTGCTTCTTCACCTACGGCGACCCCGATGATGTCATTCAGGCCCGCAACATGATCAAGCCCCTGGAGCGGCTGGGCCAGAGTTCCATCTTCCGTTTCCGCATCGGTGCCCACCATTACCTGCTGGAGAACTTCCGCAAGGATCCCGAGGGCATCGCCGGCCACTACCAGTTCGAGCAACGCTATGTCACCCAGAACGTCCGAGGCGGCGTGAAGTTCTGGCCTCGGGGCTGGGTACGGCATTTCCGCCTTGATTGTCTGGGTCCCTGGCCGCTACGCTATTTCCGCGCACCCCGCCTGCCCAAGGACGCCCGGGTGGTGATCTTTCCCGGCAAGCCGGACCCGGCCGACGCCTTGGCGGGACGCTGGAACGATGGCTTTCCCCATCTGACTCGTTGGGAGCATCTGAAGCGGATGAATTCACCCCAGCGTATCGGCAGTTCCTGGTACACCCACCTGAAGCGCTATATCAAGCCCACCCAGTGGGTGGCCGAACATTGGCGTGAGTGAGGCACCAGGTTCGTCCATGCCCCATTCAACATGAAGCGGCTTTACCCATGAGCCTTTCCTTTCGCGGGCTGAATCGGCTGGGCAAGATGGCCCTGGCCGCCGTCACCGGTCGCACCAATATCCATTTCCTGCACATCCGCAAGACGGGGGGAACGACCATCAAGCACGTACTCGCCGACCACCAGGTCCTGGCCCGGCATGTGCTGCACCTGCACCCTCACCGGGTTCGGCTCGAGGACATCCCCCGGGGACACAAGGTGATGTTCGTGGTGCGGGATCCGGTGACCCGCTTCGTCAGCGGTTTCGGCAGCCGCCTGCGACAGGGGGCACCGGCCCACCTCGTGCCTTGGACGGCGGATGAAGCCCGTGCCTTCGCCCAGTTCAAGGATCCGGAAAGCCTGGCCCTGGCCCTGGATTCGGCCCACCCGAACCATGCCGCCGCCCTCCATGCCATGGCCAGCATCACGCATATCCGTGCCTCATATTGGGACTGGTTCGGCAATGAAGCGCTTCTGGCGGAAAGGGAAGATCAGATTTTCTTCATTGGCGGGATCGAAACATTTGCTTCGGATTTTGCTGCCCTCAAGTCAGCCCTGGCCTTGCCGGATTCCCTGGTCCTGCCGGAGGACCCCATGTCCACCAACCGCGGTGCCGGTGCCCCCGGAACGTCTTCCCGGCTCGGCGAGGAAGCGGTGGCGCAAATTCGCGCCTGGTATCAGCGGGATTACGATTTTCTGGCTTTCTGCGACGGATGGCGGCAACGCCACGGTGGCGCCGTGGATTCCGGTCGGGCCTCTGGTGTCCCGGGCTGAATCAGGCGGATAGACACAGATGCCCCACGACTGGGACCGGGCGGAAAGAAAGCGTAAACGCCGCATCAAGGGCTCCCTGCGCAACCGCTTGAGTCTCTGGCTGAAACGGCTCTACCTCAAGGAAATCCTCATGCTCGGGGATTCCCATGCCCGGGTGTTCCGCAACCCCGTGTTCAAACAGGTTTTCCCGGGCTGTTTCTTCAACGTGGTCGCGGTGGGCGGGGCAGCCTGAAGAATCCGCGTTCCAAGTCTCAGGCCATGCCTATCTTCGAGGAACGGCTCTGACGTTCACGACCGGACTGGATCATCGTGTTGCTGGGCGAGGTGGATACCGGTTTCATCATCTGCCAGCGGGCGCGCACCGACCTGGCCCTGGAATTCAACCGGCGCATGGGAGCCCACTGCGCGGCGCAGGGCATTCCCTTCCTGGACCTGGATGCCGGATGCCAGGGCGAGGATGGCTAGGCAAGACCGGCCATGTTGAGTCAGGACCGCAATGACCACCATTACGACGACGATGTCTATGCCAGGATGCTGGCCGCCGCCCTCAAGCCTCCGCGCTTGCTGCCTGTATAATCCACTGCCGTTGCGGCCTAGCCGTTCCTTTGCCGGGATTTCCCCTTGTCAATTCCCGATTCGCCATTTCCTTCCCCTTCCTCCACGCCCCGGTTCGGCGCCCATGCCCTGTCCACCAGCGACCGCCGCCTGCTCCGCCTGGCCCAGCGCCAGCCCCGCACCTGGCTGGGCCGGCGCCTGGCACTGATTCTGCGCCGTCTGGTACTGCGCAACCGAACCGAGCCGATCGACGCCGAGGTGGAAGGGCTGCGCATGCGGGTCCACGTCAACGACAACGTGTCGGAGCGCAAATTCCTGTTCATGCCCGGCTTCTGCGACCCCGCCGAGCGGAATTATGTTGAAACCCACCTGACACCGGATGGCGTGTTCCTGGACATCGGCGCCAACGCCGGTATCTATACCCTGACCGCCGCCCGCAATTATCGGCGCATGGCTGGCAAGGGCTACGTGCTGGCGGTGGAGGCCAATCCCACCATGCAGAGCCGATTGGGCTTCAATGTCGCCGTCAACAGCTTCGAGCCCCAGGTGCGACTGGCGCCCATCGCGCTGTCGGACAGCACCGGCGAGGTCGAATTCACCGTGGCCGACGGCAACCTGGGCGAAAGCGGACTCAACACCCCGGGCGCCAACAAGCTGCGCGTGCCCTGCAAGACCCTGGACGATCTGCTGCGCGACGCAGGCGTGACCCAGGTCGACGGCATGAAGATCGACGTGGAAGGCATGGAGGATCAAATCCTGTCGCCGTTCTTCCGGGAAGCTGATCGCTCATTATTTCCCGCATTCATCGTCATTGAAGATTCGGCTTATCGTTGGCGCACCGACTTGATGAGTCTGCTGACCGCGGCAGGCTACCGTAAACATGCCGCGCACAAGATGAACCTCATTCTGGTCCTCGAACATCCCACTTGAATGTGAAGCTGGAGCCCATCAACACGGAAACAGACGCGGTTTCAAAAATACCATCAGACATCAACATGCCTATTTTTCCCGCCAACGATCCGAAAAGCTATTTCCGCCTTTACACCCTGGTCTGGCTGTTCCTGGTCCTGCTGATAGCGGGTCTGATGATCGCCGGGGTTGGTTCGAAGGATTATCTGTTATCCGAATCGGGCCCCATCGAAACGCTCTCGGCCATTGGCTACCTGCTGTGCGCGGCGGTGATCATCCGTCTGGCCGGCGACTGGTCGGGACGCTGGCCGGCGGCCGGATTGCTGATGTTGTTCGCGCTGCGGGAGATGGATTTCCACAACCGGTTCACCACCATGAGCCTTTCCAAGAGCCGGTTTTACCTGAGCCCCGAGGTCGGCATGACCGAGAAACTGATCGGCGGCGCGGTGATTGCCCTGTTCCTCTACTGCATCTATCGGCTGTTTCGACTGGAAGGCCGGACCTGGCTGGTCGATCTCAAGCGTGGACGGGCCTGCGCCTATGGTGTCCTGTCTGCTTTGACCTGCATTGTGGTGGCCAAGAGCCTGGACGGTTTCGCGAGAAAACTCGCCGATATCGGCATCCTGGTCAGCAGCCAGGCCTCCAGCTATGCCTCGACCTTCGAGGAAGTTCTGGAACTCGGCATCCCGATCATGATCGGCCTGTCGATAGCCTGTTATTACCGGCATGGACGCAATGGTGCTTGACAGCCGCCGCTGACGACGCGTTTTTCAACGGGATACCTTCATAACAACACCACCGTCGCCAGCCCCAAAAAGATGAAAAACCCCATCGAATCGGTAATGAAGGTGGTCAGCACGGCCGAGCCGAACGCCGGGTCGCGGCCGGAGCGGACGATCAGGGTCGGGGCAAAATAGCCGGCCATCGCCGCGACCAGCAGGTTGAGCATCATCGCGGCGGCCATCACGCCGCCCAGCGCCGGATTGCCGTACAGCAGGTAGGTCACCACGCCCATCACGCCGCCCCACACCGTGCCGTTGAGCAAGGCGATGCCGAGTTCCTTGGTCAGGATGCGCTTGGCGTTGTCCTTGTTGATCAGGCCGAGCGCCAGGCCGCGCACCACCAGCGTCGAGGTCTGGTTGCCGGAGTTTCCGCCCATGCCGGCGACGATGGGCATCAGCGCCGCCAGCGCGGCGAGCTTCTCGATGCTGCCTTCGAAAGCGCCGACCACCCGAGACGCGATCAGCGCGGTGCACAGATTGATCGCCAGCCACAGCCAGCGGTTCTTGGCGGCTTTCCAGACTGTGGTGAACAGATCTTCGTCCTCCCGCAGACCGGCCAGTTGCAGCATGTCCTGTTCCGATTCGGCGCGGATGAAATCGAGCACCACGTCGACGGTCAGCCGGCCGACCAGTCGATTCTGCGCATCGACCACCGGCGCGGTGACCAGGTCGTAGCGTTCGAACGCTTGCGCCGCGTCGGAGGCCGCATCGGAAGGATGGAACAACACCGGATCGTCGGACATCACGGCGGCGATGTGCGCGTCCGGGTCATGCACCAGCATGCGTTTCAACGGCAAACTGCCGATCAGCCGGCCATCGCGTTCCACCACGAACAATTTATCGGTGTGCGGCGGCAGGTCGCCGAGCATGCGCAGATAGCGCAACGCCACTTCCAGCGTGACATCGGCGCGGATGGTGACGAAGTCGTAATCCATCAGGCCGCCGACCGAATCCTCGTCGTACGACAGCGAGGACTCGACCTGGGCGCGCTTGGCGATATCCAGCGACTTGAGCAGTTCCTGAACCACGTCGCTGGGCAGGTCCTGGGCGAGGTCGGCGATCTCGTCGGTATCCAGGCTGGCGGCGGCGGCCACCAGTTCGCGGTTGTCCATGGTGGCGATCAGCGATTCGCGCACCGCGTCGGAGACTTCCAGCAGGATATCGCCGTCACGGTCGGCCTTGACCAGATCCCAGACCAGCATCCGCTCTTCCAGCGGCAGGGTTTCCAGGATGTAGGCCACATCGGCGGGATGCAGCGTATCCAGTTTCTTCGACAGTTCGGCGAGATTCTGTTTATGCACCAGCAACTCGACCAGTTCGTGGCGCGGCATGTCCTGCTTGTGCACCAGCGACTCGACCAGCTTGTGGCGGGCGAGCAGAGCCATCACCTGCTTGAGGCTGTCCTCGACGGATTCATGCGATTGGGTTTCGTGCTGGTCGATCATGGCGGGCGCGATTGTAGTCTTGCTGGAACAAGGAATTCAGCGCCGCTGCGCTATCGCCCCTCAGCGCCAGATACCGGGCGGCGGTTCGAATCCCTCGATCACCCGGATGTAGCTGGCGCGTTCCACAGCGCTCGGATCGGGCAGATTGCGCTGGCTCATGCTGCCCTTGAGTTGCGCCACCGATGCATAGTCGCGCGCCGCCATCCAGTCTTCCATGTCGTGCAGGATCTGGCCGAGTTTGGCCGGACCATGCAGAAGCAGACAGGATGCCAGATGCACGACATCGGCGCCGGCGAGCAGCAGTTTCATCGCCTCCTGATAGCCGTGCACCCCGCCGGTCGCGGCCAGCGTCATGCGGGTGTGGCCGCGCAAAATGGCGATCCAGCGCATGCGCAACAGGGCTTCATCGGGATAGGACAGATGCAGTTGATCCACCATGCACAGCCGATCCAGCGGACTTTCACCCAGATCGATATCCGGCTGCATGAAGCGATTGAACAACGCCACGCCACGCGCGCCTGCCCGTTCCAGTTGTCGAACGAAATGCGGCAGGGAAGAGAAAAATGGCGACAGCTTCATGATGATCGGCAGTTCCACCGCGCCACGCAGTTCATTGAGCAGATCGATATAGCGCGCCTCCACCGCCTCGGCGGCAATCCCGGCATCGGCGGCGACGTGATAGACATTCAGTTCCAGCGCATCGGCGCCGGCTTGCTGCATTTCCTTGCCCAATTCCACCCAGCCGGACAGCGACACACCGTTGAGGCTGGCGATGACGGGGATATCCAGACGCCGCTTGAGTTGCCCGAGTTGTTCCAGATAGCGGTCGAGGCAACTGGTGAAAACGCCGTGATCCGGCAGAAAACCATCCGCCTCGGCATGTCCGAGATCGGCATGCAGCAGGAAGCGATCGGCCATCGATTCCTCGGCGCGCAATTCCTCCTCGAACAGCGAGTACATCACCAGCGCGCCGGCGCCGGCATCTTCCAGGCGCAGCGCGCTGTCGAGGTCTTTGGACAGCGGCGAAGCCGACGGTACCAACGGATTTTTCAGCTTGAGTCCGACGTAGTCGGTGGAGAGGTCGATCATGTCAGGCTCCTGATGTGAGGATGGGGGCATTTGCCGTCATACCGGCGTATGCCGGTATCCAGTGGCGCGCGTTGATTGGCTGACAACCGCTGCACGCCACGCTTGCTTCGACCCACGCACTGGACCCCGGCCTTCGCCGGGGTGACGAGGTCATTGTCGTCATACCCGTCTTACCGGCGAATGCCGGTATCGAGCGGCGCGCGTTGATCTGGTGACAACCGTTGCGCTCTACGCGTGCACCGACCAACGCACTGGACCCCGGCCTTCGCCGGGGTGACGGGGTCATTGTCGTCATACCCGTCATACCCGTCTTACCGGCGTAGGCCGGTATCCAGCGGCTACAAAAGATCATCATATAAATCCTTCCATAGCGGATTGGCTTTCTCGATCAATGCCAATTTCCAAGCGCGTTTCCATTCTTTCAGGGCTTTTTCGCGTGCTATTGCACACATCATGTCTTCATGCATTTCACACCAGGGTATGCACGCCATATTTCTTGGTAAAGCCATCGGCCAAATCCTGCTTGTGTTCCCAAACGCGTTTGATCAGGTCGGAGGTGACGCCGATGTATAGCGTGCCGTTTCGCTGACTGGCGAGCATATAGACACAAGGTTGTTTCATTTCTCTGGATTCTGGCCCGCACTGGCATGACGATCGGCAGCCAATTCCTGGTAAGCCTTGAAACGCCGTTCGGCATCTTTCTGCGCCTGCTCCAGGAACGCTTGCGCGGCCTCGGGATGACTGCGGTTCAGCATCGCGAAGCGGGTTTCGCTGTCCATGAAATCCTTGATCGGCCGACTCGGCGCGGCGGAATCGAGTTTGAACGGGTTGCCGCCGGCCGACGCCAGACGCGGGTCAAAGCGGAACAGCGGCCAATGGCCGGTTTTCACCGCCATATCCTGCTGGCGCTGGTTGTAGAGCATGTCGTAGCCGTGCGCGATGCATGGGCTGTAGGCGACGATCAGCGACGGGCCGTCATACGCCTCGGCCTCGTGGAACACGCGCAGGGTCTGCGTGTCCTTGGCGCCGTAGGCGACGTTGGCGACATAGACATGACCATAATCGCTGGCCAGTTTGCCGAGATCCTTCTTCGCCGTCGCCTTGCCGCCGGCGGAGAACTTGGCCACCGCGCCGAGCGGCGTCGCCTTGGAGGTCTGGCCGCCGGTGTTGGAATACACCTCGGTATCCAGCACCAGGATGTTGACGTCATAGGGCAGCGCCAGCACATGATCGAGGCCGCCGTAGCCGATGTCGTAGGCCCAGCCATCGCCGCCGATGATCCACACCGAGCGACGGATCAGCCACTCGGCGACGCTGGCGAGTTCCGCGGCGCGTGGGTGGTTGGCGCTTGCCAGTTTTTCCAGCAGCAGCGCCACCCGGTGGCGTTGCGCATGCAAGCCGGCCTCCTCGCGCTGATCGGCTTCGGCCAGTTCAACCGCCAGATCGCCGCCGATATCGCCGGCCAATTCCTTCACCAACTGCTTCGCATACCCCATCAACTGATCCGCCGCCAGGCGCATGCCCAGGCCGAATTCGGCGTTGTCCTCGAACAGCGAATTGCTCCAGGCCGGACCGCGTCCGGCGCCGTTGACGGTGTACGGCGTGGTCGGCAGGTTGCCGCCGTAGATCGACGAGCAACCAGTGGCGTTGGCGATCAGCATGCGATCGCCGAACAACTGCGTCGCCAGTCGGATGTAGGGCGTCTCGCCGCAGCCGGCACAGGCGCCGGAATATTCGAATAGCGGATCGAGCAGCATCGAGCCGGGTATCGTGGTGTGTTTCAACGCGCCGCGGTCGAACTCGGGCAGCGCCAGAAAGAACGCGTAGTTGTCGCGTTCCGCCTCGCGCAGCGGCGCCTGCGGCGCCATGTTGACGGCGCGCCGACTGAGGTTGGATTTGTCGTGGATCGGGCAGGCTTCGACGCAATCGCCGCAACCTGTGCAGTCTTCCGGCGCGACCTGGTAGCTGATGTGGGTGCCGGCCGGGAAGTCCTTGCTCTTCGCCGGCGCATGTTTGAAGGTGGTCGGCGCGCCGTTGGCGGCTTCCGCGGCGAACGCCCGCGAACGGATCGCCGAATGCGGGCAGACGAACACGCACTTGCCGCATTGGGTACACAGATCGGCTTCCCAGACCGGGATTTCCAGCGCGATGTTGCGTTTCTCGTATTGCGCGGTACCGACCGGGAAGGTGCCGTCGACCGGCATCAACGACACTGGCAATTCGTCGCCTTTGCCGGAGTAGATCGGCAGCGTGACGTCGCGCACGAAGTCGGGAAGCGCTGTCACCCCGGCGTAGGCCGGGGTCCAGTTCATCGGTACATCCCCTGGACCCCGGCATTCGCCGGGGTGACGGGATAAAGTAACCTGATGCAGATTTTCCAGCGTCTTGTCGATCGCCGCGTAGTTCAAATCCGCCAGCCGCTTGCTCTTCTTGCCGTAGGTCTTGTCCACCGCCCGCTTGATCGCGGCGATCGCCTGTTCACGCGGCAGGATGCCGGAGATGGCGAAGAAACAGGTCTGCATGATGGTGTTGATGCGCCGCCCCATGCCGGCCGCCTCGGCGACGGCATAGGCGTCGATGACCCAGAACCGCAGCCGCTTGTCGACGATTTGCGCGCGCAGGGTCTCCGGCAAGGTCGCCCACACGGCATCCGCCGACGCCGGCGTGTTGAGCAGAAACACACCGCCCGGCGCGGCCTGCGCCAGCAGGTCATAGCGTTCGGTGAACACGGTCTGATGACAGGCGACGAAGTCGGCCATGCCGGTCTCGATCAGATAGGTCGAACGAATCGCGGCGGGACCGAAGCGCAGATGCGAGACGGTCACCGCGCCGGACTTCTTCGAGTCGTATACGAAATAGCCTTGGGTATGCAGGTCGGTCGCCTCGCCGACGATCTTGATCGAATTCTTGTTGGCCGACACCGTGCCGTCCGCGCCCAGGCCCCAGAACACCGCATGGTGCAAAGCGCGCGCGGCGTCAGTGCGCAAAACAGCATCCCAGTCCAGCGAAAGCTGGGTGATGTCATCGTGGATGCCGATAGTGAATTCGCGCTTCGGCGCCGGCCGCGCCAGTTCGGCGAACACCGCCGCCACCATGCCCGGCGTGAATTCCTTGCTGCCCAGACCGTAACGGCCGCCGATGACTTTCGGCATGGTCCGCGTCGCGTCGATGGTCGCCTGTGCCAGCGCGGTGATGACATCCTTGTAGAGCGGTTCGCCATCGGCGCCGGGCTCCTTGCAGCGGTCGAGCACGGCGACCGCCTTGATGCTGGCCGGCAACGCGTCCAGCAGCGCCGCCGGCGCGAACGGCCGAAACAGCCGCACCTTCAGCACACCGACCTTGTCGCCGCGGGCGGTCAGATGTTGCACGGTTTCCTCGACGGTTTCCGCGCCGGAACCCATCAGCACGATGACCCGCTCGGCATCGACGGCGCCGACATACTCGAACAGTCGGTATTGACGCCCGGTCAGTTCGGCGAAGCGATCCATCGCGTCCTGCATCAACTCGGGAAAAGCGGCGTAGAACGGATTCGCCCGCTCGCGCGATTGGAAGAACACGTCCGGATTCTGCGAGGTGCCGCGCAGCACCGGATGTTCCGGCGACAGCGCCCGCGCCCGATGCGCGGCGACCAGACGGTCGTCGATCATGGCGCGCACGGTATCCGGCTCGACGGCGACGATCTTGGCGACTTCATGCGAGGTCCGGAAGCCGTCGAAGAAATGGATTACCGGTATCCGCCCGGCCAGTGTCGCGGCCTGGGCGATCAACGCGAAGTCCTGCGCCTCCTGCACCGAATTGGCGCACAACAGGGCGCAGCCGGTGGCGCGACAGGCCATCACATCGGAATGATCGCCGAAGATCGACAGCGCATGCGTTGCCACCGCCCGCGCCGCCACGTGCAGCACGAACGGCGTCAACTCGCCGGCGATCTTGTACAGATTCGGGATGAACAACAGCAAACCCTGGCTGGCGGTAAAACTGCTGGCCAGCGCGCCGGCGGTCAGCGCGCCGTGCAGCGCGCCCGCCGCGCCGCCTTCCGACTGCATCTCGATGATCTTCGGCGTCGCCCCCCACAGGTTCGGTTTGTCCTGCGCGGCCCATTCGTCGGCCCACTCGCCCATGTTGGACGACGGCGTGATCGGATAGATCGCGATCACTTCATTGCATTGATAAGCCATGCGCGCGGCGGCTTCGTTGCCGTCGAGATTGAGATAAGCGGTCATTGCGGCTCCCCCTAGAACAGTTTGTATTGTATGTCCCGCACAATACGCCCGGCGCGGGTCGCGTATCCCGCAACGCGCCTTGCCCCGGGCATCTTGCCCCCCATAACGTCCGCTAATGGCCTGCTTCTTGCTACCCTGACATTGACTTCGCCCGATTGCCATCATGCCAACCACGCCCAGCACCGAAATCCTCGCCACTGCCGTCCTGATCGCCGACCAGCAGCGAGTTACCCGCTACCTCAACCCGGCGGCGGAGAACCTGCTCGGCATCTCGGCCTACCATGCCCTGGGTCGCCCGGTCGCGCAATTGCTCGGCGACTGCCCCGAACTGGTGCGCGCAGTTGATCACGCACTATTGGAGGGCGCAAGCTATACCGAACATGACGTCGCGCTCCCCATCAATGGGCATAGCCTGGTGCTATCCGCCACTGTTTCGCCTATCGATGACGATCGAGGCGCGGCGGTGATCGAGCTGCATCCAGCCGCCGGCAACGTGCGCATCGCCCGTGACGAGCAGGTCATGGCGCAGACCCAGGCCAGCCAGCAACTGCTGCGACAACTGGCGCACGAAATCCGCAATCCGCTGGGCGGTATACGCGGCGCCGCGCAGTTGCTGGAAGCGGAGCTGGATTCCACCGATCTGCGCGAATACACGCAAGTCATCATCCAGGAAACCAATCGCCTGCAAAGCCTGCTCGACCGGCTGCTGACCCCGGCCAAGCGGCCGGTGGTGCAATCAATCAACGTGCATGAAGTGCTGGAGCGGGTGCGCAGCCTGCTGCGCGCCGAATATCCGCTGCTGCAATTCAAGTGCGATTACGACACCAGCCTGCCGGATCTGGAAGGCGACCCGGAGCAACTGATCCAGGCGGTGCTGAATATCACCCGCAACGCCGCGCAGGCGATGAATGGCGATGGCCGCATCAACTTCCGCACCCGCGTGGCGCGCCAGGTCACGCTGGCGATGAAACTGTGGAAACTGGCGGTGCGTCTGGATGTCATCGACAACGGCCCGGGCATTCCCGACGACATGCTCGGGCGGGTGTTTTTCCCGCTGGTTTCCGGCCGCGAGGGCGGCACCGGGCTAGGGTTGACGCTGGCGCAAAGTCTGGTGCAACGCCATGAGGGGGCGATCCATGTCGAAAGCCAGCCGGGACGCACCTGTTTTTCCATTTATTTGCCTATTAAATAAGCATGCAGAGGAGTCAATTTATGAAACCGGTCTGGATCATCGATGACGACCGCTCGATACGCTGGGTGTTCGAAAAAGCCCTGGCGCGGGAAAATCTGCCGCACCGCATCTTCGACAGCGCCGAGGCCGCGTTGCGCGCGCTGGAACGGGAAACGCCGGGAGCGGTGCTGTCGGACATCCGCATGCCGGGCATGAGCGGCCTGGATTTCATGGAACACCTGAAAGCCGCGCACCCGCGACTGCCGATCATCATCATGACCGCCTACTCCGACCTGGATTCGGCGGTGTCGGCGTTTCAGGGCGGCGCCTTCGAATATCTGCCGAAACCCTTCGACGTCAATCACGCGCTGGAACTGATCCACCGCGCGCTGGAAGAAGGCAATCGCGGCGACGAAGCCCCGGGGCTCGATTCCGGCCTGATCGGCCAGGCGATGCTGGGCCAGGCGCCGGCGATGCAGGACGTGTTTCGCGCCATTGGTCGTTTGAGCCAAAGCCACGCCACGGTGCTGATCACCGGCGAAACCGGCTCCGGCAAGGAACTCGTCGCGCATGCCTTGCATCGTCACAGTCCGCGCCGCGACAAGCCATTCATCGCGCTGAATACCGCCGCGATTCCCAAAGATCTGCTGGAGAGCGAACTGTTCGGCCATGAACGCGGCGCCTTCACCGGCGCCACCGCGTCGCGTCGCGGACGCTTCGAACAGGCCGACGGCGGCACGCTGTTTCTCGATGAAATCGGCGACATGCCTTCGGATCTGCAAACTCGCCTGCTGCGCGTGCTCGCCGATGGCGAGTTCTACCGGGTCGGCGGTCACGCCCCGGTGCGGGTCAACGTGCGGGTCATCGCCGCGACGCACCAGGCGCTGGAGGAACGGGTGCGGCAAGGGCTGTTCCGCGAAGATCTGTTTCATCGGCTCAACGTCATCCGCATCAAACTGCCGGCGCTGCGCGAGCGCCGCGAAGACATTCCATTGCTGATCAAGTACTTCCTGCAAAAGAGCGCGCAGGATCTGGGCGTGGAAATGAAGCAGGTATCCGAGGAAGCCATGAAAGCCCTGGCCGCCCTGCCCTACCCCGGCAACGTGCGCCAACTGGAAAATCTCTGCCACTGGCTGACGGTGATGGCGCCCAGCCAGATGGTCGATGTGAAGGATCTGCCGCCGGAAGCCAGCCATGACCCGGCCAATACCGCGCTGGACTGGTCCGATGCCCTGGCCCGCACCGCGCAGGCCCGCCTGGCGCGCGGCGACAGCGGCATCCTCAACGATCTGACCAGCGAATTCGAACGCAGCCTGATCCGCGTCGCGCTGGCCCACACCGGCGGCCGCAAGATCGAAGCCGCCACGCTGCTGGGCTGGGGGCGCAACACACTGACCCGGAAGATACAGGAACTGGGGATGGAGGCCGGCGGCGAGGAATAAATTCACCCTACTTGCCGTGTCCAGATTGAAGCGCCAATATTCAACCCATCCAGCAACCGGAGTCAGCCATGGAACTGGTTCTTCCGCCCCCAATCACGCGCCACCGCATCAATGCCGAACAATTCCACAAAATGGCGGAAGTCGGCATGTTCATGCCGGGAGAACGCGTAGAACTGATCGAAGGGGAGATTATCGACATGGCGCCGATCGGCAGTTTTCATTGTGGCAATGTGGGTTGGCTGACCCAGGGTTTCACCGATGCGGTTCACAGCAATGCAATTGTTTGGGTACAAAACGCTCTGCGCCTATCGCCCATCGTCGAGGTATACCCCGACTTGGCCCTGCTGAAACCGCGCAAGGATTTTTATCGCCACGCCCACCCCGGCCCCGACGATACGCTGCTAGTGGTCGAAGTGGCCGACAGTTCCGCCGCCTTCGACCGCGGTGTCAAAGCCGAGTTGTACGCCCGTCATGGCATCCCCGAATACTGGATCGTCGACATCCCGGCGCGCAGCATTCGTTTTCATCGCGCACCGCTGGAGGGGCGCTATACCGACATCACCGCCACCGAAACCCCCGGCTCGACAAGTGTTCCAGGGCTGGCCGAGGTCAGCGTCGATCTGACCCATGCCTTCGGCTGAGGGTCGATTAACAGGGTGTTGAAAAACACACCGTCACCCCGGCGAAGGCCGGGGTCCAGTGCGACGTGATCAATATCAACGGCTTATGGATACCGGCCTGCGCCGGCATGACGTATTTCTGAGCCATTTCGCGTTTTTCAACACCGTGTCAAAGCGCGCCGCGCCGATCGCCGCGCTCGAACCCCGGGAGGTTCCCGTCGATGCCGCGTCCAAAGGCAATTGCCTTGAACAATTCCCCCATCTCCGAAGGCTGCAACAGTTTCTGCACCGCCGCCGCGGCGCGCAGGTAGTCGATACTGCCGGGCGTCATGCGCTGCATCAATTCGAGCAGGCCGGCATTGAGCAGGAAATTGGCCTGGCTGGTGTAACCCAACAGATCCAGGCCGGATGCGCGAGCCGCGTCGGCGACGGCGCTGAAATCGACATGCGCGGTCAAATCGCACAATCCGGGTAGATAAAACGGATCATCCAGACTGTGGTGTCGGTAATGCACGCGCAAAGTACCCATGTATCGCTGCGGGTGAAAATACTCGCCGCGCGGAAAACCATAGTCGAAGCAGAGCATGACGCCGCGCTCCAGGCACTGCGCCAGGCTGGCGATCCAGGCCGGCGCGGCGAGGTTGATTTCGGACACGTAATCCGGGCCGGGATTGATCGCCTTGGCGGCTTGCCACAGCGGCCCTTCGGACAAGCGCAGGTCGCGCCAGGCGAACTCGCCGCGCTCCACCACGACGCCACGCTCGAACACCTCTCCATCCAGCCAATGCAGCAGATGCACCGGCATCGCGTCCAGCACTTCGTTGGCCAGCATCAAACCGACAAACCGCTCCGGCAAGCGGTCCAGCCAGACTACGCGCGGCAACAGATGCGGCGCTTCCGCCGCGATCAACTCACGTTGCCGCAGGCGCAAATCCGGGCTGACTTCGAGAATTCGATACCGCGCAGGCAACGCTTGCCGAATTTCCAGTTCGCGCAGCAGATCCAGCGCCAGACGGCCGCTGCCGGCGCCGAGTTCGAGGATCTCGCCGCCGGTGGCGCGCAGCACCGCTTCGACGGCGCGCGCCAAGGTCGCACCGAACAACGGCGTCATTTCCGGCGCGGTGACAAAATCGCCCGCCGCGCCGAACTTCGCTGCCCCGCCGGCGTAATAGCCCAGCCCCGGGGCGTAGAGCGCCAGTTCCATGTAACGCGCGAAAGGAATCCAGCCGCCGGCCTGGGCGATGTCGGCCTGAATATGCGCGCGCACCCGCCGACAATGGATCAACGCATCCGGTTCGGGGGACGGAAGTTGCGGCGTGGAGGTTGGAGACGGCATGGCGGCTGTGCTAGTTTCGGGCGCAGATGATAACCGCACCAATACCATCATGATCGTAGCCATCCTCGGCGCCGGCCCCGCCGGCATGTCCTGCGCCAATGCCTGCCTGTCGTTCGGCCTCACCCCGGTGGTCATTGAACTGAGCGCTGACATCGGCGGCATTCAACTGGGCAATTTCCATCCCAACCTCTGGCTGCTGGGTGAACCGGAAGAAACCGGCCGCGAAATGAGCTTGCGTATGGCGCGGCACTTTGCCGCCTTGCCGCTGACCTGCGTCAAACAGGCTCGCATCACCGCCGTCAACGGCGTGGCGGGTGATTTCAACCTGGACTATCAAACCCCGGCCGGAGAACATTCCCTTGCCGCCCATGCAATCGTTATCGCCACCGGCACACATCCGCGCGGCACGCCGGAACTGCTGGCGCTCACCGCCGCATCGGATCGCGTCATCATCGGCCCGCTATCGGAAACCATACGCGACGATATACGACAAGCCCGTGTACTGATACTCGGCGGCGGCGACAACGCGCTCGACCATGCGCTGTTTCTCGCTGAACGCGACAACCAGGTACGGGTTTGCACGCGGCGGCAGTTTTCCGCGCGGCAACCGTTTCAGGACACCTGCAACGCGCATCCGAACATCGAGCTGCGCGCGAATTGCACCCCCGATTCGCTGAGCCTGGATGACCGCCGCATTGTCGCCACCTGGGGCTCGATAAAAGTGCGCTATGACTGGCTGCTGGCGATGTTCGGCTATTTGCCGAATACCGACGTGCTGACATGTTTCGCGCCGGAATTGCGGCCGTCACTGAGCCCCAGCGGCCACATCCAGACCGATATCTGGCAACGCACCACGGTCGCCGGCATCCATGCCGCCGGCGACGTCACCGAAACCCCGCAACCCAGCGTGCCCACCGCGCTGGCGCAAGGTCTGGTGGCGGCAAGGGCAGCGGAGTCGTTGGCGCTTTAGCGCCTTACGAATCCCCGCAAGGGGGAGGCCGGATTCGTAAGCGGCAGAGCCGCTAACGACTCCGCTCTCCGGCGTACCGAGAACCGGTGCAGCGGAGTCGTTGGCGCTTTAGCGCCTTACGAATCCCCGCAAAGGGGGAGGCCGGATTTGTAAGCGGCAGAGCCGCTAACGACTCCGCTCTCCGGCGTACCGAGAACCGCTGCGGCGGAGCGGGATGCGAGTCGGCAAGCCTCCGCTATACTCACTTGACCTAAGACGCGGGAATAATCATGGGTGCCTTGCAACCGCAACTCGAATTCAGCCTGGACGATTTCATGCGCTGGGAAGCCGAGCAAAGCGATCGTCACGAGTACATCAATGGCGAGGTCTTCGCCATGACTGGCGCGCGCGATCCACACAATACGATTGCGCTCAATATTGCCAGCGCTCTCCGTTCCACCCTGCGCGGCAGTCCTTGCCGCGCCTTCATCGCCGACATGAAGCTGCGCCTCGATGCCGCCAATGCCGCGTTCTATCCGGATGTGATGGTGACTTGCGATGCGCGCGACAAGACACCGGAAGCCGACCTGGCGAAACGGCATCCCGCACTGATCGTCGAAGTGCTGTCCGAATCCACCGCCGCTTATGATCGCGGCCGCAAATTCGAGTATTACCGCAACCTCGACAGCCTCAAGGAATACTTGCTTGTGGAACAGGATCGCCGCCACGCCGACCTGTTCAGAAAAGGCGGAGATGGACTGTGGGTCCTCTACGCCAGCGGCGCGCTTGATGATGTAGTGCTGGAAAGCGTCGGCGCGCGGCTGTCGATGGACCTGTTGTACGAGGACGTCACCTTCCCGGTTGTCGCTTCCACGTCAACACCGGAATCAAGCCCAACCGAACCACCCGGCGAGCAATAGTCGCGCATCACGGCGCGTCGGAGCTATTGCCCGGTATATTGCCGATACCACGCCGTCCAGTTGGCGATCCCCGCCGCCAGTTCGGTCTTCGGTTCGAAACCGACATCGCGCTTCAGCGCGTCGATATCGGCATAGGTCGCCACCACATCGCCCGGCTGCATCGGCAGGAAGTTCTTTTTCGCTTCCTGGCCGACGGCATCTTCTATCGTCTTGATGAAGGTCATCAGTTCCACCGGCTGATTGTTGCCGATGTTGTAAACCCGGAACGGCGCGTAGCTGGTGCTGGGATCGGGCGCATCGGTGCTGAATTCGGGGTTGGGCGTGGCGATTTTGTCGAGTACGCGCACGGTGCCTTCGGCGATGTCGTAAACGTAGGTGAAATCGCGTTGCATCTTGCCGTGGTTGAACACGTCGATGGTGCGGCCTTCAAGAATGGCGCTGGTGAACAGCCAGGGCGACATGTCGGGGCGACCCCACGGGCCGTAGACGGTGAAATAGCGCAGACCGGTGGTCGGCAGGCCGTACAGGTGGCTGTAGGTGTGCGCCATCAGTTCGTTGGCTTTCTTGCTGGCGGCGTAGAGGCTGACCGGATGATCGACGTTGTCATGCACCGAAAACGGCATGTGGGTGTTGGCGCCGTAGACGCTGGAACTGCTGGCGTAGACGAAGTGTTCGACGCCGTTATGGCGGCAGCCTTCCAGCAGATTGCCGAAACCGACCAGATTGGTCTGGATGTAGGCGTAGGGATTTTTCAGCGAATAACGCACGCCGGGTTGGGCGGCCAGATTGATGACACGGTTGAATTGCTCTGCGGCGAACAGGTCTTCCACCACCACCCGGTCGGCAATATCGCCTCGCACGAACCTGAAATTCGGATACGGCTTGAGCTGTTCCAGGCGCGCCAGTTTCAATTGGGGATCGTAATAATCGTTGAGATTGTCGATGCCGACCACTTGATCACCGCGCTTGAGCAGAATCTGCGCGACATGCATGCCGATAAATCCGGCGGCGCCGGTAACCAAGACTTTCATGACGATTCCCCTGATTTGAACCCGGCGAATGGTAGTCGCCGCCCCCCGGCATGTCACTATTTGATCCATCATCTGGCTGGCTATGCGCTTGAACGAGACAGCGCGACGCGCCTTCAATAACATCCGCCCCATGCGATTGATCTATTCCCTGGTCTGGCTCCTGTTCTTGCCGCTGGCCTTTCTGCACCTGCTGTGGCGGGCACGGCGGCAGCCGGATTACCTGCGCCATTGGCCGGAACGGCTGGGCTGGCATCGTCGCTGGCGCGGCGGCGCGCGGCTGTGGATCCACGCCGTTTCGGTCGGCGAGACGCGCGCCGCCGCGCCGTTGATCGCGGCCTGGCAAGCACGGCACCCGGATTGCGCGATACTGTTGACCCACACCACGCCGACCGGACGGGATACCGGGCGGTCCTTGTTCGCCGGTCAGGACCGACCAGGATTCGAACAAGCCTATCTGCCCTACGATTTTCCGCCGCTGATCTGGCTGTTTCTGCGGCGCGCGCGTCCCGACATGGGGGTGATCATGGAAACCGAGTTGTGGCCGAATCTGTTCGTCGCCTGCAAGCGGAATTCCATTCCGCTGTTTCTGGTCAACGCGCGGCTGTCCGCGCGCTCGGCGCGCGGCTATGCGCGTTTTCGCCGACTGGCCACCCCCGCCTTGCAATCACTGAGCGGCCTGGCCGCGCAAACAGCGGATGACGCGGCACGCTTTGCCGCGTTGGGCGTCGACGCGCCGCGCATCACCGGCAATTTGAAGTTCGACGTCGCCGCTCCGACGGACACCGATCGCCGCGCCGCGCGCTTGCGCGAACAGTTCGGCCGGCGCTTCGTATGGCTGGCCGCAAGCACCCGCGAGGGCGAGGAGCAACTGCTGCTCGATATCTTCGAGCGGCTCGATCTGCCAGATCTGTTGCTGGTTCTAGTGCCGCGGCATCCGCAAAGGTTCGCCGAAGTCGCGGATCTGATCGAGGCGCGCGGAAAACCTTGGGCACGACGTGGCGACAGCATGTCCCCAACGCCACTGCCCCCAGACGTGAAGCTGTTTCTGGGCGACAGCATGGGCGAAATGGCCAGCTATTTCGCCGCCGCCGACGTGGCCTACATCGGCGGCAGTTTGCTGCCGTTCGGCGGACAGAATCTGATCGAGGCGGCGGCGGCCGGTTGTCCGGCGCTGATCGGTCCGCATACCTGGAACTTCAGCGAAGCGGCGGAACAAGCCGTGGCGGCCGGCGCGGCGTGGCGGGTGGCGGATGGCGAAACGCTGACCTCGGCGCTGGCGGAATTGCGCGCCGATCCAGACCGGCGGGCCGTCATGGCCGCTTCCGGCAGGGCATTCGCCGAGCGCAATCGCGGCGCCACCGAACGCACGCTGGCCATGCTGGAACCGGCATGGCAAGGAACCAATTGATCTATTGCAACAGCGCGTCGATCACTTTCAGATCCTCGGCATCCAGACTGCCGGCCGCCGCCTTCAGTTGCAACCCGGCAACCAGAGTCTGATAGCGCGCGGCGGCGAGATCGCGGCGGGTGGTGAACAATTGCTGCTGGGCGTTGAGCACGTCGACGCGGGTACGCACGCCGACTTCCAGACCGAGCTTGGTCGATTTCAACTGCGCTTCGCTGGACACCAACGCCTGCTCCAGCGCCTTGACTTGGGCATCGCCGGACAGCACGCCTAAAAACCCCTGACGCGCTTCAAGCCGGGCCTGACGACGCGCGCTTTCGAGTTCATGACGGGATTTTTCCTGATTTGCCACCGCCTCGCGCACGCGCGAATCGTTGGCCCCGCCCTGATACAGCAACCAGCCGAATTCCACGCCTATGTTGCCGCCGCTACTGGAAGAAAGCGTCGACGACGGATTGCGGTTATCGCTGTAACTGGCCGCCAGATCGACTGTCGGGTGATGGCCGCCGCGTTGACGTTCCACCTCGCGCCGCGCCAATTCGACCGCGGACTGATTCAGCCGTACCGCGATACCGGCTTCCTCGGCCTGCCGGACCCAGGCATCCATATTGCTCGGCTCCGGCAAGGACAAGCGCACACCATCGCGCAAACGCGCCAGGTCCGGGGTCTCGCCGCCGATGATTTTTTCCAGCGCGCGCCGTTTCACTTCCAGGTCGTTCAACCCGGCGATTTCCTGCGCCGCGGTCAGGTCGTAACGCGCCTGGGCTTCATGGGTATCGGTGATCGTCGACGCCCCGACCTCGAAACTCTTGCGCGCCTGCGCCAGTTGTTCGGCAAACGCCTGTTTCTGCGCTTGCGCGGTGGTGAGCACATCCTGCGCCTGCAACACCGCGAAGTAAGCCTGCGCCACCGACAGCAGCAGATTCTGCTCGGCCAGATTCAGTTCCTGCTCCGCCAACAAGGTTTGGATCTTGGCTTGGGCATAGGCCTCGATATTCTGCTTGCGATAGATCGGCTGCGTCAGGGTCAGAAACACGCTGCGCGAATCATAGTCGCTTGATGGCGATGCGCTGCTGCGCGACTCGTTGTAACGCAGATTCGCGCCGAGATTGAGCGTCGGCAGCAAGCCGGCGCGCGCCTGAGGCTGCTTTTCAAGGCCGGCTTTGTAGCTTTCGCGGGCCGCCGCGTACCCGGCATCGTTATCGAGCGCCAGCCGATAAACATCGCTCAGGTTGGCGTTCCCGGCCATAGCCGGCAGCGCGAACATCAGCGCGGCGAAGATCAGGATCTGACGCATCATTTTCACTCGATCAGTAAACAGGCATTTGGCGATCCACCTCTTTGGCCCAGGCATCGACGCCGCCAGTCAGGTTGATCACCTTTTCAAAACCATTGTGTTCAAGGAAGCGCGCGACATGAAAACTGCGCACGCCATGATGGCAAATGACCACGATCTCCCGCTCCGGGTCGAGCTGAGCGAAAGTCGATTGGATCTGACTCATCGGCATCAACTTTGCACCGGCGATGTGACAGCGTTCGTACTCCCAAGGTTCACGCACATCGAGCAGCAGCGGCGGTTTCTGTTGCGGGTCGTCAAGCCAGGATTTGAGTTCGACGGGACGAAGCTGGCGCATCAGAAGACGAAACGCTCCGGCGCCAATGCGTTGACCAGCGCCGGCGCGCTGGTTTCGAACAAACGGTCGGAACGATAGGTCGCCGGCGCCAGACAAGTGACCAGCGTGGCGGCCATCGCATCGCCTTCCCCGACGATGGCGAACAGGCGGCCACCCGGGCTGAGCCGGTCGCGATAGGCCGGCGGCAGCAAAGGCGTGGAGCCGGTCAGCACGATGACATCGAAGCCGCCGTCATCGGTCCAGTCGCGCGCCGCGTCGCCCAAGCGGCATTGGATGTTGCTCAGGCCATGCGCCTTGAATTTGCGTTCGGCGTCGTCCTTGAGGTCGGCGCGCAATTCCACGCTGACCACCACGCTGGCCTGATGCGCCATCAACGCGGTGAAATAGCCGCTGCCGGTGCCGATTTCGAGTACCCGGTCCTGCGGGCGCAATTGCAGCGATTGCAGCACTTTCGCCTCGATCTTGGGCGCCCACATCAACGCGCCGCCGCCCAGCGGTATCTCCATATCGACAAATGCCAGAGATCGATAGACCCGCGGCACATAGTCTTCCCGTTTCACCTTGTGCAACAGATCGAGCACCTTGGGATCGAGCACTTCCCAGGGACGGATCTGCTGTTCCACCATATTGAAGCGCGCTTGTTCGTAGTCCATCGCCCGTAGTATCCGGATATTTGAATAGGTGTCGATTTTAGCCGAACAGCCGGAGTGAAGTATCCTCGCCTGAACCTTGTTGATTCGGGAAACCCCCATGAGTTTTTTTCGTCGCCGCAGCCCCGGCCATGCCCCGGTCGAGATCTCCGAACGCCAAGACGTCCGCTACCTGCATCTCGGCGGCCCCGCCGTGCAGAGCGCCATGCGCCTGAAGCAGCCCGATGCGCTGGAACTGGAATACACCCGCGCGATGATGGCCTTTCTACTGTTTCGCGGCGATCCGCGCGATATCGCGCTGATCGGCCTGGGCGGCGGTTCCATCGCCAAGTACATCCACCGCAATCTGCCGCAAAGCCGCTTGACCGCGCTGGAAATCAACCCGGAAGTGGTTGCCGCCGCGCGCGCCTACTTCATGTTGCCGCCGGATGACCAGCGGCTGACGGTAATCACCGGCGATGGCGCCGCCTTCGTCCACGACCATCCGGATAGCCAGGATGTGTTGCTGGTGGACGGCTTCGACGCCAAACGCATCGTCGACGCACTGACCAGCGCGGAGTTCTACCGCGCCTGCAAGGCCATGCTGCGACCGGGCGGCGTGGCGGTATTCAACCTGTGGGGCTCGGACGAATATTACCCGCGCTTTTTCGACCGCCTGGCCCGCGCGTTCGGCGAACATGTCCTGCAATTGCCGGCCGAGAAGAAGGGCAACATCATCGTGTTCGCATTTCGCAAGCCACTGCCGGATGTAAATCTCGGCGCATTGCTGCAAGACGCCCAGCGACTCGAGGCGGAACGGGGCCTGGAGTTCGAAAGCTTCGTTTCCCGCATGCGCAACTGGAATCCGACCTCCAGCGAGGCGTTCATACTGTGAGCCGCTTCGCCTATGACTGATGCTTTCCATCGCCGATGAAGGGTGGGAAAATCGGTCGTAATTCTGTAATTTATCGAGGCGGCCATGATCGACAAAGACGGTTACCGGCCGAACGTGGGCATCATCATCTGCAATGCGCGCAACGAAGTTTTCTGGGGCAAACGCATACGCCAGAACTCCTGGCAATTTCCTCAGGGCGGCATCAAGCATGGTGAAAGCCCCGAACAGGCGATGTATCGCGAGTTGATGGAAGAAGTCGGGTTGGCTCAGGATCATGTGCGCATCCTTGGACGCACCCGCAACTGGATGCGCTACGACGTGCCGCGCGACTGGATGAAGCGTGAATGGCGCGGGCATTATCGCGGCCAGAAACAGATCTGGTTTCTGTTGCGCCTGATTGGACGCGATTGCGATGTCCGGCTGCGCGCCTCCGAACATCCGGAATTCGATGCCTGGCGCTGGCATGAATACTGGGCGCCGGCGGCGGATGTTGTCGAATTCAAGCGCGAGGTCTACCGTACGGCCTTGAGCGAACTGGAACGCTTTCTGACTGTCGGCGCCGAGCATCCGCGTACCTGCCATCCGTATATGCTGGCGATGCGCGCGCATGGCGTGGGCAGATCTTGAATCGTCCGTACGGATAACCCAATGAGTGATTGATATCGTGAGCAGAAATTACAAAGTCATCCCCACCGCCCCCCTGCAAAAGGGCGCTACGTTCCACAAACCGCGTCAAGCACTGCCGGAAAAAGTTGGCCTCGACCAGCCCGCCGCGAGCGTGATGACCGATTTCACGGTGGTCACCGCCTATACCATCTTCCCGCTCGAAACCATCGAAGCGGCGCGCGCCAAGATGATCCATCGCGGCGTGCGCATGCTGCTGGTGGTGGATGATCAGAACCACATCCTCGGCCTGATCACCGCCACCGACCTGACCAGCGAAAAACCCATGCAGATCGTGCAGACCCAGGGCATTCGGCATTCCGACGTGATGGTGAAAGACATCATGACACCGCGCGAGAAGCTGGAAGTGCTATGCATGGATGATCTTCAGACCGCGCATGTCGGCGACGTGATCGCGACGCTCAAGACGCATGGCCGCCAGCACGCGCTGGCGGTGGAACGCACCACCGACCGCAGCCAGATCCTGCGTGGCATGTTCTCGGTTTCGCAGATCAGTCGCCAGCTTGGCGCGCAACTCGAAACCGCCGGCGTCGCCAGCACGTTCGCGGAACTGGGTGTCGAACTCGGCAGATAGCGTGAAACTGGTCAGCCGCCCCCAATCACTACCCGGCGAGCCGGGCTGCTGGGGGCGTGGCGAACCGCTCTGGAAACTGGCGCCGAAACGCGACAGCGCAGGTCGTCCTTACGTCGACTTCATGATGCTGGCGCCAGGCCTCAAGAATCGCTCCACGCATGAAATCGAATGTCTGACGCGCATTATTCAAAATGTACTGACCCGCTTCGAAAGCTGGGTGGTGTTCGCCGACTTCAATCTGAAACTCAACGTGTTGTGGGTTTCGTTGAAATATCGGCCCGGCATCATCAGCGAAATAGTTGGCGCGCTGCGTGCGCAAGCACCGATGCTGAAACTGATCGCACACAATCCAGAATAACGGGGATGCAATGCTATTGATACGAAGACTGGCCCTGGTCTCGCTTGGCGCACTGAGTCTCTTTGGCGCATCCGTGCAGGCCCAGCAATCCTTCGCCCCGGGGCAACAAACACCGTTCTGGCCGTTCACCCCGTATTTCCCGCAAGCGCAAATGTGGGCCGCGCCGATGCCCCTGCCGATGCAGCCAATGCCATTTCCGACGCCGTTCTGGATGTGGCCGGTCGCGCCGCAATGGCCTGCCCAACCCCGGCTCCCCGCAACCAGCGAACCCGCCGCGACAACCGCCACGCCGGATAGCCCCCCGGCAACGCAAGCGCCGCCATCCAGCACGGCCCCGGCAAGCGCCGATAGCGTCGCCGCTCCCGGCGCATCCGAGGCGACTGACGCGACTGCCTTGGCGGAACCCGTCATTCCGCTGGTCGAACCCGCTCCCAGCGTTCCCGCCAGCGCCGCGGCGGTCGAGACGATCTTGCCGTCCAGCCCCGACTCGCCCGGCAAGCCAGCCGATTCCGCGTTGCTTGCACCGCCTGTCGAGGCGTTGGCAGCCGGTCCCGCGAACATGACCAATGCGGCTGCGAACCCGGTCGTGAAGTCGCGTACCGCCCAGAAAAAATCCACCCGAAAAATACGCAAGCTGTGCTGGAAAGATGGGCGTCTCGATGTCTGCCCCTGATCCAGAACTCGCCTATCCAAACCTCCAGCACGGGCAATGACCGGCAATCTCCAACACCTACCCGGATGGGTAGGATGGTCTCGCCCCTAAGCCGAGTAAAATGATCAAGTAATTCCCGGTCTTGAAAAGTCCGCGATCGCCATCACTATGACCAGACCGCGAAAATTATCGATTCCAGCAACACCCCACCATCTTCCAACCTAGAGGTCAGACCATGTCGGTTTCCGTCGAACAAGTGCAGGCTGCACTTAAAGAACTCATAGATCCCAACACCCAGAAAGATTTCATCACCACCAAGTCAGCCCGCAACATCAAAGTCGAGGGTGATCAGGTCAGCCTCGATATCGTGCTGCCCTACCCGGCCAAAATGGTCATGGCCGAGATGGCCAAACTGGTCGAAGACAAGATCAACGGCCTGTCTGGCGTGGCGGGCGTGCGAACCAACATCAGCTGGAAGATCGTCGCGCATAGCGTGCAGAAAGGCGTCAAGCTGATTCCCGGCGTGAAGAACATCATCGCCGTCGCCTCCGGCAAGGGCGGTGTCGGCAAGTCCACCACCGCCGTCAATCTGGCCCTGGCGCTGGCCGCCGAGGGCGCCAGCGTCGGCATGCTGGACGCCGATATCTACGGCCCCTCGCAGCCCACCATGCTGGGCATCCATGGCCGCCCGGAATCGCCCGATGGCCAGAATCTCGAACCGATGCTGGGCCATGGCTTGCAAGCCATGTCGATCGGTTTCCTGATCGATGTCGAAACGCCGATGGTCTGGCGCGGCCCGATGGTCACCCAGGCGCTGGAGCAATTGCTCAACAATACCAAATGGAAAGACCTCGATTATCTGGTCATCGACCTGCCGCCCGGCACCGGCGACATTCAGCTTACGCTGGCGCAACGGGTACCGGTGACCGGCGCGGTGATCGTCACCACGCCGCAGGACATCGCGCTGATCGACGCGCGCAAGGGTCTCAAGATGTTCGAGAAGGTCGGCGTGCCGATACTCGGCGTGGTGGAGAACATGAGTCTGCACATCTGTTCCCAGTGCGGCCATGAAGAGCGCATCTTCGGTGAAGGCGGCGGCGAGCGCATGTGCAAGGATTACGGCAACGAATTCCTCGGCGCCTTGCCGTTGGACATTCGTATCCGCGAAGAAACCGATTCCGGCAAACCCACCGTGGTGGCCGAACCGGAATCGCGCATCGCGGAAATCTATCGGCAGATCGCCCGCCGGGTGGCGGTGAAGGTCGGTGATCTGGCGGTCGACCATTCTTCGAAATTCCCCAGCATCGTGATTCAGAACACCTGATACAGCCTGTCATTCGTCATTCAAGGCGCCCGCGACTTGCTCGGGGCGCCTTTTTGTTTGCCGGTTGCCAGTGGATCATCGGCGGCGGGTGATGCGCGTGGTGATGCGCGTGGTGATGCGTTATGTAACCAAAGTCACTGATCCGACCAAGCCCGCTCGATAGCCTGCATGCGTTCCCTACGGGAGCGTTATTCTGAGCTCAACCTTTTTGGAGAAACATCATGAATGCAAATGTCGGCGGTATTGATCGCATCCTGCGCATCGTTGTCGGTCTGGCCCTGATCGCCTGGGTGGCGGCGCTGGGCGGACCAGTCTGGGCCTGGATCGGTCTGGTCCCCCTGGCCACCGGTCTGTTCAAGTTCTGCCCGTTCTACCCGCTGCTGGGGCTGAGCACCTGCCCGGTGAAAAAAAGCTGAAGCCGGCATCGCCGCGCCATTTCGGATCAAAAGCGTCGGATCAAAAGCATCGGATCAATACCGGGATGGCGCGCCACAAACTACCCGCGCCGCGGGTAGCTTTTTTCCTCAACCAGCCGAACGACGCGGCACACAAGCGTCATCCAGTATGGCTTCAATGCGGCTGAACACGTCGAACCGGGTGAACGGTTTCTTCATGAAGCCATCCGCGCCGATACGCATCAGATAGAACTCCTCGGTAGCTTGTTCGTTGCCGCTCATCATGATCACCGGCACATCGCGCACTTTCGGGTCTTTGCGCATATGCCGCAAAGCCGCAAAGCCGTTGGTGCCCGGCATGATGACATCGAGTACGACCAGATCCGGGCGCTCGCTGCGCATCATCCGCAATGCGATATCCGCGTCAGCCGCCTCGCGTGTCTGATAACCGGCGGAAGCAAACAGCTTGCGCAAATGCAGCAGTATGGTCGGCGAGTCATCGACGATCAGCACTCGCGTGCCTTTGCGCGCATTGATACGCGGACGTTTGCGCCGTTCCCGGACATCTTGGGTGGCGATAGCGAGTTCAGCGGAGGAATGTTCAACCGATTCGGGTGATCCAACGAATAAAGCGCGCAATCGATCAAACAAGCCCATACCCAGTTCCTCTCCAAAGTTACGGATCAATCCGTCAGTTGCGGCAATAAACGCTGATCGACATCCGGGCTGTCCGACCAGCGCAATGACCCTTTTACAATCAAGGCCGAGCGCTGTCCAACACTGATAGATAAGTCATCGGAAGCCCGTTTGTCTCACGTAACGCAAGCGCAACTTCAAAGAAATGTCGGCAACTGACAGCAATGCCGGCCACGTTGAGCAGGCCAGGTGAATCGGAGTTTACATCGGCATTTTGGTGGGATTTGGGGGGGGCGTTTTTTGCCTCACCAGCCGCAATTAGTCTTTATGGACCATTGCGACATTGCCACGACTGCAATTCATTTTATCCAGATCCGGTCAGACATAGGATTTGATACATCATAATATGCTTATATATAGCCATTAATAATTTTTATCGGACATCATCATGAAAAGCCTGGTTTTGTTGAGCTTTCTTTCGCTTTCCCCGGATCTGCCGGCCACCACCGGCAAAGCCGAGTTTTTCGACAACGAGTCCACCTGCAAGGTCAGGATGCAGGAGATTCGTCGTCAATATCAAGCGCCCGCATCGGTGCGCTGCACTTGCCACAAGACCATACCGCCAGTCGAAGCCACGGGTAATGACGCGATTTGATCGCGACGACCGACCGTGCAAGGCGGCATCAGCCGCGCAAACTGATTACCGGCCAGTTGCGACTTTCGGCACAGGCTTTCAGTGTCGCATCGGGATCAACGGCAACGGGATGCCGCACCACTTCCAGCAACGGCAGGTCGTTGAGTGAATCGCTGTAGAACCAGCTATCACTGACGTCATCCCAACATTGGCCGCGCATGGCCAACCATTCGAGCAGGCGACGGACTTTGCCCTCCTTGAACGATGGCAAACCATGGAGGCGCCCGGTGAACTCGCCTTCGAGTTGTTCCGCTTCGGTTGCGATCAGATGCGGCACGCCAAGATGGGCGGCGATCGGCGCGGTAACGAAACTGTTGGTGGCGGTAATGATTACGCGGACATCGTCACGGTGTTTTTCCAGAAGCGCGGGCGTACCGGAGGCAATGATCGGGATGATCTTGCGGGCCATGAAATCGGCATGCCAGACGTCTAGTTGCGCGCGCGGGTGACGCGATAGCGGTTTCAACTGAAAGTCGAGAAATTCGTGGATATCGAGCGTGCCGGCCTTGTACTGATCGTAAAAGGTCTGATTGCGGGCTTCATATACTTCGCGGTCGAGCACGCCTTGTTCGATCAGATATTGCGCCCATTCAAAATCGGAATCGCCGGCCAGCAAAGTGTTGTCGAGATCGAACAGGGCAAGACGCATGACAGCTTTCCAGCAATAAACGAAAGCCGGATTTTATCCGACGTCTGATTGCATTCCGACGAATCAGATCATCCGCAACAAACCTTCCAGTCGCTCCGCGGCAAGATCGATTTCCTTGAATTCGATTTCCACTGGCGTGTCGCGTAATGGCGATCCGGCTTTCAATCGCATGACATCAATCGGCAGCGGAGCGGATGCGAGCAGGACGAAATCATCGCCCATCACCCGGCTGATCACCGCGCCGGGGTAGGTTGCCGCCAAATGCGCGGCAAATCCGACCAGCAACTGATTGCCGGCCGCCCAGCCACGCTCGCTGTTGTAACGCGAAAAATGTTGCAGCATGACCAGACAGGCCCAGCGAAAACCGCCATCGAGTCCGCTCTTGCTGATGAATCGCAGGTACTCGGCGTTGTGCAAGCCGGTCATGTGGTCATTGAAGAAATAGGCGAAACGCTGTTTTTCGAGCAAGGTTTTCGGAATCTGGTCAGCCAGTGGCGGTGGCGCCACCGCGTTCAAGGCCACCTCGGCGGCGGCGACGATTTCCGGGTCGAACTCGCTGCCGGCAAGACCGTGCAACTCCGCCAGCGCCTCGGCCACGGTCATCCGCGGCTTGTAGATGCGATTGGTGGTCATCGCGTCGAAGGCGTCGGCCACCGCCATGATCCGCGACAGACGCGGGACCGCCTCCCCCTTGAGCCCGGCGGGATAACCGCGACCGTCATGACGCTCATGGTGATGGCGCATGATTTCCGCCAGTTCGCGGTACATCTCGATACGCGATAGCGCTTCGTAACCGACTTCGACGTGTTGCTTGATCAGATCGTATTCAAGGCTGGTCAGACTACCCGGCTTGAGCAGCACGGCATCCGGAATGGCTATCTTGCCGATGTCGTGCAGAATGGCCGCCCCCTTCAGACGTTCGATTTCCTCAGCGCCATAACCCAGATGCTTGGCGATCAACTCGCAATACTGCGCGACACGCCGGGTATGACCGGCGGTATAGGTATCGCGCTTTTCGATCATTTCGACCATCGACAGGATGGTTTCTTCGTAATTACCGATACGTTCCTGTTGCAACCGCGCGGTCTCGGCCTGATGGCGATACGACTGGATGGCGAAGCCGATGTCGCCGGCAAGTTGTTCCAGCATCGAAAGTTCTTCCGCGTCGAAACCATCCACGCGCGTGGTCAACACGCAGAGCATGCCGAACGCATCGGCGTAGGCATCGCGCCGCAGCGGCAGCGAAGCCACCGAAGAGATGCCGGCTTCGCGTAGCGTCGCCTCCAGTTCGTCGCCACTGGTCACTACTGTCCGGTTTTCCCGCAACGCCGCATCCGCCGGATCATCGCCGAGGCAAGACAGCAATTTGCGGGAAATCTCGGCATGACCATACGATTTGGCGGCAACCGCCAACTGGCCGGCCCGCAGCAGGCTGACCCAGGCAAAAAGATAATCGGGGTTGACGACCAGCCGATCGCAACAGGCCTTGAGCATCTCGTCCTGGCTGCTGGTGGTGATCAGAATCTCGTTGACGTCCGCCACCATGGCCAGAATGCCGCGCAGATAGCGCTCGCGGTCCAGCAGATTTTCCACCCGATCGGTGCGCTCCCGGACACGCCCCTCGAGATCGGCATTCAACACGCTCAGCTCGCGCCGCTGCTGGCGCAGCCGACGATTGATCCGGCTGACATAAATCGCCACGATCAGCGACAGCAGCAAGAACACCAAGACCAGAATGATCCAATGGCCGTACTGAGCCATCAATTCGGCCAAGGTCAGCGTCCGCTGTTTGGCGTAGGGGCCAATGCGCAAGGTACGCAAGGTCTCGTGCACCGACTGGTAGTTCAACGGCAGCGTCCAGCCCATGATCTGACCATTGATCGCCGCCGGATCATCCGCCGGCATCTGCATCAAGGCCACCGCCACGCGCACCGCCAGCGCATCCGGAACACCCTTCAACTTTGCCAGCGGCCATTCGGGATACAGCTCGGTACTGAGCAGCAGCGGAAAATCATCATGCCGACGTTCACCCAAGACAAAAAAATCGGTCAGCTTGATCGAGCCTTCCTCGGCCATCCGCTCCAGCGTCTCGGTACGCACCGTGCCGGCATCGGCTTTGCCGTCGCGCACGGCATAGACCACGGCATCATGCGTGCCGGCATAACTGAGCATCTTGAAATCGGATTCCGGCCGCACCCCTTGGCGCAACAATTCCCGCCAACCGGCGTGCCATCCGCCAAACGAATCCTTGTCGACCGCGCTGAACGACTTGCCCTTCAAATCCGCGAAATCGCGAATTCCAGACTGCGCGACACGGGTGAAAATGACGCCGCCGAACTTGCTGTAACCCGGTCCGCCATCGTGCCGGTTGCGCATGGTGACCACCGGACTGACGCCGTACAGGGTTTCCATCTCGACGTAAAAGGACGGGTTGGCCAGCACGAATTCAACGCTGCGCTGGCGCACCGCCAGATGTATTTCATCGAACCCCAGCGGCACGATGCGAAAGTCCTGCCCAGGCAGCATGCGCTCCAGATAGACTGCGGTTTCGGACCAGTTCTGGATCGCCCGTTCGGCGCCGCGCAAGGCCAGCACTCCAATCCGGATTTCCTGCGTGGCGGCCTGCGCAAGTCCGGTAACCAGGCATGCCAGCAGCAGCGCCAATCGTAGCAACGGCCGCGACAGCAAGACCGGCCACGACCTGAAATCTCGATCCGATAAGGGCTTTACAGCCGCTTTGCACATAAAAAACGATCCCGTTGAACTCTGCCGCATGATAAGTCATCCGCACCCTTCAGGTAGACATGCCTGCCCGGAAGGGAAACCCTTAAAATTGCCGGGTGAACGGGTTCCGGAGCGCTTTCCAATAAAATCCGCGACTACCCATTCCTACCCTGGACGATAACGCCATGAATCTGGTCGCTGGCAACATCCCCATTCACTGGTTGTGGACCATTTGGCTGCTGGCCGCGCTGCTTGGGCTACAGATCGCGCGGCGCGCCAGATGGCGGATGCTGAGCGACGGCGCCAACCTCAACATTTTTCTCGCCGCCACGGTCTGCGTGCTCGGCCTTTGGCTGATCAAGACCGGCATCAAACCGGGACTGAATTTCCATCTGATCGGCGCCACCGCGCTGACGCTGATGTTCCGTCCATTGTTCGCGTTGTTCTCGTTGGCGCTGATCACCGCCGCGATCAGTCTCCGGCATGGCGAATATGCCGCTTTCGCCGCCAACTGGCTGATCATGGGCGGCGTGCCGGTCGCGGTTTCCTGGGCCATCTTCCGGCTGGTCGACGGAAAATTGCCCAACCACCTGTTCATCTATATCTTCCTCAACGGGTTCTTCGGCGCGGCGCTGGCCACGATAGCGGTCGGCCTGGCGGCGACCGGATTCGTCACCTTGGCCGGCGCTTATCCGCTCGACTACCTGCTGCGGGAATATCTGCCCTACTACTTCCTGATTGCGTTCAGCGAAGCATTTGTAACCGGCATGCTGATCACCATGATGGTGATCTACAAACCCGAATGGGTCTCCACCTTCGACGACAAACGCTATCTGGCGGGCAAATAGCGCCTGACTGGTCCGCGAATACAGGTCTGTACTGACCGAGCTCTGCCGCGCACGACGTTAGCACCGCGAACAGTCGCGCGTGGCCGGTGCGCGACGCCCCCTCAGGAAATCAGATCCGCCGACAACACCCGTTCACCCAGCAGATAAACCCGTCCGGCCTGGCGATCATCACCCACGCTGGAGTATTCGAACGAATATTCACGATACAACCTGGCGCGTTGCGCGGCGTCACGCCGCAAGCGCATTTTGCTCAGCGCCACACTGTCGTCGAGGAATTGCACACTGGCCCGCTCACAAACCGCGCGCGCGGCGCGCACCGCGAGTTCGCGCTTTTGCAGACTGTCCCACCAAAACCAGGCCATGGCGGCCAATCCGGCCAGCAACAGCCATTCGGAACTCATGATTGCGACGCGGAGGAAGCGTCCGGAGGGCTGGCGGGGGGCAGCAACAAGGCGCACACCGGTTCGCCCCGGGTTCGTCCGTAACGCGCGGCGGGCGCCGCCGCCGGGCTTGCGGTGACGGCTGGCGGCGCGACG
>JAGUXX010000223.1 GCA_020061585.1 Betaproteobacteria bacterium | reverse complement strand
GCCGCTGCGGGCGCTGGCGCGCGGCACGCGCGCCGTCGCGCGCGGCGATTTCACCCAGGTACATGCCGTCTCCAGCCGCGACGAACTCGGCATGCTCACCCAATCGTTCAACCGCATGACCCGCCAACTCTCCGACGCCCGCGCCGCCGCGCTGGACAGCCGCGACAAGTTGCTGGAAGCCAACGCCTATCTCGAAGGCGTGTTGTCCGGCGTCACCGCCGGCGTGGTGACGCTGGAGCACAATCTCGCTGTGCGCTTGGCCAATCCGGCGGTCAGCGCCATCATCGGCTTGCCGCGCGGCGAACTGGAAGGACGCAATCTGGCGCAATGGGGCGAGGAGGACAGCGGCCTGCGCCGCTTCGCCGAGGCCATCGTGCGGTGCTTCTCCAGCGCGCCCAACCAGGCCTGGCGCGAGCAACTGGAATTGACCATGCCCGCCAGCAACCGCATCCTGCTGGTGCGCGGCACGCCCCTGTCGCAAGGGGAAGCACCCGACTACGTGCTGGTGATGGACGATGTCACGCAATTGATTCAAGCCCAGCGCGATGCCGCCTGGGGCGAAGCGGCGCGGCGCATGGCGCATGAAATCAAGAATCCGCTGACGCCGATCCAGCTTTCCGCCGAACGCCTGGAAGCCAAACTGGCCGATCGCCTGGAAGGCGCCGCGCGCGACACCCTGACCCGAGCGGTGGCGACCATCGTCGGCCAGGTGACGGCGCTGAAAGGTTTGGTCGACGCCTTCGCGCAATATGCGCGTCTGCCGTCGCCACGCATCGAACGCGTCGATCTGAATCAACTGGTACAAGAAGTGCTAGATCTATTCCAGTCCGGCGTTCCAATTCAGGTCGAACTGGCGCCGAATCTGCCATCGGTGGCGGGCGACCCGGCGTTGTTGCGTCAGGTTCTCGTCAATTTGATGAAAAATGCACAGGAAGCGCAGGAAAGCACGCCCGCTCCGCAAATTCACGTCATCACCCGACACGAAGGTGACAATTCGGACGAGCGTGTCGTACTGTGTGTGGAAGACAATGGCGCCGGTTTCCCGGAGGCGTTGAAGAATCGCATGTTCGAACCCTATGCGACGACCAAGCCGAAAGGCACCGGGTTGGGCTTGCCGGTGGTGAAGAAAATCGTTGAGGAGCACCACGGCGAGATCAATGTCAGCAATATGGAAACCGGCGGCGCGCGGATCAGCGTGTGGCTGCCGGTTTTGGCGGATAACGGCATGGCGAGTCGCGACTGATGCATTCGCCGGTTTGAATCAATCAGCAGAGAGGTTGGGATATGTCTGAAATTCTGGTAGTCGATGATGAACCGGGCATTCGAGAACTGATGCGCGAAATCCTCGAGGAGGAAGGTTTTGAAGTGCGCATGGCGGAAAACGGCGCGGCCGCCCGCGCCGCGCTGGATGACCGGATACCCGACCTGGTGCTGCTCGATATCTGGATGCCCGATGTCGATGGCGTCACGCTGTTGAAAGAATGGAAGACCCAGGGCCGGCTGACCATGCCGGTGGTCATGATGTCCGGTCACGGCACCGTGCATACCGCCGTCGAAGCCACTCGGCTGGGCGCCTTCGATTACCTGGAAAAACCGGTCTCGTACAAGCACCTGCTGGAAACCGTGAAGAAGGCCATGGACAGCCGGCGCGCGCGTCCCACCACCACCGGCAATCTCGATCTGCTGGGCCAGGGCGAAGCGACGCGACGCCTGGCGCAACGCCTGAATTTGGCGATCAGCGCCGGTCTGCCGCTGATGTTGCAGACCCACCCGGGCGCCGGCGAGGAGATCGTCGTGCATTATCTGACTCCACCCGATGCCGCCTTCGTTCGTGTCGACAGCCCCGCCCTGCTCGCCGACCGCCCCGCCGATCTGCTGGCGCAGGCCAAGGGTGGCCTGATATTCGTCCCGGATTTGTCGGTGCTGAGCAACATGCAGCAAAAAGGCCTGGCGTTGCTGATCGCCCGGCGCGGCGAATTCTCCGCCCGGGTGGCGGTCGCCTGCCAGCAACCGTTGTCGCGACTGCTGGCGGACAGTCGGCTGACGCAAGAACTGCATGACCAACTGATTCATGCCGTGATCGAGTTGCCGACCCTGCAATCGCGCCGCGAAGACATCCCCGCGCTGGCCGCGCGAGTGCTGGAAGACGCCTTCGCGCGCTTGCTGATCGCGCCGCGCAAATTTTCCGACGCGGCGCTGCAAGCCCTCGCCACCTATGACTGGCCGGGCAATCTGGCGGAACTCGAAGCGCTGGCCGGACGTCTCGCCCTGGAATCGGACAAGGGGCGTGGCGACGCGCCGATCGATGCGGAACTGATTGAAGCCATGCTGGGCATCAAAGCCGATGACGGCGACTCGACCGGCATCGATCTGATGCTGCATATGCCGCTGAAGGATGCCCGCGATGCATTTGAAAAAGCCTACCTCGAAGCGCTGCTCGGCCAATGCGGCTGGGCGATGAGCAAAACCGCGGAACGCGCCGGTCTGGATCGCACCAATCTGTATCGCAAGGTCAAGCAACTCGGCATCGAGGCGCCGGGACGCGACAAGGATGCTTCCGCCGAATAAACCCGCGCGCCGCGCGCGGTGAAACCTGTCGACAACGCCCGCCACGCCGGTGACGCCTTGTATCAAGCCTGGCTGGCGGCGGATGCCGAAGCGGGTCCGCAACGCGCCTACCGCCTGGCATGTCGCTTGCGCGATCCGCTCCGGCAACTGGGCCGGGTCGGCGCGGCGCGCGCCGACTGGGCGCTGGCCCACAGCCTGTTCTGGATGGGACGCTTCGGCGAGGCGCTGACACTGCTGAGCGCGTTGCGTCTCGAGGTGATCGACCCGCGAGTCGATGCCGGATTCCGCCACATCGGTCTCGAACTGCTGATTCCCGCGCAACTGAGCTGGACCCTGGCGCTGCTGGGCGACACGCCGGCCGCGCTGGCGCATGCCGAATCACTCAAGATAGGCGAAAACGTCGCCACGCCGACTCGCCATATCGCTGGTCATATCGCTGGTCATATCGCCTATGCCAGCCACGCGCTGAGTCAGTTGCACTGCTTTCTCGATATGCCCGAAACCAGCCTGACCTGGAGCCGACGCGCTCGCCTCGCGACGGAGCACGGCGACCCGTGCGAGCTCGCGGAATCCGCGCGGCTGCTTGAATACTGGGCGCAGTCGCGGCTGGGCGTAGCCGCCGACGAAACCGGCGCGCAGCAGGCACTGGCCGCGCTGCGCCGCCGCGGACCGGCGCCGGAAGCGCGCGCCTTCAGCCTGTACGCGCAAGCCCTGTTCTGGCAATCGCCGCGGCATGCCGTCACCCAGCTCGACAGCGCGCTCGATCTGAATGCGCGTTGCAGCCTGCATCTCTGGCAGGCGCGGCTATTCCATCTGAAATCACTCAGTCTGGATGCCGCCGGTCGACTGGCTGAAGCGGAGCGTTTCCTGCATCTGGCGCGAGAAACAGCGCAACACCAGCGCGCGCGGCTATTCCTTGACCCGATCACGGGCATAGAATCGCCTACCTTCGCCGCCCCGCACATGGAATTCGCAGCATGAAAATCATCATCCTCGGCGCCGGCCAGGTCGGTTCCAATCTGGCCGAGCATCTGGTACGCGAAGGCAACGACCTGACCGTGGTGGATGTCGACGCGGAAAAACTCGCCGCCTTGCAGGATCGCTTCGACCTGCGCACCGTCTGCGGCCAGGCTTCGCATCCGGCGATCCTGAAAGCCGCCGGCGCCGACGATGCCGACATGCTGGTGGCGGTTACCCTCAACGATGAAACCAATATCGTCGCCTGCAAACTGGGCGGCGTGCTGTTCAATATTCCGACCAAGATCGCGCGTATCCGCGCCATCGACTACATGAAGTACCCGCAACTGTTCGGGCCGGAGAACTTCGGCGTCGATCACGTCATTGCCCCGGAACAGGAAATAACCGACTATCTGCGCAAGCTGATCGACTACCCGGAAGCCTTGCAAGTCGTCGATTTCGGCGGCGGCCGCGCCCGACTGGTGGCGATGAAGGCGCGCGCCGGCGGGCCGCTGGTCGGTCATGAACTGCGCGACCTGCAAAAACACCTGCCCGGACTTGATGCGCGCGTCGCCGCCATCTTCAGACGCGACCGCACGCTGGTGCCGGAAGGTCGCACGGTGATCCAGGACCGCGACGAGATTTTCTTCATCGCCGCCACCGAGAACATCCGCGCGGTGATGAAGGAAATGCGCCGCGGCGACAAGAGCGTACGGCGGGTGATGATCGCCGGCGGCGGCAACATTGGCCAGCGTCTGGCCAAAAGCCTGGAGCTCGACTACGAAGTCAAGATCATCGACCGCAACAAGAAGAACACCGAGCGGCTGGCCAGCCTGCTGCACGACACCTTGGTGCTGACCGGCGACGCCACCGACGAGGATCTGCTGCGCGAGGAAAACATCGAGGACATGGACGTGTTCTGCGCGTTGACCAACGACGACGAGGACAACATCATGTCCTCGCTGCTGGCCAAACGCCTCGGCGCCAAAAAAGTCATCGCGCTGATCAATCGTTCGACCTACGTCGATCTGCTGCAAGGCGGTGAAATCGACATCGCCCTGTCACCGGCGCAAGCCACCATCGGCCCGCTGCTGACCCACATCCGGCGCGGCCACATGGCGGTGGTGCACTCCCTGCGCCGCGGCGCGGCGGAAGCGCTGGAAGCGGTGGTGCATGGCGACGCCAAATCGTCCAAGCTGGTCGGCCGACGCATCGAGCAAATCGAGCTGCCGGAAGGCGTATCCATCGGCGCCATCCTGCGCGGCGATCAGGTCATCATCGCGCATCACGACAACCTGATCGAAACCAATGACCACCTGATCCTGTTCGTGCCCAACAAACGCCTGATATCCAAGGTGGAAAAGCTGTTCCAGGTCGGCCTGGGCTTTTTCTGAGCCGGCATGCTGCGTCGCTTTTTCCCGATTCTCCATGTGCAGGGCATGATCATTCTGGTGTTCGGTCTGTCGATGGTCGTGCCGCTGCTACTTTCCGAACTGACCCGCGACGGCGCCCAGAACGCCTACGATTTCGCGGCGCTGATCACGGTCGGCAGCGGCTTGCTGCTGTGGCTGGTCGGCCGCCACTGGCGGCGTGAACTGAAAACCCGCGACGGCATCCTGCTGGTGGTGTCGACCTGGACCCTGCTGCCCGCCTTCGCCGCGCTGCCATTGATGATCTACATGCCCGATCTGTCGCTCGCCGACGCCTATTTCGAGGCCATGTCCGGCCTCACCGCCACCGGCGCCACCGTGCTCTCGGGCCTCGACGACCTGCCCAACTCGATCAATCTGTGGCGCGCGCAGTTGCACTGGATCGGCGGCCTCGGCGTCATCGTGCTGGTTACCGCCGTGCTGCCGCTGCTGGGCGTCGGCGGTCGGCAGATGTACAAGGCGGAAATTCCCACGCCGATGAAGGACCAGAAACTGACGCCGCGCATGGCGGAAACCGCCAAGGGTCTGTGGGTGGTATATGTCATTCTCACCACGATCTGCATCGCTGTGCTGTGGGCGCTCGGCATGTCATTCTTCGATGCCGTGGTGCACGGATTCTCGGTCATGGGCCTGGGCGGTTTTTCCTCGCACGACGCCAGCCTCGGCCACTTCAACTCGCTGCAACTGGAAATCGCCGTTGGCGTGTTCGCGCTGATCGCCGGGGTCAATTTCGCCACCCATTTCGCCTTCATGCGCGGACGTCGCTTCAGCTACTACTTCAACGATCCGGAACTGCGCTGGTTTCTCGGCTTCGTGCTGACCAGCGGCGTGGTGCTGGCTTTGCTGCTGTGGCAGCGCGACATCTTCCTGGATTTCCCCAGCGCCTTGCGCTACGCCATGTTCAACACCATTTCCGTCGCCACCACACTCGGTTTCGCCACCACCGATTACGGCCACTGGCCGTTCTTCGCCGGCCTGTGGATGCTGTTCCTGTGCAGTTTTTCCACCGGCGCCGGCTCCACCGGCGGCGGCATCAAGATGATGCGGGCAATCCTGCTGTACAAGCAGGTCTACCGCGAACTGAACAAGCTGATCCATCCCAACGCCCTGATTCCCTTGCGCCTGGGCAACGACATCGTGCCGAACAAGGTCGTCTACGCCGTGCTGGCGTTTCTGTTCATCTACGTCGCCTCGATCGTCTCGCTGTCGTTCGTGCTGTCCTTCACCGGCCTCGACGTGCTGACCTCGTTCTCCGCCATCGTCGCTTGCATCAACAATACCGGCCCCGGTCTGGGGCAAGTCGGTCCGGCCACAACCTATGCCGTGCTGACGGACTTCCAAGTCTCCATCTGCACCTTCGCCATGCTGCTCGGTCGGCTGGAATTGTTCACGCTATTGGTGGTGCTGACGCCGGCGTTCTGGCGAAGATAAACATGTCGCCGCGCCAGCGCGTGTTCCACAACCTGCTGCCGATACTGCATGTGCTGGGTTTGATCGTCGGCGTATTCGGCTTGTCGATGCTGTTTCCGCTACTGATTTCCGAGTTAACCCGCGATGGCGCGGCACATGCATTCGAAGAAGCCGCCCTGATATCGCTCGGCACGGGTGCCCTGCTCTGGTTCATTGGCCGCCACCGGGAGCGAGAACTGAAAATGCGCGATGGCATCCTGCTGGTCGTGCTGACCTGGTTGTTGACGCCGCTATTCGCAGCCTTGCCACTGCTCGATTACCTGAAAGACTTGTCATACACCGACGCCTATTTCGAATCGATGTCAGGCCTGACCACAACCGGCGCAACCGTGCTGAGCGGTCTCGACAACCTGCCCCCCACGATCAATCTGTGGCGCACCCAGCTTCATTGGCTGGGGGGCATGGGCGTCATCGTACTGATGGTGGCCGTTCTGCCCTTGCTTGGAATCGGCGGTCGACAGATGTTCAAGTCGGAAACACCCGGTCCGATGAAGGACGACAAACTGACCCCGCGCATGGCGGAAACCGCAAAAGGCCTGTGGGTTGTCTACCTGGCGCTGACACTGATCGCCATCTATGCCTATCTTGGCATGTCGTTAATGGATGCGTTGATCCATGGCTTCTCGGTCATGGGACTGGGCGGCTTTTCGTCCTATGACGCGAGTTTCGGCCATTTCGATTCAGTTCCAATGGAAATTGCGACCGAAGTTTTCGCCATGCTTGCCGGGGTCAACTTCGCCATGCATTTTCTCGCCTGGCGCGGTCGCAGTCTGAAACCCTACCTGCTCGACCCTGAACTGCGCTGGTTCTTCGGTGTCGTGCTGGCGTCCTGTCTGATGCTGGCGCTGATGCTTTGGCGGAGCAATTTCTATCTGGATTTTCCATCGGCGCTGCGCTACGCCACATTCAATGTCATCTCCATCTCCACGACATTAGGCTTTGCCAATACGGATTTTGGCCAGTGGCCGTTGTTTACCGGGCTGTGGATGCTGCTTCTGTGCAGCTTTACCACTAGCGCCGGGTCCACTGGCGGCGGGATCAAGATGATGCGGGCCGTATTGCTGTACAAGCAGATCCACCGTGAGCTGAATCTATTGATTCACCCCCGCGCCCGAATCCCCATTCGACTGGGCATGCAATTGGTGCCGGACAAGATCATGTACGCGGTGCTGGCGTACTTCTTCATGTACGTCTCTTCCATTGTCCTGCTCAGCTTCACCCTGTCGTTTTCCGGACTGGATGTGCTCACCGCCTTTTCCGCCATCGTCGCCTGTATCAATACTACCGGTCCAGGCATGGGGCAGGTCGGGCCATCCAGCACCTACGCCGTGTTGACCAATTTCCAGACCTGGGTCTGCACCTTTGCCATGCTGTTGGGTCGCCTTGAATTGTTCACCTTGCTGGTAGTGCTGACGCCGGCATTCTGGCGAAAATAGGCTGGCCGAAGCCGGATTCGTCCCCGTCCAGATTGTGCAACGGGTCTAGTGTGGTGTTGCACGCTATCCAGCCCATAAAACGGCGGCTTTTTCCGCCATGCGTCGTTGCGGTCCCTTGCCGTATACCCCATACGGCAGCGGGT
>JAGUXX010000325.1 GCA_020061585.1 Betaproteobacteria bacterium | reverse complement strand
CGCCGTCCGACGCGGGGCGCGCCGTCCTTGGCGGCGTACGGCACGATCTCGCCGCCGGCCTGCCAGCGCGCGCCCAATTCCCGTTCCAGATCCACCGGCAGACGGGTTTCCGGCGGAAACTGTATGGCTTCCGCCGGTGCCTCGGCCCCAACCGGGCCGCACACCAGCGCCGCCAGCAACAACGCCCAAGCCTGATTCAGGCTCATGCCGCGCCGCCCACGCCGAGCAAGGCGATCAACTCCATGCCGCGCAGGCCGAGCAGGACGCTGGCCGCCGCCAGGCCGAAAGCCACCCATTCCATTTGTCGCGGCACCGCCGCGAAATGGGTTGCCGGTGGCGCCAGCAGAAACGCCTGGCGCAACACCCGAAACACATAACCGGCGGCGAGCAAGCCGCCGCCGATCACCACCGCCGCCCAACCCCATTGGCCCTGCTCCAGCGCGGCGTCGATCAACAGCCATTTGGCCAGGAAGCCGCCGGACGGCGGCAGGCCCATCAGCGTCACGCCGGCCAGTCCGAAGGCGAACAGCGTCACCGGCAACCGCCCCGCCACGCCAGCCAGAGCATCGACCGTGTCGCGCCCGGTGGCGCGCATCAGCACGCCGACCGCCGCGAACATCGCGGCTTTCGCCAGACCGTGCGAGACGATCTGCATCGCCCCGGCCTGATAGGCCAAACCGCCGCCGGCCAGCAACGGGAAGATCAGGAACAGATAACCGATCTGCGCCACGGTGGAATAGGCCACCAGCATTTTCAGGCGACTGGCGCGGATCGCCTGGATCGAGCCCCAGATGATGGCGACGGCGCCGAGCACGCCCGGCAGCCAGGCGATGACCGCGCCAAACGCCGCGAAACCGCCCAGCCAGAGGCGCAGCAGCAGATAGAACGACGCCTTGACCACCAGCGCCGACAACAGCGCCGAAACCGGTGCCGGCGCGCTGCCGTGCGCCGGCGGCAGCCAGAAATGGAACGGGAACAACGCCGTTTTGACCATCATCGCCAGCGCCATCAGAGCCGCCGCCAGCCACACCGCCAACGGCGCCTGGGCGTCGATCAGCGGCGTCAGGGTGGCGATGGAAACCGTGCCGTAGGCGGCATAGATCAACGCCACGCCCAACAGATAGGCGCCGGAGGCCAGCAGACTGACCAGCAGATAACGCAGCGCCGCGGCCACCTGGGTGCCGCCGCCACCGGCGGCGACCAGGCCCACCGCCGCCAGGCCGAGCAGTTCCAGCGTGACGTAGAGATTGAACAGATCGGCGGACAGGAACAAGGCGTTCATCGCCGCCAGCAGAAAACCGGTCAGCGGCCAGAACCAGGTTGCCGGCCCGCCATGCCCCCCGGCGAAATAGGCGCGGGCGTAAATCGCCAGCGCCAGCGCCACGGTCTGCGTCAACAGCAGCATCAAGGCGCTCAAACCATCGGCGGCGAGATCGATGCCCAGCGGCGCGCCCCAGCCGCCGATCGGGTAAACCCGCGCGCCGTCGGTCAGCAGTTGGCCGGCGAGCAGCAAGGCCAGCGCCAGTTGCAGGGTCAGCCCGAGGATCGCCAGCCGCCCGCCGCGCCCCGGCCCGAGCAGGAAGGCCAGACTGGCCCAGGCCAACGGCACGACGATCAACCAGGGCAGCGGATCAAGAATAAAGTTCATGTTCAATCTGGGAGGCCCAGGAATCGAAAGCGCGGCGATCGAGTTCAAGGATTATCATCAACAGCGACATTCTCGCCATCTCCTCAAGAGGCAACCGACATGAACGACACGCTTCCTTCCGCCCCCGCCCCCTCCCTGCTGGAAAAGCTGCGCGGCACCCGACTGCCGCTGTGGGTCAGCCTGGTATTGCTGGTGCTGCTGGCGATCGGTTTCGGCTGGCACAGTTTCGCGCTGAACCGCGCCGAAACCCGTCTGGCGGACGAACGCCAGCGCATGACGGCGCAATTCCACAGCGATCGAAGCGCGCTTGTCACCCAGGTTCGGCAACGCGCCGAAGCCCAGGCGGCGGATACCCAGCGCCGCTTCGGTCAAGCGCTGGCCTGGGCGGTACGCGGCGAGATGATCCGCAACAATCTCGATCAGGTCGACCAGTTCTTCAACGAAATCATCAAGCTCGAAGGTGTCGGCAGGGTGATGCTGGCCGGCGCGGATGGCAAGGTGCTGGTGTCCAGCGACCGAAAATTCCTGTCCGGCGACGCCGCCGCGTTGCATCCGGCCGGCGCGCTGGAGCATGACGGCATCGTCATCCTGGATGATGCCGAAGGCGGCAAGCTGCTGGCGATCACCATCATGGGCCTCAACGCCCGCCTCGGAACCGTGCTGCTGAGTTACCGTCCGAGCGACGTATTGCCCGACCTGTAGCCGCCGGCACGGCATCATTCCGCCCGATGCAGCCGACGCGCCAGGGCCAGCGCCAGCGCCGTCGCCGCCACCGACACCACGATGCCGGTCAGCACCATCGCCTGCGGCACCGGATCGACGCCGCCGGCGCGCTGGGCGAGGCCGACCAGCACCAGGAAGGCGCCGCTGCCGAGCAGATTGAAGGCGAGTATCTTGCGCAGCAGGTGGTCCAGCATCACCACCCCCGCCGCGCCCATGACGAACAGCAGCACGCCGGCCAGGGCGTAGATCAGGCCGGCGCTCATCGCGACCGGCCTCGCTCGCTGGTCAGCAGAAACAGACCGGCCAGTATCAGGCCGATCGAACCGGTCAGTCCGGCCTCGATCAGCAGAATCAGCGCGCCGGCCAGTTGCGGCGGATAGCGCAGCAACTCGCCGCCCGCCAGCAGGCCGGCGGCGACCGCCAGAAACACCAGAAAGCCGCCCGACAAGCCCAGCCGCAACAGCTTGCCCGGCGTGCTCCAGGCCGGCAGCAGACCGGCCAGAT
>JAGUXX010000263.1 GCA_020061585.1 Betaproteobacteria bacterium | reverse complement strand
GGCCGGGCGCCGTTGGCGCGCAGGATGGCGAGTTCGCGGCGACGTTCGCCCAAGCCCGCCAGCACCACGGCGACCAGGCCGGCGAAGCTGACTACCACGACCAGCGCCGAGATCGCCAGCAAGGCGCGTTCGGCCACCGCCATCATCTCCCACAACTGGCTCAACGCGACGCCGGGCAGCACCGCCATCAACGCTTCGTCGCGGTAGTTGGCGACGTAGCGCTGCATGGCGAACACCCCGGCGCGGCTGTTCAGGCCGACCAGCACGGCGGTGACCGATTTCGGCGTCAGGTTGAATTTCTTCACCAGTTCGGGCGGAATCGCGAAACCCGGAATCGGCGCGCCGCCTTGCCAATCCAGGTGGATGGCTTCCAACGCTTCCAGGCCGATGTGCAGCGTGCGATCCACCGGCGTGCCGGTGCGCGCCAGGATGCCGACCACGCTGAACGGCTTGTCGGCGTGCTCGGCGCCGGCAGCGGCTTCCATGCCGTGCGTCAGCGTAATGCGCTCGCCCAGCGTGTAGCCCAGGCGTTCCGCCACTTCCGCGCCCAGCACGACATCGAACAGGCCGACGAAGGGCTGGCCTTGCGCCAGTCGCAGCGGCTGCCGGTCGCCGTGGCGGAAATGCACGAAGTAGGCCGGCGTCGTGCCCAGCACCGGAAAACCCCGATGAGAATCGCCCAGCGACAACGGAATCGTCCAGGCCACGGCCGGATGCGCGGCCAGCGCCTGGACACTGTCCCAGCCCATGTTGTTGCTCGCCTCGCCGATGCGGAACACCGCGTAGAGCAGCAATTGCAGCGGACTGGAGCGGGCGCCGACGACCAGATCGGTGCCGGACACCGCCTGCGCGAAACTGTCGCGCGCATCCTGGCGCACACGTTCGATACCGAGCAGCAAGGTCACCGACAAGGCGATGGCGATCAGCGTCAGGCCCAGCGTGTAGCGCCGGTTCCAGGCGCTTTTCAGGGCCAGCGGCAGCAAATGGGTCATGCCGCGCCTCGCCGAGCCAACCCGTAGACCGGATGCAATGCAATGCAATCCGGGGCCTGGGCCCGCTGTGGCATCGAACCATCCCGGATTCCGCGTGGCTGCATCCGGGCTACGGTCAGGCGAGGGGTCATTGCGGCCCCCGATTGAGCTGCGCCATTTCGACGCGCCGGTTGAAGCCTTCGGCCAGACGCAGATCGTGGCTGACGAACAGCAGCGCCGCGTTGGCCGCCGCGCATTCGCGGCGCAGCAGATCCAGAAAGGCGGTTTGCCGCGCCGCGTCCAGCGCCGAGGTGGGTTCATCGGCGATGACGATTTCCGGCCGGCCGATCAAGGCCCGCGCCGCCGCCACGCGTTGTTGCTGGCCGACCGAAAGCTGGGTGGCGTTGCGTTGCCAGAGGTCGGCATCCAGATCGAGATGGCGCAGCAGCGTCGCCGCCGCCAGTTGGGCATCGCCCGCCCGTTCACCGCGCCGGCGGGAAAAACGGCACGGCAGCAGGACGTTGTCGAGCACCGACAGATACGGAATCAGATTGAACTGCTGGAAGATCAGGCCGATGTGATCGACCCGGAAACGATCGCGCGCGGCGGCGGAGAGCGTTGACATCGGTTGCCCGAGCGCTTCGATCTTGCCGCGTTGCGGCAGCAGCACGCCGGCGATCAGGTTCAGCAGCGTGCTCTTGCCGGAGCCGCTTTCGCCATGAATGAACACCTGCTCGTTCGCCGCCACCTGGAATTCGGCGATGTCCAGGCACGCCTCGGCCTGTCCCGGCCAGCGGAATATCAGATTTGCCAGAGACAGCACAGGAGTCGACATGCGGTTGAGCTTACCTGCTCATTCACCAGCTCAGGAAACGCATTTTCGAACTCAGACGCGTGGCTTTCTGGCCTTTGCCGCTGACCACCTGGGCATCGATGCGACGCAGCTTCGGGAACGCCTGGAACAGCCGCACGTCCATGCCGGTCAACTTGCCCGGCTGGGCGCAGTTGAACAGGAAATCAGCATCCAGATCGGCATGATCCGCAGCCGATTTCTGGCCGGCAACCGGCTTGGCATCCAGTATCGGCGCATCGATCTCGACCGATTTCAGCGTGCATTGCGCCGCCGCGGTGGCTACGAACAGTTTGCCGGCATCCGTCAGTTTCTTGCGCATTTCGGCCACCGCCGCGCGCTCTTTGTCATTGCCCGGCGCCCGTTCGAAGCCGAGCAAGCCTTCCAGCGGCGATTCCAGCCGCAGGCTCAGATTGCCGCCATCCACCGCGACATCGAGTTTGGCGACGCCATGCACATGGGCGTGGTGGTGGCCGTGATCATGTTTATGGTCATGCTGCGCGTATGCGGGCGCGGCGATCAGCAGCGCTAGTAGCGCCAGAGGTTTGAGTGGCATGCGTTTCTCCAGTAACAAGGTCAGTCCTGATCCGCCATCCGCCAACGCGGGAACGGGTCATCCAGTTGCCGCCAGGCGACTTCGTCCAGCGTCATTTCAGCATCGGTCAGCAGACAGGCATCAAAGCAGGCTTTGAGTTCCGCCTGCTCCATGCGAATGCCGATCAGCACGATTTCCTGGCGCGCGTCGCGCCGCATCTGGCCCTGGCTGTCGACCCCCTCCGACCAGAAGCCGCCGGGACTATGGTCGCGCGTCGAGCCGGCCAGCGACCAGACCCCCGCCCACTCCGGCCGGCTGGCCAGCCAGAACCAGCCTTTGGCGCGGATCACGCCGGGCCATTCGGTATGGATCCAGTCCCAGAAGCGGGCCGGATGAAACGGTCGGCGGGCGCGATAAACAAAGCTGGCGATGCCGTATTCCTCGGTTTCCGGCACATGCTCGCCACGCATTTCCTTCAGCCAGCCCGGTGCTTGCGCGGCCTGCTCGAAATCGAACAGGCCGGTGTCGAGCACGCTGGAGAGTTCCACCTGACCGAATTGCGCGAGTTCGAGCCGGGCGCGCGGATTCAAGGTGTGCAGGATGGACAGCAGACGCGCCAGTTCGGCTTCGCTGACCAGATCGGCCTTGTTGACCACGATGACATCGCAGAACTCGATCTGATCGACCAGCAGCGTCGCCACCGTGCGTTCGTCGCCCTCGCCCAGCGATTCGCCCCGGTCGGCCAGCAAATCCTCGCTGGCGTAGTCGTCGAGAAAATTGCGCGCGTCGACCACGGTGACCATGGTGTCCAGCCGCGTGAGCTTCGACAGCGACACGCCGTTTTCGTCCTCGAAAGTAAAGGTCTCCGCCACCGGCAGCGGTTCGCCTATGCCGGTCGATTCAATCACCAGATTGTCGAAACGTCCCTCTTTCGCCAGACGCGAAACTTCCAGCAACAAGTCCTCGCGCAGCGTGCAGCAGATGCAGCCGTTGGACATCTCGACCAGCTTTTCCTCGGTGCGCGACAACGCCGCCCCGCCGTCGCGCACCAGCGCGGCATCGACATTCACCTCGCTCATGTCGTTGACGATCACCGCCACCCGCCGGCCTTCGCGGTTGTTCAGGATGTGGTTGAGCAAGGTGGTCTTGCCGGCGCCGAGAAAGCCGGACAAGACGGTAACGGGGAGACGGTTTTCAAGCATGTTGGTCCATTATCAATGTGTATGCGGCAGCAGCAGGCCGATCAACTGCACGCTGCCGATACCGGACAGCAGCAACACCAGTTGCGTCGCGGCGTCGCTGAAGCGGCGCTGGCGGTGCAGTTCCGGCACCAGATCGGCGACGGCGATGTAGATGAAGCTGGCGGCGGCGATGACCAGCACGTAGGGCACGGCAGCCTGCATGCCGTCGAGCGCGAAGTAGCCGGCGACACCGCCGAGGATCATCGCCGCGCCCGACAGCGCATTCAGCGCCAGCGCCCGGGTCTTGCTCAACCCGGCATTGAGCAACACCATGAAATCGCCGATTTCCTGCGGCAGTTCATGCGCCAAAACGGCGGCCATCGTGGTCCAGCCAAGCAGCGGATCGACCAGAAACGCGGCGGCGATCAACACGCCATCGACAAAATTGTGCAGACCATCGCCCAGCACGATCATCGACACCTGTGGCGGGTCGGTGTGCTGGCCGTGCGCGTGGTTGTGCTCATGCCGCCACAGCGCGGCCTTTTCCAGCACGAAGAACACCACGATGCCACCCAGCAGAAGCTGTCCGACCAGGCCCGACTCAAGGCCCAGCGCCACCGCTTCCGGCAGCAGGCTGGTGAAGGCAAAGGCGAGCAGCACGCCGACGGCATACGCCACCATGCGGTCGGCGAAGCGCGGCAGCCAGGTCAGCGCCAGCGTCGCCGCCAACAGCACGGACAGCACGCCGCCGGCCAGCGTGGCGAGAAAGATGTGGAGTAAAACCATATGAAAACCGCCGAGTCGGACAACAATGCAATCGAGTTGCATAGTAGCCGCTGACAGCCCTTTAATGCAACTCGGTTGCATTAAAGGGCATTGTTGATGTCTGTCAGATTCCCTAAGAGTCTGGCATTGAGCGCCTGACAAAGGCCGCAGGGCACCGATAGTCGGCTTAGTGTCGCTGGCCACAATGAAGGTGGTTGAACAGGCCCGGCAACGGGAGTGTGCTAACGAAGTCACCGCGACCATCCGCGCCCGTGCCATGCAGCGACGGGCCAGGTAGGGCGCCCTACAGGGCGCCAGTCGCCTACTCGGGCAGTTCCAACTCCGTCTGCCGCGCGGAATCAGGCAAGGGCAGATCATCGGTCTTGATGACTGCCAAGCCCAGGCGTTGGCCGATGCGAGAGATATCGCCATCTTCCGAATAGATGGTTCGGGCATTGACCACCTTGGCGATGGCGACGATCTGCCAGTCGAACTTGGCCTTGCGGTCGGGATGGGTGCGGGGATGGAACAGGTCGATTAGAACGCTGGCGTCGAAAACGACCATTTACGCGCCCCGAAGGCGTTTCAACTCGGCTTGGGGATCATCCATCTCGTTCCAGCCGCTGCCTTCCAAGCTCCGCAAACTAGCAATGACATCCACCAACGGGGCTTCGTCCAAGGCCTCGAAATCCTTGATGTCGAAGCTCTCCAATTCCCACTCGCCTTCCTGAGTACGCCGCCACTTGCCGCGCCCCACCACGCGCACGGTTTGTCCGAAGAGAAAGGTAGCCAGCTTGCGGGCATTTTCCCGACTGGCGCTACAGTGGTAGTAAACACCCCGTTCCCCTTCCATCAGCACCGGGACGGTTTCATCCTTGCCGCCAATACGGATGACGACGCCATCCAGTTCCCCGAGTTCATACACCATGGCTTCTTCCGCCAGACGCGTCTTGCGACCGGGGAATTCCAGGATATTGGCGCCTGCCTTCATTCGTAGCACACCGCTGGCATTGTCGTCCCGCAACATGCGATTGATGTCACGGTTGGCGCGGGTGAGGTCTTCCGGTGCTTCGGGCGTGCCCACCAGACTCAAGCGGGCCTTGACCTTGAGTACAGCGGGTTCGTCCACCAGAATTTCGGGGATGGCGCTGCCTTTGCGCACCTTCATGAAGTGCACGTGCTCCTTGTTGCCGAACAACACAGCCAGCCGGGCCAGATACTCGGCAAGCCGGGCCATGGGAAGCGTTTCCGGCTTCCATGTGTCGATACGGAAATCAAAGGTGGTATTCATAGTTGGAACTTAGCTAAATCCATCCCATTACACACAACTCATAGCGCATGAGCCTCCCTCGCGAACCTGATCCCCGCCGCAAAGTCGACGACGCGTTGAAGCCCGAGCCAAATGGTCT
>JAGUXX010000137.1 GCA_020061585.1 Betaproteobacteria bacterium | reverse complement strand
GGGCCTCGGCCAGCGCCAGTTGCAGCGCCAGCGGTGGCGTGGCGCTGTCGCCATCGTCCAGCGCGAAGCCGGCGCTGCCGCCGGTCCGCACAAACCCCTGGTGATCACGCCAACAAGCGCTCCAATGCCCCGGCTCGACTTCCGCCTCCCACAGCAGCGTCTCCGGCGCCGCGCCGAGCGGTTCGATGCCATGCCGCCGACACAGTGCCAGCACCTGCTCCAGCCAGGCGATCTCGATCACCGCGACCGGATGCACATCGCCCGCCTCGGGCTTGCCGAGCGCCACATGCACCTGCGCCGGGTCAAGCATCAGCTTGTCCTCCAGGGCGTTGCCCAGCGCGCCGTTCAACTGGCGCAGCGCCCGCCTGGACAAGGTCAGAACGCTGAGCAGCACGCGGCTGGCCGGCACCACCAGCCAGATTTCATCGGCGGCGGGCAACTGCGCGACATCGGCGGTCACGCCGCTGTCCGGCGGCATGCGCCAGGCGATCTCGGTCAGGCTTTCCGGCAAGGGATCGGGAATAGTCAGGAACAGGCGTTTCAAGAGCACCTCAAGCAAGGAAAATCAATGTTGTCGCAACCACAGCAGCTTTGGCCAATTCTGCCCTTGGCGCTGATAAAGCGCCAAATAGCGTTGCCGCACCCGGCCAAACTCGACCATCAGATCGATTTCGAAATGGTCGCTGGCGACGCTCAGCAAATTGTCCCGCAAACCCAACGTCTGCGCGGCGCTGAGTCCGGCGCGAAAGTCGGCGACGCTGCGGCTGCCGTCGCCACGTTCCGCCACCCATTGCCGGGCGGCGTCCAGATCGAGGCCGGGTATCACCGCCGCCAGCACCTCGGCGCCGGCGGTATTGACGTTGACCGGGGTCGGGTTGGGCAACGCGCAGACCCACGGCGAGAGTTTGTCGAGCACAGCCTGATCGTAGCCACGCACCAGCAGCAATTCGGCGAGATCGACCAGCGCCCGATTGGCCGGCAAATAGGCTTCCGGCAAAGCCAGGTAGTAAGCGTCCTCGGCGCCATCCGCGCCAGTCGGCTGGCTATCCGCATCCAGCCAGTCAATCAGCGCGTCGGTCAGTGTGGCGGGGAGTTCCAGCGTCGCCAGCAAACGCTGAAACACCGACACATCGACCGGGCTGGCCTGGCCGCCGCGCACCAGATTGTTGAGATTGAAGCGCGCCTGGGCGTCGCTTATCCCGCCCGCCACCTGACCGCGTTCCACCGGCAGCACGACGCGCACCGCCCATTCCTCGCCCGGATGATCGACCTGATTCTTGCGCCGGTCCTCGCTCAGGATGACGCCCACCCAGTCCACCCCGGCGCGCGCCACCGCCGCCGCCTGCGCGGCATCGCGCAGATTCTCCACCTGGCGCGTCCAGACCTGCTGCCGCCAGGCGACGAAACTGGCGATGGTGGTCGCCAGCGCGACGATCAAGATCACCGTGATCAGGGCGATGCCGCGTTGCGACCCGCCGAGACGCCGTTCAATAGGCATACCAGCGGGTGAGTTGTTCACCCGTCTCCAGTTTCAGCCGCACCTTTACCGCCGTCGGCAGGCTGATGTTGGCGTTGGGCGGCCAGCGCGGGGTCCACAGTCCGGCGCTGTCGCGATAGGAAATTTCCAGCTCGGCGACCCGCTCCAGCAGCACCGCGACATCCGGCAAGGCGCGCGGCGCGCTGTCCAGCGCCGGCCAGCGCAGCCATTCCAACTTGCCCTCGCGCAGCCGGTAAGCCACCCGCTCGGGTGGCGTATCGCCGGTATCGGCCGCGCCCAGACGGGTCAGTTCGAGCTGCGCGGCATATTCGCCGACGGCAACCGGTTCACCCAGGAATGCCGCCTGCGGCGCGCTGCCGCGAACCCGCGCCGGCCGCTCGATGGCCGCCGACAGATCACGTTCCAGGCGCACCCAGAGCAAGGCCAGCGCGCGCCACTGGCGATTTTCGTCATCCAGCCGGGCGCGTGCCTTGAGTACCGCATCCAGGCCGGAATAGGCGGCCATGCCGAGCAACGCGAAGATGGTCACCGCGACCAGCACTTCCAGTAGTGTGAAACCGGCGGATCGAGACGGGCGCGTGCTCATCGCCGCACCAGGTAGCCGATCAGCGTCGCCAGCGCATGTTCACTTTCAGGGCGGGCCATCACCCGGATCTCGACCCGCTCGACAAACGGATTGGGCGTGCCGCTGACCTGGCTTTGCCAGTAAAACACGATGCCGGCCTGGGTTTCTTCGCCGCTGGCTTCGCCCACCGGCGGCAGCACGCGCAGCGCCCGCAATTCGGCCAGGCGGTTATCCGCCACCCAGGCGGCCAGCAAACGTTGCTTCAGTTCGTAGGCGTTATCCAGCGAGCCGGATACCGCCCGCTGCACCGCCGCCAGGGCGATCGCCAGGATCGCCAAGGCGACCAGCATCTCGATCAAGGTGAATCCGCCACGCCGGCTGGCACAGGCGCGCATCAATCGGCATCCTCATCGGCGTCGTCGACGACGCGCAGATTGCCCAGCGCATCCGATATCACCTGAACGCGCAGATCGTCCAGCGCCAGCAGCACCGAAAACGGCTGATGCACGCCGGACGGCGAAAACGCCAGCCGCTCGGGATTTTTCTCCGACCGCGACAGGATGCGTTGCCGAACCCGCACCTCGGCGATGCGCATGCCCTCCGGCATGCGCCTGGAGCTGAACAATTCGTCGCCGGGGCGGACTTGCCAGTCATCCTGCGTCACCGGCGCGGCCGACTCGCCGAACGCGTTGGCGATGGGCCGTTCCCAGAACGCGTAGCCGTCATCGCCGAACGACACCGCCAGCGGCATGCCGCTGGTCACGCTTTCATCGGCCAGCGCGGTGAGCAAGGCCGCCAGACGCTCGCCTTCGTTGCGCAAGCGTCGAGCATCGTCGGAAAACAGATTCAACTGAATCGAAGCCACCACCACGCCGACCACGACCAGCACCACCAGCAACTCGATCAGCGTGAAGCCGCGCGCCTGGCGCGCGGCGCGGGACACCACGCGAAGACCAGGCAAACCGACCACGAGACTGCGCACCTCAGCCGGCGATCAGAGATTCCAGGAACCGACGTCCGCGGCCCCGTCCTCGCCACCCGACTCACCATCGGCGCCGAACGAAAACACATCGATTTCGCCATGCACGCCGGGACTCAGATATTGATAAGGCGAGCCCCAGGGATCGTTCGGCAGGCGATCGAGATAGCCGCCGCCCTTCCAGTTCGGCGGCACCGGTTCCGAGGTCGGTTTGCTGACCAGCGCGGCCAGCCCCTGCTCGGTGCTGGGATAGCGGAAATTGTCCAGGCGGTAGAGTTTCAGCGCCTGCATCAACGCGGCGATATCCTGTTTGGCCGCGACCATGCGCGCCTCATCCGGACGGCTCATCACCTTGGGCACCACCAGCGCCGCCAACACGCCGAGTATCACCACCACGATCATGATTTCCAGCAACGTGAAGCCACTGGCGCGAGTAGGTTGTTTGAAACGCATCGGAACAATTCCTGCGGGGTTGAAAGATAACGACCATTCTAGCTTGTCGTTGTGGCGTTTTCCTGACACCGCCCCGCGCCTCGCCGATTGCCGGTTTCAAGGGGGCGGCCCATGGAAATACAATCGCAAACCTTATATCCATTTCCAGGGAGTCGCCATGTCCAGAATCGTCGCTTGGCTTTTATCGTTGATGGTTGCCGGCTGCGGCGCCGAGAGTGTCGGCACGGCCGCCATCGTCGCCGAGCAGAAACAGCGCGAGCTGGAGGAAGCGCAACATCTGAAGGACGCCATCCAGCAGCAGCTCGAAGCCGCCCAGGCGCTCGAACAGCAACGCCTGAAAGAAGCCGAGGCGCATTGAGCGTCGTGCCGTCGATGCCCTGGGACGTGTTTTGCACGGTGATCGACAACTATGGCGATATCGGCGTGACCTGGCGGCTGGCCCGCCAGTTGGCGCGCGAACACGACATCCCGGTGCGCCTATGGGTGGATGATCTGGCCGCGTTCCGGCATATCCGCCCGGAAATCGACCCCGCCCTCGACACGCAGCATCTGGCCGGCGTGGAAATCCGCCGCTGGACCTCACCGCTGGCCGCGGCGGAACCCGGCGAGGTGGTGATCGAAGCCCTGGCCTGCGACCTGCCGGATGAATTCGTCGCCCGCATGGCCGCGCACAGCCCGCCGCCGGTGTGGCTGAACCTGGAATATCTGTCGGCGGAAGACTGGGTAGCCGGCGTGCACGGCCTGCCTTCGCCGCATCCACGCCTGCCGCTGAACAAGTATTTCTTCATGCCCGGCTATACCGACCAGACCGGCGGATTGACCCGGGAAAGCGGACTTAGCGCCGAGCGCGACGCGTTTCAATCTGCCGCTGGGCGACCTTCCAGCGGAAGTTGGTGCACTGATGTGGCGGAAGACGCTATCTTTTTTCCGCCTGAGGAACTGCCCGCCGATGCGCTGCGGGTGTCGCTGTTCAGTTACCAAAACCGCGCCTTGCCAAGTTTGTTGCAGGCCTGGGCGTCAGGCGGCCAAGCCGTGCACGTCATGGTCCCGCTCGGCAAGGCCATGCCGGAAATCGCCGCCTGGTTCGGCGAGCCGATGCCGTCGCCGGGCAGTGTCTGGCGGCGCGGCGCGCTGACGCTGCGGGTGCTGCCGATGCTCGATCAGGATGCCTATGACCGCCTGCTGTGGTCCTGCGACATCAATTTCGTGCGCGGCGAGGACTCGTTCGTGCGCGCTCAATTCACCGCCCGGCCGCTGGTCTGGCAGGCTTATGTGCAGAACGATGACGCGCATCTGGCCAAGCTGGATGCGTTTCTCGACCGCTACTGCGCCAATCTGGAAGCGCCGTTGACCGCACTCACGCGAACCTTCTGGCGGGCCTGGAACGAACAAGCCGACCTCGGCGCGCTATGGCCGCGACTGCGCGCCGCCTTGCCGGCGCTGACCGCGCATGCGCGCGCCTGGGATACAGAATTGGCGGCGCAAACCGACCTCGCCACAAATTTGCTGACCTTTTGTCGTAAGTGGTTAAAATAGCGGGCTTTTTTTATATTCCCCTCAGGATACTCCCCGATGAAAACCGCTCAAGAACTCCGCGCCGGCAATGTCGTGATGGTCGGCAATGACCCGCTGGTGGTGCAGAAAGCCGAATTCCAGAAATCCGGCCGCAACTCCTCCGTGGTCAAGATGAAATTCAAGAACCTGTTGACCGGCAGCGGCAGCGAAACCGTCTACAAGGCCGACGAAAAATTCGATACCGTCAATCTGGAACGCAAGGACTGCACCTACTCCTACTTCGCCGATCCGATGTACGTGTTCATGGACGAGGAATACAACCAGTACGAGATCGAAGCGGACAACATGTCCGAAGCCCTGCCCTATCTGGAAGACGGCATGCCGCTGGAAGTGGTGTTCTACGAAGGCAAGGCGATCTCCGTCAACCTGCCCAGTTCGGTGGTGCGTGAAGTGGAATACACCGAACCCGCGGTCAAGGGCGATACCTCCGGCAAGGTGCTCAAGCCCTGCCGCATCAAGCCCACCGGCCACACCATCCAGGTGCCCGCCTTCGTCGAAATCGGCGACAAGATCGAAATCGACTGCTCGACCGGCGAATACCGCAACCGCGTCAAATAATTCCTGTGCCGTTGCCAGGTTGTAGACGAAGACCTGACAGGTTTTTAAAACCTGTCAGGTCTTGTCCTCGGCGATGAGATAACGGATCGGTGCCTCATCGAACTGCTGGTGGTAAGACTCGAAACCTGCCCAACTTCCGAACCACCCCAACACCTCATCGCGCCTGATCCGACTGGGCGCGGCCAAACCCAGCGTCACGTAAGAACTGTGCGGCCAGGCACGGAAATCCGGCACGAACCCATGATGCCGCGCATTGCGGTGTATGTAACTGACCAGATGCAGCAGATGGCGCTCCGATTCGACGCGTATGCGCTTGAACGGACGCTCGAACAGGCTACCGCTCCGACCGTAAGCTCGATTGATCGCCTTGGTGTAGGCGTTGAAACAATTGGAAAAACACTGGGAATAGAGTGCCCGCGGAGCTGACAGGTTTTGAAAACCTGTCAGGTCTTGTTCCAGCTTGGGCCGCACCAGCAAGTGGAAATGGTTTTTCATCAGGCAGTAGGCAAAGGTGTCCATCACCGGGTGGACCTGCTCGGAATAAAGTCGCAGGAAGTGGCGGTAGTTGCGTTCCTCGAAGAATAGGTCCGCGCCGTTGATGCCACGATTGTAGACGTGATAGAACTCTCCACCGATCAGCGGGATGGTGCAGGACATGGTGTTTACTCAGGCATGGGACCTGGCCGGTTTTTTAAACCGGCCAGTCTTGGAACAGACATCGCGCGCCGCCAGGCACCGCGGCTCCGGGTTTTGATTTTTTTCGGAGTATGCCCGCCAACCATGAAGTTGTCCCGGTTCTGGCCAATCCGCGAATACAGCGGTTCTTCCAGTGTTAACATTCGCGACTTCCGACCCGCACTGGACGTACGAATGAAAGCACTGCAATTCAACGAGGAAGCTGAAATGAAAAAAGCCGGCTTTTTCAAGCCGGCTTTTTTGTTTAACTTGGTGCCCAGGAGAGGACTCGAACCTCCACGCCCTTGCAAGCGCTAGGACCTGAACCTAGTGCGTCTACCAATTCCGCCACCTGGGCCAAGAAGACGCGCATCTTAATGATCTGAACGAACACATGTCAACGAAAAAAATCCCTCCCGAAAAAAATCCCGTGATCGACAAACCCGCCGCTGCCACAAAAGCCGCCGCGCCGCGCCGCGGCCAGAAGGCTTTGCGCTGGCAGGACCCGTATCTGGAACGCGAACGCGCCAAATATGGTCAGGCCATGCCGAGCCGGGAATTCATCCTGCAACTGGTGACCGAAGCCGCCGGCCCGGTGGATAGTGAAGAGTTTGCGGTACGTCTGGGCATCGAACCGGACGAAATGGATGCCTTCAATGTCCGTCTGCGCGCCATGCAGCGCGATGCCCAGATTGTCATCAATCGGCGCGGCGCGCTGTGTCTGCCGGACAAGATCGATGTCAAGCATGGTCATGTCGAAGGCCATCAGGACGGCTTCGGTTTCTTCATTCCGGACGACAAGTCGGGCGACATGTTCATCCACGAAAAGGAAATGCGCGGCGTGCTGCACGGCGACCGGGTCATGGTGCGCGAACATGGCGTCGACCGACGCGGGCGCAAGGAAGGCAAGATCGTCGAAGTGCTGGAGCGGGTCAATACGCATCTGGTCGGTCGCCTCTATCGTGAGCGCGGCTATCAATGGGTGGTCGCGGAAAACCGTCGCATCAGCCAGGACATTCTGATACCCGACCATGCCGATCTGGGCGCTTCGAACGGCCAGGTGGTGATGACCGAGATCGTTGAACAGCCGACCAAGCACGCGCCACCGGTCGGCCGGGTGACCAAGATCCTCGGCAGCTATGCCGATCCGGGCATGGAAATCGAAATCGCCTTGCGCAAGCACAGCCTGCCCAACGAGTTCCCGCCGGAAGTCCTGGCGGTGGCGAAGAAGCTGCCCAAAGGCGTGTTGAAGAAGGACCTCGGCGACGGCCGCGAGGACATCCGCAAGCTGCCGCTGGTCACCATCGACGGCGAGGACGCGCGCGATTTCGACGATGCCGTGTATTGCCAGCCGGAGGGACGCGGCTACCGTCTGTGGGTGGCCATCGCCGACGTGTCGCATTACGTGCAACCCGGCGCGCCACTGGACAAGGAAGCCTACGACCGAGGCAATTCGGTGTACTTCCCGCGTCGGGTGATCCCGATGCTGCCGGAGGAACTGTCCAACGGCCTGTGCTCGCTGAACCCGGAAGTCGATCGCCTGTGCATGGTCTGCGAGATGGAGATTTCCAGCTTCGGCAACATCAAGAAACACCGCTTCTACCCCGGCGTCATGCATTCCAAGGCGCGTCTGACCTACAACCAGGTGTGGGACTGGCTGTCCGCCGGCGAAACCCCGGCCGACAAGGACTGGGTGCTGCCGCATCTGCAAAATCTGCACAAGCTGTTCAAGGTGCTGCTGAAAGCCCGCGCCAAGCGCGGCGCGATCGACTTCGAAACGGTCGAGACCAAGATGCTGTTCGACGAACATGACAAGATCGAACGCATCGTGCCATCCAGCCGCAACGAAGCGCACAAGCTGATCGAGGAATGCATGCTGGCGGCCAACGTCTGCGCCTCCGAGTTCCTGCAAAAACGCAAACACCCGGCGTTGTACCGGGTGCACGAAGGGCCGACGCCGGAGAAGCTGAAGGCGCTGCACGAGTTCCTCGCCGAGTTCGGTTTCTTCCTGACCGGCGGCGACGAGCCGCAGGCCAAGGACTACGCCGAACTGCTGGCCAAGATCAAGGGCCGGCCAGACGAACAACTGTTGCAGACCGTGCTGCTGCGCTCGCTGCGGCAAGCCGTCTACACCCCGGAGAACGCCGGCCACTTCGGCCTGGCCTACGAGGCGTACACGCATTTCACCTCGCCGATCCGCCGCTATCCCGACTTGCTGGTGCATCGCGCGATCAAGGCCTGCCTAAAGAACGAGACCTACAACCCGGGCAACTGGCAGAACGTCGGCACGCATTGCTCGATGACCGAGCGCCGCGCCGATGACGCGACGCGCGACGTGGTGGCCTGGCTGAAGTGCTTCTACATGCAGGACAAGATCAACGAGGAATTCGACGGCGTGATTTCCGCCGTGGTCAGCTTCGGCGTGTTCGTCGCGTTGAACGAAGTGTTTGTCGAAGGCCTGGTGCACGTCACCGAACTCGGCCAGGACTATTACCACTTTGACGCCGCGCGGCATCAGATGCTCGGCGAACGCACCGGCAAACGCTTCCGCCTCGGCGACAAGGTACGCATCCGCGTGGTACAGGTGGATATCGAATCGTCGCGCATCGACTTCGCGCTGGTTGATACTTCGCCGGCCGCCCATGCCGCCGCCGCGAAGACCGGCGCGGGCCAGGGCAAGCAGAAGTCCGGCGGCAAAGCGCGAACCGCGCAAACCACGGTGACCCGCCCCGCCGCCGCCGGCAAGCCGAAATCCACCGCCAAAACCGGGGGCAAGGGTCGATGAGCCAACGCATGTTGATCCACGGCTTCCACGCCATCACCGCCCGCCTGCGCCATCATCCCGACAGCATCCAGGTCATCTATCTCGACCAGACCCGGCGCGACAAGCGCGCCAAGGATCTGCTCAAAGTGGCGGCCGACCGCAATGTGCGCGTCGTATTGGCCGATGGCGCGCGGGTCGAGGAAATGGCGCGCGGCAAGTCGCAGGGCGTGGTGGCTTCGGCCGACCCGATTCAACTGGCGCGCGACATCGACGAAGTGCTGGAAGTCCTGAGCGAGCCGGCATTGCTGCTGGTGCTCGACGGTGTCACCGATCCGCACAACCTCGGCGCCTGCCTGCGCAGCGCCGATGCGTTCGGCGTGCACGCGGTGATCGCGCCGAAAGACCGCGCCGCCGGCTTGAGCGCGGTGGCCATGAAGGCGGCCAGCGGCGCGGCTGAATCGGTGCCCTATATCACGGTGACCAATCTGGCGCGCACGCTGCGCGATCTTAAACAGCAGAACATCCTAATCATCGGCACCGACGATGAAGCGCCGGGCAGCGTCATGGACGCCGATTTCTCCGGCCCCGCCGCCCTGGTGCTGGGCGCCGAAGGCGCCGGCATGCGCCGTTTGACGCGCGAACATTGCGATCTGCTGGTGCGCATCCCGATGTACGGTCAGGTGGAAAGCCTCAACGTTTCGGTTTCCGCCGGCGTTTGCCTGTACGAGGCGCGTCGGCAACGTACCTTGGCGGGCTGAGCATGGACAACCCGATCACCAATAACCGACAGGCCTGGGCGCTGTTCAACCAGGCCGACCTGCTGTATGGCGCGACCGAAATCGAATTGACCCTGGACAAACTCGCGCGCCAGATCACCGATGCCATGGCGGACCGTTTTCCGATTGCGCTGTGCGTCATGGGCGGCGCCGTGGTGTTCGCCGGCAAACTGCTGCCGCGTCTGGGTTTTCCGCTCGAATTCGACTACCTGCATGCCACCCGCTATCGCGACGGCACTCAGGGCGGCGAGATCGAATGGAGCGTGCTGCCGCGCAAGAACCTGCAAGGCCGCAATATTCTGCTGATGGACGACATTCTCGACGAAGGCCATACCCTGGCTGCGGCCAAAGCCCGCTTGCTGGAACTGGGCGCCGCCGAGGTCAAGATCGCGGTGCTGGCCGACAAGCACATCGGCCGACCGAAACCCATCGCCGCCGACTTCGTCGGCCTGCATCTGCCCGACCGCTACGTGTTCGGCATGGGCATGGATGCCTACGGCCTGTGGCGCAATCTGCCGGCCATCTACGCACTCAAGTAGGGTGCGCGTCATACGCACCGTTTCACCGACACAGGTGCGCATGGCGCACCCTACATGGTTGAAGGAACTCATATGTTAGGCATCATCGGCGGCTCCGGGCTGACCAAACTTCCCGGCCTGTCCATCACCCATCGGCAGGTCATCCGCACGCCCTTCGGCGAACCCTCCGGCCCGCTCACCTTCGGCGATCTCGACGGTCATCCGGTGGTGTTCATGGCGCGCCACGGCCATGGCCATACCATTCCGCCGCATCTGGTGAATTACCGCGCCAATCTGTGGGCGCTGCGCGAACAGAAGGTCAGTCATATCGTCTCGGTCGCCACGGTCGGCGGCATCCATCCGGACCTCAAGCCGGGCGACCTGTGCGTGCCGGACCAGATCATCGACTACACCCATGGACGCGAAACCAGCTTCACCGAATACAACGGCAAACCGGTCACCCATCTCGACTTCACCTGGCCCTACTGCGAAGCCATGCGGCAGCGCTGCATGGAGGCCTTGCGCGGCGTCAACGAACCGTTCATGTCAGGCGGCGTCTACGGCGCGGTGCAAGGCCCACGCCTGGAAACCAAGGCGGAAATCGATCGTCTGGCGCGCGACGGCGTCGATATGGTGGGCATGACCGGCATGCCGGAAGCCTATCTGGCCCGCGAACTCGGCCTGTGCTATGCGGCCATCGCCGCCTCGGTGAACTGGGCGGCGGGACGCGGCGACAGCGCCACGGGCATATCCTCGGCAATCATCGAGGCCTGCCTGGCCGATGTCGTGGAGCGGCTGCGTGGTGTGCTGATCAATCTGGCCCGCATGAACTATGCCGCGCCGGAACCCGAATCCGGGTTGTGACACGCGACACCCGTTTTGCCGCCGGCAAGCGCTACACTCAGGCCACCGTTCGTTAAGTTGCCTACCACCATGCCGATCCGTCCGTTCTCCGTTCTGTTGCTGTTCATCGTCACGCTCTGTGCCGGACAGCTCGCAATCGCCCAAACCGAATCCCACCGCGCCACCCGCCTGGGCAACCCGGCGACACGTTTCGCCGATCCGGTGAAAACACCGGAGGATCTGCGCCGCACCTTGCTCAAGGAATCGCTACAGGCGGATATCCAGAAAGTGCTGCGCATGAGCGACTACCTGGGCGACATGGAAGATTTTCGTCATGCCGCGCAGAACGCCGAAATCCATGAATTGAGCATCCCGGTCGGCACCCTGCTGCCGGCCATGTCGACCCGCACCAAGGGCAAGGCCGATCTGTTGCGCAATGTGCTGTGGGCCGGCAAGAAACCGATCGACGCCTACGAGTTCACCTTCATCTCCGGCGATCGCCGCTATCGCGTGGTGACGCCCAAGGTATGCAGCAATTTCTGGGTCGAGGAAAAACTGCCGCGTCCGATGCCGGAGCTTACCCTGAGCTGCGAGGCGCCACTGCAATCGCCGGTGCACAAGCCGTTCAGCGTCTGCAACACGCTGAGCAACCAGGGTGAATTGACCGAGCAATTGGCGATGCTGACCCTGCCGATACCGGCGGGCGCGACTGTCGCCAGTGTTTCCCCCGCGGCCGGCAGCATGGACGCGACGGAAATCACCTGGACATTCGACCAATTCGCCCCCGGCGCCAGCCAGACGGTGTGCGCGACCTTCGCCCCGACGCTGCCCGGCCAGAGCGTCGCCAGAAGCGCGGCGATCGGCAAGCGCGCGACACCGGTTGCCAGCCGCTGCGAAACCCAGGTGTTCGGCCTGCCCGCCGTGCTGCTGGAAGTCGTCGACCTGAACGACCCGGTGATGGTTGGTGATGACGTGGTCTATCTGATCCGGGTGCTCAATCAGGGCACGATACCGCTGACCAACATCAAGATCGTCGCCGGCACCGAGGACGGTCAGCGCTTTCTGAGCGGCGACGGCGCCAGCGTAGTCGTCCTGAGCGAAGGCGAACTGATCACGCCGGAGTTGATTCCTCAGCTCGATCCCGGTCAGGAAGTCGCTTGGCGGATTACGGTAAAAGCCGAACAGGCCGGCGATCTGCGCTTCAATGTCGGTCTGCACGCGGATCAATTCGGCCGCGTGATCATGGAAACCGAGGCGACGTTCCAGTACAGATAGCCGCGTCTGGTCGAAATCAGATCGGCACGGCCGACACAATTTGGTCCAGTCGCACCACCGCGAGCGATCCCGACGCGTCCTGACAAGTCAGCCATTCGGCCTGATCGCGGGTCGCCACATCGACCGGCAGCACGACCCGTTCGCGGATCTCGCCGACCTCGTCACGCCAGCGCAAGACCAGCTTGCGGCGACGCAACACGGCGAACTCCAACGCCTCGTGTTCGGCGCAGGAAATCGGCTGGTAATCACTCATACAAGGAAATTCAGCGCAGTGTCGGCGTATCGCGCGCCCACGGCAACATGGCGCCTCCCGCCGCCGTGCCGATGCGTCGGGCCAAGCGATCGGCGAGGCCTTCCTGCGGCGTGTAATCGACGATGTCCTTGGCTTTGACGATATCGCGCGCGACGCTGTCCAGACTGCCCAGCGCATCGGCCAGGCCCAGCTCGATGCTGCGCGCGCCGCTCCACACCAGACCGCTGAACAGCTCCGGCGTTTCCTTCAGTCGATCACCGCGCCCCTGGCGCACGACCTGGATGAACTGCTGGTGGATTTCCTCCAGCATCAGATGCGCATGTTCCTGTTGCGCCGCCGCGATCGGCGAAAACGGATCAAGAAAGCCTTTGTTGTCGCCGGCCGTCAGCAGACGCCGTTCTATCCCCAGCTTCTTCATGCTTTCGGTGAAACCGAAACCGTCCATCAACACCCCGATCGAACCGACCAGCGAAGCCTTGTCGACGAAAATCTTGTCGCCCGCCGCCGCGATGTAATAGCCGCCGGAGGCACAGATATCGTCCACCACCACATACAACGGTGTTTTATCGTGCAGGGCGCGCAAGCGCTTGATCTCGTCGTACACCTGTCCGGCCTGCACCGGGCTGCCGCCCGGACTGTTGATGCGCAACACCACCGCCTTGGTGTGCTTGTCATCGAACGCCGAATTCAAGGCGCCGATCAGGGTATCGGCGCTGACCCCGTCATTGCCGCCGATTTCACCTTTCACGTCGATCAGCGCGGTATGCGGCCCCTGGGAGACGAAAGCGCCGTCAAAATGCCCGAGCAGCATGAAAAACACCAGAAACAGCCAAGCCACCCCCAGCGACTTGAAAAACACACCCCAGCGCCGGGTGCGGCGTTGCTCATTCAGATGCGCCAGCAGCAGTCGCTCCAGCGCGCCACGTTCGCCGGCCACACCGATATCACCTTCGTCAGACATTCAAATTTCCTCGCAATAAACATGCCCCTGGCGCTCGAACACCGGCCAGGGGCGCAGACCACGTCCTTCGCAACGCCCGCCCAGGCAGACGCCGGTGGCGGGATGATAGAGCGCGCCATGGGTGGCGCATATCAGATATTGGCGGCTGAAATCGAAGAACTCGCCGTGCCGCCAATCCAGTTCGACCGGGATGTGGCCGCAGCGATTGATATAGCCGTAGACCCGCCCGCGCCAGCGGATGACGAAAGCCGGCGCGGGTGTGGAACGGCCCTTTTCGACGACTTCGAAACGCACCCCCGGGCCACCTTCGAGCAGCGCCGAACTGGCGCAGATCAAGCGTTCCGCCGCAGCCATGCGGCCAACTCGGAAAAACTCCGGCATACCGCCAGCGGTCCGAATGCCGCCAGGCTGTCCGCAGGATGCGCGCCATAACCGGCGGCCAGCGAAGCCACGCCGGCGTTGCGCGCCATCTCCAGATCATGGCTGGTATCGCCGATCATCAAGGCGCGTTCGGGCGGAACCAGCAATTCGTCGAGCAGTTGTTCGATCATCGCCGGATGCGGTTTGGAGAACGTCTCGTCGGCGGTCCGCGACGCATGAAAAAACGGCGCCAGACCGGAATGCTCGAACGCCCGATCCAGCCCGCGCCGCGCCTTGCCGGTGGCCACCGCCAGCAGATGGCCGCCGGCATGCAGTTCCTCGACCAGATCGCGCGCCCCCTCGAACAGCGGAATCTCGGCATCCTGGCCGAGAAAATGGCGTCGGTAGTGGCCGGCCAGTTCCGGATGCGCCGCCTCCGGCAATGCCGGAAACAACATTTCCAGCGCCTCGCGCAGCCCCAGCCCGATGACATGGCTGGCGGCCTCGCGGGAAGGCGCCGGCAATTGCATGTCGCGGCTGGCGGCCTGAATGCAGGCGGCGATGACGCCGGCCGAATCCATCAAAGTGCCGTCCCAATCAAAAATCAGGAGATCGAAACGACGTTGCGGTGCTTGCACGATGCGGGAGTCCAAAAGAATTCATCAAGTCGGGAAGGGTCGGTCACGGCCATCCAGCCCCGGTCATCTCAAAAAAACCGGATGCCGGGCGGATCGGTCACCGGCAAATTGTGGCACATCGCCCCGGTTCCCGGCATCTCCATAACACCACAGGCCGGGGCAAATTTGGTGCCTACTCGAAACGCCGTCATCCCGGCGCAAGCCGGGATCCAGATTTCATCCGCTAATCAGGCTGTTAACGGTTGAGTGGATGATCGCTCTGGATTCCGGCTTACAACCGCCGGAATGACGGTGAATCAACGGCTTGCCGCATGAGCTACCACATCAAGTCATCCGGAATCTGGAAGGCGGCATACGGATCGTCCGCGGCGGTCTCGGCGACGGGCTTGTTCACCCGAACGACGAGTGTGGCATCGCGCTCGGCGATCTTGTCGGCGACGATTCTGGGGACCAATTCGGTGCCGCCTTCGTGGCAGACGATCACCAGATGCCCGGCGGTCAAATGCGCCTTGACCGCGGCCGACACATACAGCCGCTGGATCTTGTTGCCGTGGGTGAAATTGTAGGCAATATCGCCGCTGCCTTTGCTCTGGCGATTCATCCGCACCATCTGGGCGATTTGCGCCTGGATCGCCTTTTGGGTGGCGGCGGCATCGCGCTGGGCATTGAGTTCACGCGCCCGATCGGCATTCCTGCGTTGCGCTTCGAGCGCCGCCAGACGCGCTTCATCGACACTTTGCGCGCCGGTTCGGCGCGCCTCCTTGCTCTGCTTGTGTTTCTCCTGATGGACCTGTTTGACTTTTTTGGTGTCGATCAAACCGGCTTTCAAAAACTGATCCTGCAAGGAAGCCATCGCCGCTGCTCCGGAATTAGTGGGTCCGCTGATCCAGGCTGACGCGCCGGTCGGGGTCAGGCGCAAGCATAGCAAAATGTCGACGCCGCGAACTGATCGCCATCCAGAAGCTGATGCGGGATGTCACGCGATCAATCCGCCCGGTGGCGAACAATCATTCCACTGTAACAACGGGGTGCTAATTTGCGCGGCAATGTATTTTCACGACAGGTTGAAATTGAACGGTTTTCGACGCGCCGCCCAGTACGCACTGGCGGCGCTTTTTGTGACTCTCGCCTTGCCCGCGTGTTCACCCCGGCAGATGGTGATCGGTGGTTTGGCCGACGGACTGGCGGCGCAGGGACAAGCGGTCGAAAGCGATCTCGACCTGGCGCGTGAAGCCAGCGCGTTCTACCTGAAGCTGTCCGAGTCGCTGTTGCGCGAGCAGCCGGGTCACTACGCCCTGGCCGAATCCGTGGCGGCCGGCTTCACCCAGTATGCTTATGCCTTCGTCGCCTTTGATGCCGACCGCATCGAGGCGCAGGATGCCCGCGCGGCCGAGCGCTTGCGCCAGCGTGCCGCCCAGTTGTACCGGCGCGCGCAACGGCACGCGATCGCCGCGCTGGAACATGGCGATCCGGGCTTCATGGCCTCGTTGCGCGCCGCTCAAACTGCCGGGTCGGTGCCGCCGAAACTGAAGCCGGAGCAGGTGGGTCTGGCGTATTGGGCGGCGGCAGCCTGGGGCGGCTGGATATCCCTCAGCAAAGACGACCCGGACGTGGTGGCCGACCTGCCGCTCGCCGTTCGTCTGGCGCAACTGGCCTGGCAGACCGACCCGGACTGGGGCCAAGGCACGCTGACCAGCCTGATGGCCAGTTTCGAAGCCTCCCGGCCGGGCGGCCAGCGCGCTCAGGCCCTGGCCTGGTTCGACCAGGCCATTGCCCAGTCCGCCGGCCGGAGCGCCGGCGCCTGGCTGGGCAAGGCCGAGGGCTACGCGCTGCCGGCCGGCGACCGGTCGGCGTTCGAGGCCCTGCTCAAGCAAGCCCTGGCGGTGCGAGAAGTGTCGGATAGCCCGATGACCCTGCAAAACGAAGTGATGCGTCGGCGCGCGGCCTGGCTGCTTGACCAGGCCGACGATCTGTTTTGACCCAACCTATTAGCCCCGTGGCAATCAGGAAATCCCTCATGAAAACGTTAATCTTGTGGTTGATGGCCTTGACCCTGGCCGGCAATGCCCTGGCCGCCGGCAACCAACTGCGTATCGGCACCCTGGCGCCGAAGAATTCGCTGTATCACCGTCAACTGATGGAACTGGGCGAAACCTGGCGCAATGCCCAGGGCGGCGGCAAGTATCTGGTCTACCCGGACGGTAGCCAGGGCGGCGAGGCCGACATGGTGCGCCGGATGCGCATCGGCCAATTGCAGGGTGGCCTGCTGTCGGTGGCCGGTCTGCGCGATATCGAACCATCCATTGCCGCGCTGCAGAACCTGCCGCTGATGTTCCGCAGTTGGGAGGAAGTCGACTATGTGCGGGAAAAAATGCGGCCGGAGATGGAGAAGAAATTCCTCGACAAGGGCTTCGTCATCCTGGCCTGGGGCGATGCCGGCTGGGTGCGCTTCTTTTCCAAGCAGTCGGCGCTGCGCCCGGCTGATTTCAAGGGCATGAAATTCTTCACCTGGGGCGGCGAGACCGTGCAACAGGAGATCATGAAAAGCCTGGGCTACATTCCGGTGCCCCTGGAAACCAACGACATCCTGCCAGGCATACAGACCGGCATGATCAACGCGGTGCCGTCGACACCTTATTTCGCGCTGGCCACGCAAATCTACAACAGCGCGCCGTATATGCTCGATCTCAACTGGGCGCCCATCGTCGGCGCCCTGGTGGTGACGCGCAAGGCCTGGGACGAAATGCGCCCGGAAACCCAAGCGGCGGTGCGCGAAGCCGGCGCGCGGGCCGGCGCGCGCATGCGCACTCAGGCCCGCCTGGAAGTCGGCGAAGCAGTGGAGGCAATGAAAAAGCGCGGCCTGACGGTCAACCAACCCAATGCCGAACAGATGAAGGAATGGCTGAAACTGGCCGACACCCTGTATCCGCGCATCCGCGGCAAGATGATTCCGGCCGAGACCTTCGATGAAGTCGTCGGGCTGCTCAAGGAATATCGCACCAGCAAAGCGAAGTAACGGCATGACTTGGCTGCGCCGACTCGGCGCTTTCGATGCGGTACTGTCGGGCGGCGCGCTGGCGCTGATGTTGTTGATTCCGCTGGCCGAGATCGTCCTGCGTCCGCTGTTCGGTCGGGGCATCGAAAACGCGCCGGTGCTGGTCCAGCACCTGGGCCTGATTCTGGCCATGTTCGGCGCGTTGGTCGCCGAACGCGGCGGACATCTGACCTCGCTGGGCGCCGGTCTTGCCGCCGCCGAACACCCCTTGCTGCGGCGCGCCGCCGTGCTGTTTGCCGGCGCCAGCTCGGCCATCCTGTGCGGACTGCTGGCGCGGGCAAGCTGGGTATTCGTGGTCAGCGAAATGGCGCTGCCGCACGCGCTGGCCTACGGCATACCGGGCTGGATCTTCCAGGCCGCCATGCCGGTCGGATTTCTCCTGCTCGGCATGAAGATCGCCTCGCGCCTGGTCGCATCCCCTTGGTGGCGCTGGCTGCCCGCCGTGTTGCTGCCGCTGGCGGGGTGGCTGTTCGCCGGCCATTACGATGGCGATACCTTGCCGTTCTGGCCGTTCGCCGTCTGGCTGTTGATCGTGCTGCTCAGTGGTGCGCCGATATTCGCGGTACTCGGCGGACTGGCGCTGGCCCTGTTCTGGCAGGAAGGCCAGCCGATCGCGGCGGTGCCGCTCAGCCATTACCAGATTACGGTCAACCCCTCGCTGCCGGCCTTGCCGCTGTTTACCCTGGCCGGCCTGGTCTTTGCCGGCACCGGCGCGGCGGCGCGCCTGGGCGCGCTGTTCACCGC
>JAGUXX010000053.1 GCA_020061585.1 Betaproteobacteria bacterium | reverse complement strand
CAGGTGACCGAGCGCGTCGTCAACACGATCCTGGCCGCGCTGGCCGGTTTCATCGTCGGCCTGATCGCCGCGCGGTTCCTGGCGCCAACGCCGAATATCCGAACATCCCCCATCAACACCATCCATTCTGGAGAACCCACATGAGCGATACCCCGGTTATAGACACCCCGCACGACCCGATCATGGAGACCGATTTCATCAAGGAAATGGTCAAGCAGATGCGCGCCATCGACAGCTACGGCACCTACGACGGCTGGACCGTCGAACGCATCCTGCAGCCCTACATCGTGACCAAGGAAATGCGCCGCCAGATTCCGGTGATCGGCGATCCTGACGAAGAGACGCTGTCACGGGTGAAGGCCTTCTACAACGGCATCGCGGTACTGATCGAGAAGGAATGCGGCCTGATGGCGGTGCCCATGGTCAACCTCAGCCACGAAGGTTTCGGTCGCGCCATCATCACCGTCGGCAAGCTGGTGGTGATGGACCGCACGGTGCGCGACATCCACCGCTACGGCTACGACAGCTTTTCGAAGATGAAGGACGAAGCCGACAAATATTTGTCGGTGGCGTTGGAAATCATCGGCAAATACCCGGAAGTCGCCGGACTGTAAGCATTTTGATCAGAGATACACAGATGACCGACGAAGAACTGAAAGACCTTGACCGCGAGGTCAAGAAGCTGAAGCGCATATCGACTGAATGGGCCGGGCAATTGCACGATCTGGTGGAAGACAAACTGCCGGCCGGTTACCTGGAGATTCCCGCTATCGCGCAGTCCACTTATGACGCCTGCAAGGCCTGGGCGGATGCCAATGCCCGATTGCAGGCGGCGCAGAAGGAGATGGCGTGATGGATGCCTATAGCGCATTGACCCGGGGCGGCACACCCTACAACCCGACTTTCGTCACCGCCCTCGATCAGAAAACCTGCATCGGTTGCGGTCGCTGCTACAAGGTCTGTCCGCGCGACGTGTTCGAACTGGTGGAACGCGACGAGGACGAGATGGACGACGACATGGACGACGATCAGATGAGCGTGATGTCCCTGAAGAACATGCTCGACTGCATCGGCTGCGGCTCCTGCGCCCGGGTCTGTCCGAAGGGGTGTCACACGCATCAAGCACTGCCGGTCAGTGTGTAAAAAACCGTGAAAAGTGACTCGCCACTGCGCGGCTCAAGTGAAACGTGGTTGATTTCTCACATTTCACCCGCGGCGCAAGGCGCATCACGTTTCACATTTCGCCCGCGGCGCAGCCGCATCACTTTTCACGTGTAACTACCATGCCCCGTCCCCCCAAACATGTATTCATCTGCGGTCAGGCGCGTCCGCCCGGCCATCCGCGCGGTTCCTGCGCCGAAAAAGGTTGTCGTGATGTGCTCGACGAATTCCTGTTTCAGTTCCAGCAGCGCCAATGCTTCGACAAGGTGGCGATCACCACCACCGGTTGTCTCGGCCCGTGCAGCACCGGCACCAACGTGCTGGTCTACCCGGAAGGCGTGATGTACGGCAGCGTCAAGAAGGAAGATGTCAGCGCGATCTTCGACGAACATCTGCTCGGCGATCAGCCGGTCGAACGTCTGAAGGTGCCGGCCGATCTCTGGTGACCTGACATGGCCGATACCCCGCACGCGCAGTTGCCGGATGAACTGGTCGAACTTGGTGTCAAGCTATGCCTGGTCATGAGTCAGGAAGCGCGGCTTTATGCCGCCGATCAGGCGCCTGTGATCCGCCTGGAAGACGCCAGCTTCACCCGCGTCATCGATCCGTCCAACGGACTGCCCGGCTATGAGGGGGTCTGGCGTGACGCGCGGGCGCAGAAGCGCGGCAGCCTGACCATCAACACCGACGGCAGCTTCCACGGCGAATTCGACCTGCTGGTGCTGCACCCGAAAAAACCGCGCTGGTTCATCGAAGCCGTCACGGTCTGGGGCCATGACGGCGTGGTCAAGGCTGAACCGCGCTTGCTGGCGGCGGTATGACAGCCAACTTTCCCGCCGACATGCGCCTGCTCTTGGCGCACAAACAGAAGACCAGCGCCCGTGTGCGCTTCCTGCGTTTTGCGCATGGACTGTGCGCGTTCGAAGCGCTGCCGAAGCTGTCCACGGTGTTCGACGAGCCGCCCGCCAGTCGGGTCGAAGCGCATCCCAGCGTATATCTGCGCGGCGCCGAAGCGGCGCTGGGCCTGGACAGCGGCGGACTGGCGCTGGAGGCCGAATTCAGCGCCAGCGTCGATACGCCGGACGGCCCGATCCGCGTGCGGTTGGCGACGTTCACCAGCATCGATCCGCCATTCGGGGTAGCCGAGCGCCTCGGCGGCAAGTTCGTCGCGATCACTGAAATACGCGGTTGCGCGCCGGCTGAAATGGAGTTGCTGCGCCAGGCCTATACCGCGTTGATGGGCTGAAATGTCCGCGCGCATCCGCGCCGCGACCGAAGCCGATCTGGATGGCATGGTCATGCTCATCGAGCGGCTGTTCACGCTGGAACCCGATTATGTCTTCGACGCCGCCAAGGTACGGCGCGGTCTCGACCTGCTGCACGCGCGCCAAGACGCGGCGGCGCTGTGGGTGGCCGAGCTGGATGGCCGACTGGTCGGCATGTGCAGCGCGCAGCTCGTCATTTCCACCGCCGAGGGCGGCGCTTCGGCCTGGGTCGAGGATGTCGTGGTCAGCCCGGAATCGCGCGGCCACGGCATCGGCCGTCTGCTGCTGGATGCGGTATCGCACTGGGCCGCGCGGCGCGGCATCGGGCGCCTGCAATTGCTGGCGGATCGCGACAACGCCGCCGCCTTGGGCTTCTACCGACGCCTGGACTGGCAAACCACCCGAATGATCTGTTTACAACTGCGACCTGGAGCATGACATGAACCAATACAACCTGGGCGACCTGGTGTTCGCCGCCATCGATCTGCGCAACGACCCGCTGGAAGACACCGGCGAAGGCGGGGTTCCCGGCGTCGCCGCCGATGAATTGCTGGCCGCCGCCGGCACCCGCGGCGTGGTGGTCAACGTCGGCCATGTCGAAGCCGACCCGACTCAGGATATCTACCTGGTCCGTTTCGAAACCGGTCCGGACGGCACGCTGGCCGAACCGATCGGTTGCCTGGCGGATGAACTCCACTATGGCGCGCAAACCTGAGCCTCCCATTTGTCGCAAACCCGACCAAGCCGGCGCGCAGGTTTTGTTGGCGACGTTGTTGGCAACACCTCGGAATTTCAAACAGGATCATTTAGTCCTGTTAATTCAACCAGATAGCGTGACCCTGCCGGCTGGCATGCGGCTTGCGAAGTATCCCGTAACGCAAGCCCGAGGCCACGACCATGCAGTATGACGATTGCCGTAACGCCCGCCCGCCAGACAACGGCCATAGCGGCCGCAAGATCATCATCGACGACACCACGTTGCGCGATGGCGAACAGTCGGCCGGCGTGGCGTTCACGCTGGACGAGAAGCTGGACATCGCCCGCCGCCTGGACGCCATGGGCGTGCCGGAACTGGAAGTCGGCATTCCGGCGATGGGCAGCCGCGAATGCGACAGCATCCGCGCGGTTTCCAGCCTTGGTCTGAATGCCAAACTGGTGGTGTGGAGCCGCATGCGCCTCGGCGATATCGAAGCCTGCCGCAATCTGAAAGCGGACCTGATCGACATTTCGATTTCGGTGTCCGACATCCATCTCGCCAAAAAGCTGAAAAAGGACCGCGACTGGGTGCTGCGCAGCATCCGCGAACTGACCCCGCGCGCGCTGGACCTGGGCATGGAGGTCATCGTCGGCTGCGAGGATGCCTCGCGCGCCGATCTCGATTTCCTGCTCAAAGTGGCGGAAACCGCCGAACTGGCCGGCGCGCGCCGGCTGCGCTATGCCGATACCTTGGGCGTGATGGAGCCGTTTGGCGTGCATGAGGCCATCGCCAGCCTGCGTTCAGTGTGCGATCTGGAAATCGAGATGCACGCGCACGACGATCTCGGCCTGGCCACCGCCAATACGCTGGCCGCCTGCCGCGCCGGCGCGACGCACGTCAACACCACGGTCAACGGTCTGGGCGAACGCGCCGGCAATGCGCCGCTGGAAGAAGTCGCGCTGGGTCTTGCCAAGCTCTACGGCATGCACACCGGCGTTGATCTGAGCCTGTTTCCAGCCCTGTCCGACACCGTCGCCATGGCTTCCGGGCGGCCGGTGGCCTGGCAGAAAAGCGTGGTCGGCGCCGGCGTGTTCACCCACGAAGCCGGCATCCACGTCGATGGCCTGCTGAAAGACCCGGACACCTATCAGTCCTTCGACCCGAGCGAGGTTGGCCGCCAGCATAGTCTGGTGGTCGGCAAGCATTCCGGGGCGCATGGCATCATGGCCGCCTATGCCGGCATGGGCCTGGCGCTCAGCCCGGCGCAAGCGCGCGAACTGCTGCCCGACATCCGCGCCTTCGCCGAGCAGGCCAAGCGCTCGCCGGTGGAACACGAACTGGTGTTGCTGTATCACCGCCTGATCGGGCAAGCCTCAGCGGATCGGGTGCATTGAGGTGATGGGCATGAACGACTCGGGAACCATCACCAAGGATTCGGTCGCCGAATCCGGTCGCGCCAAAGTGGTCTTCACCCCTGTGGATGCCGCCGGAGCCGCCCAGCGTCCGGGCTTGTTCACCCTGTTGCGCGAAGATGTCGCCTGCGTATTTCAACGCGACCCCGCCGCCCGTTCCCATTTTGAAGTCCTGACCACTTATCCCGGCGTGCACGCCATCCTGCTGCAACGTCTGGCGCACCGCCTGTGGAAAGCCGGTTTGCGCTATCCGGCGCGCTTGCTGTCCTGGTTCGCGCGGTTGCTCACCAATATCGACATCCATCCGGGCGCGACGCTGGGCCGACGTTTCTTCATCGATCATGGCGCCGGCGTGGTGATCGGCGAAACCGCCGAAATCGGCGACGACGTGACGCTTTATCACGGCGTTACGCTGGGCGGCACCACCTGGAACAAGGGCAAGCGCCACCCCACTTTGGGCGACGGCGTGGTGATCGGCGCCGGCGCCAAGATCCTCGGCGCGATCAAGCTGGGTGATCAGGTTCGGGTTGGCGCCAATTCGGTGGTGGTCAAGGACGTGCCGGCGCAGCGCACCGTGGTCGGCATCCCCGGTCGCATCGTGCTGCGTTCCGACGAAGACGGCCCTGGCGCGCTCGGTATCAATCTTGACCATCATCTGATCCCCGACCCGGTCGGCCGCGCCATCGCCTGTCTGATGGAACGCATCGAAGTCCTGGAAAAGACCCTGCGCGCGCGTGGTGAAGCGGTGGATAGTCAATGCGGCACCTGCGAAGCCGACGACCTGTGCGGCGCGCAAGTTGCCCATGTCATGAAACGCCAGCCATAACACAACGGGAGACCCCATGGACCTGCTGCAATTCGACCAGACCACGCTGTACTTCGACGACCCGGTGCCGCCGGGCATCGAACCGCTATTGCTCGACGCCGCCGCCAGTTATGGCGAGGAGGGCGCCGAAGCGCTGCTGTTGCGCGCCTACTTTCTGGCGCCGGAACAACTGGTGGTGCTGGTCGCGCTGTACCGCTACTACTTCTACCAGCATCGTCTGGACGACGCGCTGATCGTCGCCGACCGGGCGATGAGCATCGTTGCCCGGCGACTGGATCTGCCGGCGAAATGGCAGAACCTGCATCCCGAGCATATCGGCCATGCCGTGCTGCGCTCGATGGGACTGTTGCGTTTCTATCTGATGGTGCTGAAGGCCGCCGGTTACATCCATCTGCGCTGCGGCGACGCGGTCACCGGCCAGGCGATGCTGGAAAAATTGGTCGAAGTGGACAGCCACGACCGCCTCGGCGGCAAGGCACTGCTCGACGTGATCGTCGAAGCGGTAGCCGCCCGCATCGAGGAAGCCGCATGAATCCCCGCGTAGGGTGCGCCATGCGCACCGTCCCAACTGACCCGAATCACATTTTCACAAAGGAACCATCATGGACGATCTGACCCTGGACGAAGCCCTGGAAGACCTCGAATCCGCCGAGGACTTCCTCAACTATTTCGGCGTGCCGTTCGATGCCGCCGTGGTGCATGTCAACCGCCTGCACATTCTGCAGCGCTATCACAACTACCTGGCCCAGGCCGGCGCGCTGCCGGAAGACGAGAGCGCCCGGCGGACGGTCTATACCGAACTGCTGACCCGCGCCTATCAGGATTTCGTCACCTCCGACGCGCTGACCGAAAAGGTGTTCAAGGTGTTCCACATGCACGAACCGCAAACCGCCTTCGTACCGCTGTCGTCGATCACCTTGGCGGTCGCGCCGAGCGCCTCGACCGAAATGCCGGCCGCCGGTGGCTGCGGCTGCGGCAACACCGGTTCCTGTCATACTTCAGAGGCGGCGCTGCGGGGGTAAATCATGGAACAGCGTTTCGACTTCGGCGTCGCCGTGCGTCTGACGCGCAATGTGCGCAACGACGGCACCTTTCCCGGTCTGGAGGTCGGCAATCTGCTGATCAAGCGCGGCAGTGTCGGCTACGTGATGAATGTCGGCACGTTCCTGCAAGACCAGATCATCTATACCGTCAATTTTCTCGATCAAGGCCGTGTCGTCGGCTGCCGCGACGAGGAACTGATCTCGGCCGACGAGCCGTGGGTGGAAAGCCGTTTCGAAACCCGCGAAAAGGTGGTCTCCCGCCTGGCCTTGTCGATCCGCGGCGAAGTCGTGGTGCCGGTCGGCACGTCAGGCGAGGTGTTCAAGGTGCTGCGTGATCTGGATACCGGCGTGCAATACCACGTCCACTTCCCGGGTGGCCATCTGTTGCAGGTGGCGGAAAACCTGCTCGACAGTCCGCCGGAGCAAGCCGATGCCTGAACCCGCCGCCCTGGCCTATCTGGAATTGAAAACCGCGCAGAGCCTGTTCGGCAAATCGCCGGCGGAACTGGCCGAGGAGGAACGCATCCGGGTCCGCACCCTGGCCGACCGGCAGTACGGCATCGAGGCGCGCGTGCTGCAAACCCCGGAAGCCGGCGACGTGATGGTGCCGGAAGTCAGCCTGCAAGCCGCGTTCGAGGAAATCCGCAAACGCTATGCGGAAGAGGATGAATTCCTCGCCGATCTGGCGCGCAACGGCCTCGACCAGGCCCGATTCATGGCGGCGCTGCAGCGTGAACTGCGGGTCGAGGCGATCCTGGAAAAGGTCGGCACGCGCGCGACGCTGGTCGCCGATATCGACGTCGATCTGTATTACCACTACCACCCGGACCAGTTCCGCCGCCCGGAAACCCGTCGCGCGCGGCATATCCTGGTCACCGTCAATCCGGACATGCCGGACAACACCGCCGAAGTCGCGCGCGCGCGCATCGAAGCGGTCGCCGCGCGCCTGGTGAAAAACCCCAAGCGCTTCGAGGAGCAGGCGCTGAAACACTCGGAATGCCCCACCGCGATGCAGGGCGGGGTGCTCGGCGACGTGCCGCAAGGCCAGCTCTATCCAGAACTCGACGCGGCGCTGTTCAGCATGCGCGCCGGCCAACTCAGCGGCGTGCTGGAATCGCCGTTGGGCTATCACCTGTTGTGGTGCGAGTCGATCACGCCGCAACGCATCCTCAGCCTGTCTCAGGCGCGCGCGCCGATCCGCGAGATGCTGGAAAAACGTCGCAAACGCATCTGCCAACAAGCCTGGCTGAAACAGTTGCAGGCCGGACCGCAACAACCCGCCTGACCATGCTGCTCAGCCGCGCCAGTCAGTACACCCTGCAAGCGCTGATCTATCTGGCCCAGCAACCGCCCGGCCAGCGGGTGATGATCAAGGACATCGCCGAAACCCTGGATCTGCCGGTGTTCTACCTGGGCAAACTGATCCAGGCGCCGGCCCGCGTCGGCTGGCTGGACACCGCGCGCGGCCGCGGCGGCGGCGTATTTCTGGCGGTTGACGCGGAAACCATCAATCTGTTCGACATCCTGCAACTGACCGACGGCCAGCGCGTCAAGCGCGAATGCCTGCTCGGCTTCAAGGAATGTGAAGACGCCACGGCCTGCGTCATGCATTGCGACTGGAAGCCGATCAAACAGGAACTGACCGAGGGCTTGGGCCAGTACACGCTGTCCGACCTGGCCGGCGGCCAACTGCCGGACTGGCTGCGCGGCGGCTTGCCGGAGAATTTGAACCCGCCGATTCCGCGCGTTTGACTCGTGTTCAGGTCGGCGCGCCGGGGTCCGCCGCCGCGCGTTCCGCTTGCTGGTTCAGCGCCCACAATCGCGCCCGCAGTCGCTCCACCGACAGCAATACCAGCATCTGGCTGCTGGGTTCGCTGTCGCGTTTTTTGACCACGCTGTCGGCCAGTTGCTGCTCGCCGCCCATCATCGCGTCGAGCTTCTCGATGCGATCCGCCGACACTTCCGGAATCTCGCCCAACTGGTCGACCAGCAAACCAATGCAAGCGCCCTCCTGCGCATCCTTCATCACCACAATCTGTTTTTCGGCCAGCGCGGCCTGCGACATGGTTGCCTCAACGCCGAGCAACACCGCCAGATTGATCACCGGCATCACCTGACTGCGGAACATGGCGTAACCGAACAGGTTGCGTTTCACGCCCGGGGCGCTGGTCACGTTGCGGGCTTCGATGGCTTCCAGGACATTATCGGAAGCGACGCCCAGCCACTGTCCGGCGACATGGAAAGTGGCGATCTCGATGCCTCCCCCGTCGCTGTTCCTCACCACGTTCGAAATACTCGGGCGCGCCGGCGCGCTGCTCACCAACGCGTGGCCGGGCTCGAACTTGCCGAGCGGGACGAAAATCAGCGCGCAGATCGGATTGCGTTCGGCGTCGGAATCGCCCTTGTACTCGCGGTAGCCCACCGACGCACAAGCGCCTACCGCGTAGTAATGGCCTTGATGCACGACGATGCCCGAGTGCGGCTCGCGCATCATGAAGTAATTCTCGGGAATATCCAGCACCTCGCCCGGCGTCAGGCCATGGCAACTGGCGGCGATGATGCGTCGATCGCCGCGCGCGAAGACCCCGAAACTGCCGGGCACCGCCGCGCCCTGCTGATCACGCGGCAGCGCATCACCCAACATGGCGGCAAACTGCGGCGCGGCATCGAACACGATGCCGATGCCGCCCACCACCTGATTACTGTCCGGCGCGCGGATCGCCGCCGCATAAACATAAGTGGGCCGGTTGCGGTACAACGGCGTCGGCGTGAAGCTGGACACCACATAACTCTGCGTATCGCGCAGGGCCAGCGTCTGCCGGACCCAATCCTCGGCCAACGGCTGGGCAACCAGCGCCGCGTATTCCGGGTTGGACACGGCGACCACCCGGCCGTCTCGATCGAACAGCAGCAGATTGTCGTAGACCGTGTACAGCCCGTTGATGTAAGCCAGAATTTCGCCGATCGCTTGCGCGCCGGGCTCGTCGACCCCGGCCGCCAAACTGGCGCGGAACGCCGAAGTCAGCGCCCACCAGCGACAGTCGTTGGCCCGCTCGTACAGATTGCGATCCATGATGTCGATCGCCAGCGAGGCCAGAAAACAACTGTTATCCAGTATGGCCGAGACCACGGTCTCGTGCAGGTTGCCGATGGAGCGCTCGAACACGTCCTTGGTCTTCAGACCGGTATTGCTGATTTCCCACAGCAGCACCTTGGAAAACGCCGGGTTGAGCGTCTTGTTGTCGGCCCGGTGGCGCACATTGCCATTCCACACCGAGCGGTTGAGCACCCGCTGGATCTGCTCCGCCTGGGCCGGGATGGCTTGCAGGCCGGCATCGAACAACGTCGGGTTGGCCATCACGCCGGCCAGTACGTCAGGATCGATCTGCGCCAGACGGCCGCCGCCGGCATGCTCGAAGGCGTGTTCCAGCGGCAACATGACATGGCCGTACCAGCCCGGCCCGAAATAGCCTTGGTAACCCTGGGTGGCGCGCGTCGCGCTCAGGTACTGGCGCCCGGCGAACCGTGACACAGCCCAGTCGCCGTCGACCACGCGCTCCAGCCGCGCGCCCACCGGCACATGCCAGGCATCGCTGCTGGCGATCACCCGGCCGGCCGGATCGAGCAACAGAATCACCGCCCAGTCGGCCGGTTCGACCAGCCGCCGGAAAATACCTTCGGTTTCGTCGCGAAAACGAAAGCACAGGCAGAGCACGCCCAACACCGTGCCCTGGGCATCGCCGACCCGGCAGGAATAAATCAGCGGCGCGGCTTCGCCGGCTTGCAGATCGCTGCGGCGAAAGGTCTCGACATAGGCTTCGCGCGTAGCCAGTGACGCGGCAATCAGCGGATCGCGCGATTGCGTGACCGGATTGGCCTTGTCCAGTTGGGCAACGACGCGTCCATCCAGATCGACCAGGATGACATCGGAATACACCGAGTATTTGCGTACATATTCCTCGAACCGCGTCTCGATCGACGCGCGCGCGGCGTCGGCCCACGCCGCATCGACCCCCTGGTCCAGCAGCGCCAGGTATTGCCGAACATCCTCGTCGGTGGCCAGAAAGCCGATGTCGGCGGTCCGCTCGAACAGATTGCGGATCATGATGTCCACCGCCACCTGCGCCTTGGCGTTCATTTCCAGTACCGTCTTGTTCAGCGTTTCCCGGCCCAGGCTGTTGAGCAGGCTGCCGGTCAGGCTCTGGAAGGCGGCCCGCGTGCTGCTCATATCCGCGCCGGTGCCGGACAATTGACCGAGCAACGACAAGTTGTCCCACACCCCCTGCAACTGCTGGAGCGACTCACGATAAACCTCGACGTCGGCAATATGCTGGATGATGCCGATTAGCGGCGCATCGACTTCAACACCTTTGTACAGGGGCATGTCTAACCTCTAGCGTGTTGTGTTGTTGGAAATCAACGGGTCGGCGCGATAACCGGCTGTCGGCCGGCCATCAACCGGCCTGTCGCAAGCCGGTCAAGGCGACGGCCTGCCGCTTGCAAGCATGGTGCGTCGCCGGGTCCAGCGCCTGCAGCCAGCGCCAGGGAATGCCCGCCGGCCCGTACAGCGCGCCGGCCAGCATGCCGGCGATGGCGCCAGTGGTATCGGCATCGCCGCCGCGATTCACCACATCGATCAGGCAGGCTTCGAAGCTGTCGGTATCGAACAGCGCCTGGAACACCGCCTGCACGGTTTCGACGATATATCCGCTGGGATTCAGCCGTTGCCGCACGCCGCGAAAGGCGAACTCCGGATGCCGGTGCGTCAGCGGGTGGGCGTGCGCGTGCAGCAGATCGAGTTTGTCGGCGCCGCGCAGCGCGTCCTGCACCATCAGCGCCAGAGTTTCCGTCGCCGCGTCGGACAGCGGGTTGTTGTGGGTGACATGGGCCTGCGTTCGGCAAGCGATGCGCACGGCTTTTTCCGGCTCGCCCAAAGTCGCCAAGGCCACCGGCAGCACGCGCATCGCCGCGCCGTTGCCGGCGTCGTGTTCGCTGGCCGGCATTTTCGGGTCGCCGGTCTTGCGGTAGGCCAGCAGACCGCGCCGTACCGTGCTGCCAATGTCCACCGGCTTGGCGCGCATCCAGGCATCGAAGGCATCCGCCGCCGCATGCGCATCGACCTGACCGGCGGCCAGGATAGCTTCGCCCAGCGCCAGCGCCATGGTGGTGTCGTCGGTGACCTGGCCCGGCTGTAGGTTCAGCCAGCCGCCACCGATGATGCGGTCGTGCACCTTGAATTGCGCCGCGATTTCGCGCGGCGTCATGAATTCGACAGTGGCGCCCAGCGCATCGCCGATCGCCAAGCCCAGATAGGCGGCAATCGCGCGCGGCTGGATGACGGCATTCAGCGCCGCGTTCGCCGATTCATCCAGCGGCTTATTCAGGGCCGAAGCACTTGGCGTAATCGACGCACACCTCGCAGGAAGGCGAGCGGCAGACATACACGCCGGCCCGGTCGCACAGTTGTTTGTAGAGGAATTTCTTCCATTTCATGTCATGGATGTTCAAGGCGGTGAGGCCCGGGAAATTGCGGCGCATCAGCAGCGTCAGATCCGTGCGCGCCCATAGCCCGAGGTCTTGCCAGAGATGGTCGCCGCCCATACAGGCGGTGGCGACGATCAGCGCCAGGCTATCCTCCGATGCATCGTTGCCGGCCCGGTATTGCATCAACAAGCCGAGCAGGTCGTCCCATTCGATGCCGCGCTCGCCCAGATCCGGCGCCTGGGAAAGCGGCGCCGGCAGGACGAAACCGGGAAAGTGGCGGTTCATCAGCTCGCGGAACGCGCCCGGCTCCAGCCCCAGACCGGCTGGCAATACCGACTGCCCGCCCACCTGGCTGACCAGCATGCGGGCCAACAGATCATCGTTCGGCAGGCCCGCCGCGCGCGCCATCAGCAGGCTGTACAGACCGCCCTGCTCGGGCTGGCGAGCGGCTGCGCGCGGCGCGGAAACTGTTTCGCTGGCGGTTTCCATGGCTGATCTCCGGTTACTTGCTGGGGTACTCCACCAGGATGTCCTCGTCGCGCACGATCATCTGGCAAGCCAGACGCCACGCGGTATGCGGCACGTCGTCGACTTTCATCGCGTCAATTTCATCCTTGGTGATCTTTTTCAGCTCTTTCAGAACGCTGATCTCGCGGTCGGTCAACGGACCGCCTATCGGGCCTTTGCGGGTCAGATTGGTGACCTTGATCAGGCAAGTCGCGCAATCGCCTTCCTGGCAACTGAAGTCGATCGGAATATGGTTTTCCTTGGCCAGTTCAAGCAGCGTTTTGGTATGGCTGCCGGCGACGGCGTAGACGGTTTTGTCTTTGTGCAAGGGGCTAGAGAATGTAACGAGGGGCATGATGCGCTCCGGTGGGTTGAGAAACGGTGAAAGGTGAAAGGTGAAAGGTGAAAGGTGAAAGGTGAAAGGTGAAAGGTGAAAGGTGAAAGGTGAAAGGTGAAAGGTG
>JAGUXX010000214.1 GCA_020061585.1 Betaproteobacteria bacterium | reverse complement strand
TGTCATTTTTGATGTATCCTATTGATTAATAAAGACATTACGCGAAATATTTTAACACAGCTGCGGGGCTTTGGGCTTAACTTAACGGCATTGGGTCTGACCCAGCTTTACCATGCGCGTAAGCAGGGTGATGGCTGGCGGCACTTTGTCAGCAGCGATTGGCGTTTTCGTTGGGAACCCGTGGGGCGTGGAACAATTCCCGCGCAAGTCACGTTTTCCGGAGTGGTGATGCTTGATAACCGTCTGGTGGAGCAAGTCAAGCATCCCGATACAGGCACAGTGCTCGTCGAGTACGATCCGGCAACCTTGCGCCCTGTTTCCAGCGTGAAAAACAAAGCTCTGCAGAGCGCGCCACGCGTCAATAGGGCGCGTACCGATGCGGCAGTGCCCGCTGTGATAGAGGTCGAGGATCCGGAAAGCGCATATACGCCTGACTATGCGATTTCCTGGTTGAACATGCCGGCGGATAATCGCGACAAGCCACGTGAATGCCAGCCGACATTGGCTGATTGCCAATACCGCTACGATTTGATCCTGCACAAGCTGGGCTCTCCCTGATCCCAGTCCATTCGACATGTTGTTTGTTTGAACTTGCGAAATATGCGAATTGAATTCTCGATTCCGACACGGAAACTGGCCTGCGATCACTTGGCGACGCATTGCCGTCGGCGGAGTTGACTCCTTTGACCCCGCTAGTTTTGCCGCTTTCCTGATTCTCCATGCGGCGGCATATAGCGTTTCTTGCCTACCTGGTTCAGTGGCGCTTTGCCGAGGCGCTGGCTCGACTCCAGGACGTTGCACATCCAAGCGGTGGATGGACGCTATGGACTGCCTACCAGTTGAAGCTTTACCAGACGGTGGCAGCGGCTCGATGGGATGGGCGCCATCTGCAACTCGGCTTGGCGATAGCAGTTTCGCTGGCTGCTTGCGGGCGATCTGACGAGGCCGCCGATGTTGTGCGTCGTTTGCTTGGTCGCCGAGGATCGGGCCGCCATTTGACGGCTCTGGCCGCCGGACTGGCGCCCTTCGCGCCAAACTTGGCGCTTGAGGTAATTCAGAACTTTGCCGCGCCGATCGGCTTGCATGCCGCCCTGCTATTGAGGGTCGGCAACAAGGAACTGGCCGCCGGCATGCTGCGTACTGCCGATGATTCGGGTAAAGCGAACAAGCAGCCGGAGTTGCACCTGCTACTTGGCAATGCCGTGGCGGGTGGTCCGCTGTCTCAGCTTGCTCGGATGAATGCTTTCCTTGGCGCTTTTGCATTGCCATCATTGGCCTTGCGCGATACCTTGCTGCCCCCCGGGCAGATGAATCTGCGCGCAGCCGAGCCGCTGACAATTTCAAAGTCGGTGCGTGGTCCATTGGTGAGTGTGTTGATGACGGCTTACCAAAGCGGGCAGCGCATCGAATTCGCCATCAATTCGTTGCTGGAGCAAACTTATCGCGACATCGAAATCATCGTCATCGACGATGCCAGCAGCGATGACACCGGGGATATCGTCAAGGCGCTTGCCGCGCGCGACCCGCGGGTCATTTACTTGCGTCTGCCGCGCAACGTCGGTACCTATGTCGCCAAGAGCATCGGCTTGCGGCATGCCTCCGGTGAATTCGTCACCTGCCACGATTCGGATGATTGGTCGCATCCGCTGCGCATCGAAATGCAGGTGCGTCCCCTGCTTGATAACAAGCGGCTGGTGTTCACCACCTCGCACTGGGTGAGGATACAGGACGATGGTGTTTACTACGCCCGGCCGATTCATCCGCTGATGCGCTTGAATCCCGCCTCTCCGCTGTTTCGCAAGGCTATCGTGCTCGCACAGGCGGGCGGGTGGGATGTGGTGCGTACTGGAGCGGACAGCGAGTTCATCGCGCGTTTGAAGTTGGTATTCGGGCGTCGCGCCATGCGTCGTATCGCGTTGCCGCTGGCGTTCGGCGCGCATCGGCCGGATTCCTTGATGACCGCGGCCGATACGAGCTATTGCGCCGCCGGGATGTCGCCGGTTCGTCTGGCGTATTGGGAGGGCTGGGGGCACTGGCATATCGATGAATTGCGGGCCGGTCGCAAGCCGTTTATATCCCTTGATTTGTTGGCTGAGCGGCGTTTCGTGGCGCCCGCCGAAATCCTGGTTGAGCGTCAGGCGATACAGATTTGCCTGGGGAATACTCCGCCGTCGCCGGAGAGCTTCCCGGCAGAATCAGACGCCCCTGATGGAGCGCGGAAAACGTGATTCGTACGCCGATCTGGAATATGGCCTTGTGGCGTTCGCCGGTTTTGGCGGCGCTGCTGGGGGATGCCGTCAAGCGGTCGTGGTTGCCGCTGGGAATTGCCGGGGACGACTGGCTGGGCTGGGGCAACAAGCCCAGCGCGGCGCGCGCTGGCTGGTACGCGCGCTTGTCCGGCGGGCGGTTGCTGCGTCTGGAAGACGGTTTTTTGCGGGCATGGGGGGCGGGCAATCGCTATCCGCCGTTATCCGTGGTGGTCGATGCGGTCGGCATTTACTACGATGCCAGGCGTCCCAGCACGCTGGAGAATTTGCTCAACGCGAGTGGCGATCCGCTGGCCGGCATCGAAGCCGATGTCGCTCGGGCGAAAGCGCTGTTGCTTGAACATCGGCTGAGCAAATACAACCAGGCGCCGCTTCTGGATGACGCGCTGTTGCGTCCGGACGATGCCGGTCGCGTGCTGGTCATTGACCAGACCTTTGGCGATCTGAGTGTGGGCATGGGCGGGGCGGACGCCGATACCTTCGCCGCGATGCTGGCCGCCGCGCGCGCCGAAAATCCGCGGGCCACGATATACGTCAAGACGCATCCCGAAGTCTCCTCCGGCCGCAAGCGTGGCTATCTCGGCCAGACGCCGGACGACGCGCGCACGGTGGTGTTACGCCAGGCAATCAATCCGCTGAGCCTGATCGAGCGGATGGATCGCGTATATGTGGTGACTTCCACCATGGGCTTCGAAGCCCTGCTGGCCGGCAAGCCGGTATCGGTTTTCGGCTTGCCCTGGTATGCCGGTTGGGGCGTCACGGATGATCGTCAGGACTGCCCGCGGCGCCGCCGCGAGCGCTCTGTGGATGAGCTGTTCGCGGCGGCCTATTTTCATTACGCCCGTTATCTGAACCCGGTAACACATCAGCGTGGCACGATCTTCGATGTCATCGAATGGCTGCTACGCCAACGGCAGGTGGAGGAGGGCTGCCCGGGCAGAAAGATTGCGGTCGGGTTTTCGCCTGTCAGGCGCTGGGCGCAGGCGTCGCTGTTCGGTCCGGATACGGGCCGGGTGGCGTTTGCGGCGGATGCCGAACGACTCGCCGCCTTGCGACCCGGCGCGCGGGACTGCCTGGTGCATTGGGGGCACCCCGCGCCGGCCTGGCTGAATCAGGCGGCGCGAAGCAGCGGCGCGCGACTGCTGCACATGGAAGACGGCTTTATCCGTTCGGTCGGCCTGGGTTCGGATCTGGTGCCGCCGCAATCGTTTGTGCTCGATGCGCGCGGCCTGTACTTCGATCCGCATGGCGCGTCGGATCTCGAAGACATTCTCAATACAGCGGCGTTTTCGACCGAAGAGTTGGCGCGCGCCAGTCGGGTCAGGGAAATCATCGTCAGCCACGGCATCACCAAGTACAACGTCGATCCGCTACGACCGCCGGATTGGCAAGCCGGCGGTCGATCGGTGCTGCTGGTTCCCGGCCAGGTCGAGGATGATGCGTCGATCCAACAAGGTTGCGAAGACGTGCGCACCAACCTGGGCTTGCTTGCCGCCGCGCGCGCCGCCCATCCGGAAGCGTTCATCGTTTATAAACCGCATCCCGATGTCCTTGCCGGCAATCGCATTGGCCACGCCGCGCTGGCGCAAGCGCGTGCGATTGCCGACCAGATCGAAACCCGAATTTCGCTGGTCAGTTGTATCGAAGCCTGCGCGGAGGTGCATACCATGACTTCGCTTGCTGGTTTTGACGCGCTGCTGCGCGGCAAGCGGGTGGTGGTGCATGGCCGGCCGTTCTACGCTGGCTGGGGTCTGACCGAGGATCGCCTGACCATGCGCCGGCGCAATCGGCGGCTGACTCTGGAGGCGTTGGTGGCCGGCGCATTGCTGCGCTATCCGCGCTATTGGGATGCGCGGTTGCGGGGATATACCACCTGCGAAGCGGTATTGCGGCGCATCGTCGAGCAACGGGAGGCGTTGCTGGTGAAGCACTGCGCGGATACCGGGATCGTTGCCGGCTGGGCGCACGTGGCAAGAAAGCTGAGCAATCTGGTGTTTGCCCGCATTCGCTGAATCCTGGCAGTTTGTCAGGCTTTACCTGAGGGGCAAGTATGGTGTTGTTCGGCGAAAATGTCGGTTTTGTTTCAAAACCAACCTTCGCCGAGTAGAATTGTCGCCGCTTGATTAACAGATTTTCAGTCCGGCCATACCAAACATAACGACAAGGCCGGGTTTTTACGTCAATCTAATTCGATTGTTGAATTACCTGCTGGCTTTGAAACCGTGCAATAGGGACCGTCGCTTGAAACACAAGCTTGATTGCGTTTCAAGCGACGGTACAGCATGGATGTGGATGCCGTCGCGCATCGTCAACTAAAGGGATGTGGTTTGTCGGATAACAATACCAAGATCGCCATAGTCGGCATGGCGTTCCGCTTCCCCGGCGATTTGGGTAGCGAGGAAGCCTTCTGGCAGGTACTCAAGGAAGGTCGTGATATGGTCGGCCAGATCGGCGAGGATCGCTGGGCGACGGGTGTCCTGTCGCATCCCAAACGATCCGAGCCGGGGCGCAGCATCACGTTCTCCGCCGGCGTTTTGTCTCGCCTGGATCAGTTCGATGCGGCGTTTTTCGGCATCTCCCCGCGTGAAGCCGGTCGTCTCGATCCGCAGCAACGCTTGTTGCTGG
>JAGUXX010000233.1 GCA_020061585.1 Betaproteobacteria bacterium | reverse complement strand
TTCACCTTTCACCTTTCACCTTTCACCTTTCACCTTTCACCTTTCACCTTTCACCTTTCACCTTTCACCTTTCACCTTTCACCTTTCACCCTTCACCCTTCACCCTTCACCTTTCACCCTTCACATTTCACTTTTCACCCGCGGCGCAGCCGCATCACCCCTCAGCGGACACGCCCATGCCCTACTTCCTGCCCGAACCGCCCTACAGCCATGGCCAAGCTACTCGCGCCGGCATCCTGTTGATCAACCTGGGCACGCCGGAAGCCGCCACCGCCAAAGCCCTGCGGCCTTATCTGAAGGAGTTCTTGTCCGATCGGCGGGTCGTCGAAATACCGCGTTTCATCTGGTGGCTGATCCTCAACGGCGTGATTCTCAACACCCGACCGAAAAAATCCGCCGAAAAATACGCCTCGATCTGGCGTCCTGAAGGCTCGCCGCTGAAGCATTTCACCGCCCGACAGGCTGAACTGCTGGCGGCCGAACTGGCGCGTCGCGGGCCGCAACCGATCGTCGTGGATTACGCCATGCGCTATGGTCAGCCGTCGGTGGGCTCGCGAATTCAGGCGATGAAGGCACTCGGCGTCGATCGTTTGCTGCTGCTGCCGTTGTATCCGCAATATGCCGCCAGCAGCACCGGCTCGGCGCTCGACGCGGCCTGGCACAGCCTGCTGCGTCAGCGCAATCCGCCGGAAGTCCGGGTTTTGAAGCATTTTCACGCCGATGCCGGCTATATCGCCGCGCTCAAGCAAAGCGTGCAAACCTACTGGGCGGAACACGGCCAGCCCGATGTGCTGGTGATGAGCTTTCACGGCATTCCTCGCCGCTCGCTGGATCTCGGCGACCCCTACCACTGCGAATGCCAGCGCACCGGCCGGCTGCTGGCGGAAGCCCTGCACTTGGCCCCGGAACAGTATCGGGTCAGCTTCCAATCTCGCTTCGGTCGCGCGGAATGGCTGCAACCTTACACCGTCGCAACGCTGGAAGAACTCGGCGCGAAGAAAACCCGCCGGGTCGACGTGATCTGTCCCGGCTTCATCGCCGATTGCCTGGAGACCCTGGAGGAGATCGCGATGGAAGGCAAAGCCAGTTTCCTCGGCGCCGGCGGCGGAGACTATCGCTATATTCCGGCGTTGAACGATCGACCGGTCTGGATCAATGCCCTGGCCGACCTGGCCATGACGCAAATGGGCGGTTGGCTGGACGCGGAATTCAACGCCGAGACGGAAAGCGCGATATCGCATGAACGCGCACAACGCGCCAAACAGATGGGTGCGAACAACTGATCAAAAAAAATATCGGAAATGGCCCGCAACCCGCGCCCATATTAGCGTTCGCTTGTTGACTGGTACAAAAGCGTCATGCAAACATCCGGGCCAGGCATTGATCCTGGTCAAGTCTGTCAAGACAAAAGGTGACTGTTTGGTCGCTCCAGGGTTTCAGCTCAGCATCCAAAAACGGCGTGCCGTTGTTTATTGTCCCAACCTGGAGGAAGACATGAAGAAATCCCTCGCAATCAGCTTGCTGCTAATGGGCGCCCTCGGCGCCGCATCGGCTCAGGCCATTGATACCAAGGCCCGTTTCATGGCCGCCAACTGCGCCTACTGCCATGGCCCCGAAGGCAAAAGCCGCGGCGCCATTCCCAGCCTGGCCGGCCTTGAAAAGGGCTATTTCGTCGAACAGATGAAAGCCTTCCGTGACGGATCTCGCCCCGGCACTGTCATGCAAAAGCACGCCATGGGTTACACCGACGCCGAGTTCGATGCGCTGGGCGCCTGGTTCGCCGTAATCAAGTAATCATAAACAGGAGATACACCATGGCATTTGATCGCCGCGAGTTTTTGAAAATTTCCGCCGGGATGACTGGCGCCGCCTCATTGGGCGCGCTGACCGGCTGCGCCGCCGCCCCAACCAATCCCGCCTATAAGGTGGTGGTTGTCGGCGCCGGCTTTGGCGGCGCGACCTGCGCGCGCTACCTGAAGATGTGGGAACCGAAGATCGAAGTCACCGTCATCGAGCCGAACGCGCAGTTCACATCCTGCCCGTTCTCCAACACGGTGCTGGCCGGCATCAACAAGATGGACGACATCACCTTCACTTACGATTACCTGAAGAAGACCGTCGATCACTTCGTGCCGGACTCGGTGGTCGGCATCGACACCGCCGCCCGCACCGTCAAGACCGCCGGCGGCAACACCATCAAGTACGACCGACTGATATTGGCCGGCGGCATCGAACTGCTGTTCGACAAGGTCGAGGGCTACACCGCCGAAGCCCAGAAAACCATCATGCACGCCTGGAAGGCCGGCCCGCAGACCGCCACCCTGCGCAAGCAACTGGAAGCCATGCACGATGGCGGCACCTTCGTCATGTCGGTGCCGATGGCCCCGTACCGTTGCCCCCCCGGCCCATACGAGCGCGCGTGCCAGGTCGCCCATTACCTGAAGCAGGCGAAACCCAAGTCCAAGATCATCATCCTCGACGGCAATCCGGACATCGCCTCCAAGAAAGGCCTGTTCCTCGCCGCCTGGAAGAAGCATTACGGTTACGGCACCGACAACAGCATGATCGAATACCGTCCGAACAACATGCCACGCTCGGTCGATCCGGCCAAGATGATGGTCGGCACCGAATTCGACGACGTCAAGGGTGACGTGATCAACGTCGTGCCGCCGATGCGTGCCGCCGCGATTTGCGGCATGGCGGGCGTGCGCAGCGATTCTTCCGGCACCTGGTGCCCGATCGACTACCGCAGCTTCGAATCGCTGACCGTGAAGAATGTTCACGTGCTGGGCGACTCGACCCTGACCAACTTCCCGAAATCCGGCTCGGTCGCCAACAACACCGGCAAGATGGCCGCCGCCGCGATCGTGGAAATCTTCAACGGCCGCGAACCGGATTCGGCGCCGGTGGTGACCAACACCTGCTATTCAGCCGCGTCCGATCACACCGCCTTCCACGTCGCCACGGTGTTCCGTTACGCGGCGGAGAAGACCGGCGCGGATGGCAAGGTCACGCCGGCGGCGATGGTCGCGCAGAAGGGCGGTGGCGTGTCCAAGGAAGAAAGCGAACTCGAATTCGCCTATATGGAATCCTGGGCGAAGAACGTCTGGGCCGACACCCTGGGCTTGCCGGGCTGATCTCCGCCGGCCTGACCAGAAAGGAGGGGGCAACCCCTCCTTTTTTATGTCCTTTTTGTCTATCGGCAAGTCCGCAGCCAGTCCGAAATCAGATCTCCAGTATCTGATCCTGCGGCAAAGGACGGATCGCAAAATTGGCGTCGAGCGGAAGCGCAGCCGTCAACTCCCGCATGATCTCGGCTTCCGCGCCGGGTTTCAGGTGCGCGACCCACACCTCCGGACAGTTTTTCAGCCCGGCCAGATCAGCCGCCAATTCCTCGGCGTAGAAATGCCGCGAAGCGATGGCGATGTCCTTCTGGGCGTTGGCGTAGGAACAGTCCACCAGCAGATGCCGCAAATCAGGCTGACGCTCGGCGATCTCCCACAACGCCGAATGGCCACCGGTATCGCTGGTAAACAGCAATGAACCGAGCGGACCGCGCAGCAGATAGCCGGAAGTGGGGACGACATGAAACGCCGGAATGGGCGTAAATTCGCGCCGCGCGCCGCTGGCATCGGGCAGCGCAAGCGTTTGTCCGATCGAAATCGGCGCGTAACGCAAAAAAGCCTGTTTCACCGACGGTATGCGCGAAAAATCGGGCCAGATCCGCCAATTGAAAATATGGTCCTTGAGGATCTCCAGCACTTCCGGCAAGGCATGCAACAGCAACGGCCGGCTGCGCTCTCCGGCGACGCTGTCCAGCAACAGCGGCAGGGCCAGGATATGGTCGAGATGGCAATGGGTGACGAACACATGGTCGATACGCGCCAGCGCGGCGCGTGACAGGCGCAGCGCGCCGCTGCCGGCATCGAGCAGGATATCGTCATCGATCAGAAACGCTGTGGTGTGGCGATCATCGCCTATACCGCCCGAACACCCCAGGATCTCGACGCGCATGCGACTTCCAGTTACTTGCTGGTGAACGTGAACACGCCATCCCAGTCGGCTGGCGGCGGGTTTTCCCGGAAATGCGCGATGCGATCGAGATAGACCTCGTACAGCTTGCTCGGGTTACGCTTGTTGGCCTTGCGCAGGATGTCTTCCGCCACATCGAAGTCGTACAACTGGAACGCGTTGCAGGCCTGCTCAAAATCCTGCTTACGCTTGATCGCGGTGATATCGATGCCCTCCTTCAACCCCAGCGGTTCATAGATCGTTACCGGCTGGACCTTGCCTTTGACCCGCACCACATCGACTTTCATGAACTCGATATCCGGGCAATGCGCCACCGATTCCTCGCCGACCAGGATGCCCAAGCCATATTGCTTGGTCAGGCTTTCCAGACGTGAAGCCAGGTTGACCGCGTCGGCCATCACGGTATAGGCCATGCGGAACTCGGAGCCCATGTTGCCGACGCTCATCTTGCCCGAATTGACGCCGATGCCGATCTTGATCTCCGGCCAGCCTTTCAGCTTCATTTGCGGATTCAATTCGTTCAGATCGCTTTGCATCTGCATGGCCGCCATGATCGCGTCGCGCGCATGATTCTTGTCGGGTATCGGCGCGCCCCAGAACGCCATGATCGCGTCACCGATGTATTTGTCGATGGTGCCGCGACGTTGCTGGACGATGCGAGTCATCGACGACAGATAGAAGTTCAACATCTCGGCCAGCGCCGAGGCGCTGAGGCCTTCGGAGATGCTGGTGAAATCGCGGATGTCCGAGAACAGCACGCTCATCTCGCGCGATTCGCCTTTGAGGTTGTAGCGATCCGGGTCGCGGCTCATTTCCTCGACCAGTTCTTTCGGCACATATTGGCCGAACAACTTGGTGATCTGCCCCTTGGCGCGTGATTCGATGAAGAACCCGTAAGACATGTTGACGACGAACATGCCCAGCACCGACACCATGGGCGCACCCAGCGGGAAATCCATGTTCAGCGTGTTCCAGGCCCAGATGTCCAGGCCAATGACCAGAAACAGAAATGCCAGGGTCGAAATCGCCGCGATCAGCGGCGTGGTCATCGGTAGCATTGTGCCGATGATCAGGCCCAGGATGATCACGCTGATCACGCTCATGGTGGTGATTTCGCGCGGCTGCCACTTCAGATTCTGATCGAGGATGCCTGAAATCATGGAAGCATGGATTTCGACCCCCGGAAACACCTCGCTGACTGGCGTGACGCGAATATCCGCCAGGCCGGGCGCCGTCGTACCGACCAGCACGACGCGACCTTCGAGATGGCTGGCCGGCTCTTGGCCGCTGATGACATCCGTCGCCGAAATATAGCGGTAGCTGCCTTGCGCGCGATACGGCACCAGCACGCCCCCCTGTTCGTCGAACGGCACTTTCAGACCTTCGATGTCCAGGGCATGCGGCAGGAAACGATTGAAGCCGTCGCCACCAGGATTGACCAGGCGTATCTCTTTCACCCCCATCGCCGCCTCGGCCAGGATGATCGGCAGCGAGACGTAATAGCCGTTCTGATAGCTGATCATCACCGGCATGCGCCGGATCACCCCGTCATTGTCCGGCAGCGAGTTGTAGAAACCCGCTCCGGTGGCTTTTTCCAGCAAACCCGGCAAAGCGCCGCCATAACCTTGCGCCTGTAGAAAACCGCTGCCCAGCGCCCCCAGTTGTTCATGCGTGAACAATGGCGTCGGCAAGGTGGCGATGCGTTCCGCGCCTTCGTTGACATTGAAGTAGTAGCCCAGAACGGAACTGCCCTTGGCCAGCGAGTCGGCCATCAATTGGTCATAGTCTAGACTGGGGCGCAGTTGTTCGAGGATTTGCAGAAACACCGGCTGGTCGCTCAGATCGTTGGCGGCCAGCGCCTCCAGCACCGGCAGGCCGGAACTGGTGTCCGGTTCGGAGAACACGATGTCATAGCCGACCGCCGCGACGCCATACTGGTCGAACAGATTGTTCTGCATGCGCGCCAGTTTTTCGCGCGGCCACGGCCAGCGGCCCTCGAGCTGCAAACTCTTGTCATCGATATCGATGATGACCACGCGATCGTCGACGCCCTGCGCGGTGGTGGCGCGGACTTTGAGGTCGTACATCGCATTGTCGAGAATATCGACAAAGCCGAGATGGATCAGACCGGTCAAATGCAGCGTCAGAAAAATGATCAGCAAAGCGCTGAGGGTGAATTGCCCGATGAAACGTCGGCTGCGCAAAGTCATGGCGGAAGCGGCTCCTAGAGTTTCTGCGTGTTATCGGTTGGCAATGCCGCTCCCGTATAGCCGGGAATGGCGGAATCATCGACCGTATCGATTTGTTCCGGCTTGAGAAACGCGCGAGCATATTGGAGATACACTTTTTCGCGCACGAAAACATCGAACAGATCGGGATCGATGTGATTATCCAGCTTCATGCGCCCGAGAATAGCCAGTGAACGCGATAAAGTCATGCCCGGCTTGTAGGGGCGATCGCAGGCGGTCAGGGCTTCGAAGATATCGGCGATGCCCATGATCCGCGCCTGCACCGACATCTGTTCGCGGGTCAGTCCCTTCGGATAGCCCTTGCCATCCATGCGTTCATGATGTCCACCGGCAAACTCCGGCACATTGCGCAGGTGCGCCGGCCAGGGCAAAGCCTCCAGCATGTGGATGGTGGATACGATGTGATAGTTGATGATCTCGCGTTCCTCGGCCGACAACGTGCCCTTGGCGATACACAGCTTGTCCGCCTCCTCCTCGGACAGCAGCGGCACGACTTCACCGGCGGGATTACGCCAGTGATAGCGCTGACCGATATCACGCACCCTGGCCTGCATGTCCGGCGACATGAACTCGCCACCGACGTTGGCTTGGCGCAGAAAATCACGGGCCTGATCGAGTGCCGCGCGGAACTGCTCGTATTCTTCCAGCGCGGCTTGCGCAGCCGCGATACCCGGCGAGGCCAGTTGCGCTTCCAGCGCGCGGATGCGGGCATCGCGCCGAATCACCTCGAACCGGGCATCGAGCAAATGAATCCGGTCGAAGATGGTTTCCAGCTTGGTGGATTTGTCGACGATATGCACCGGCGTGGTGATCTTGCCGCAATCGTGCATCAACGCCGCGATTTCCAGTTCGCGCCGGTCTTTTGCCGAGAGGCTGAAATTCTTGAAGGGTCCCTGCTCGGTACGGCTGACCGCATCCGCCAGCAGCATGGTGATTTCCGGTACGCGCTGGCAATGGCCGTGGGTATAGGGTGATTTCTCGTCCAGCGCATTCGAGATCAGCTTGATGAACGCGACGAACAACTCCTCCAGTCGTTCGATCAACTGCCGGTTGTTCATCACCACCGCCGCTTGCGAGGCAAGCGATTCGACCAGATATTGATCGTCATGATCGAAAGGAATGATCTCGCCGGTGTCGCTATCCAGCGCATTGATCAATTGCAGGACGCCGATCACCTTGGACTCATGGTCCTTCATCGGCACGGTCAGAAAGGATTGCGACCGATAGCCATTGAGCGCATCGAAACGCCGTGTACCGGAAAAGTCGAATTCCGAGGAATCATAGGCATCGGCGATATTGATGGTTTTGCCGGAGATCGCCGCCGATGCGGAAACCGTGGAAAGGTTGGGACTGCCATCCGCCAGATACATCGGGATCGGATCATGCGCCAAGGCTTTCCCGCCGCGTCCGCCCAGATGGATGCCCAGCGACTGGTTGCGGATGATGGCGAACTCCAGTTGCTTTTTACGTATCAGATATATCGTGCCGCCATCCGCATGGGTCAGCACCTGCGCCGCCTCAAGTATCTGACTCAGCAAGGCGTCGAGATCACGCTGGCTGGACAGTTCAATACCAATTGTGACCAGCCGTTCCAGCCGCTCCAGCGACACCCCGGAGGATAAGGGAGTCGTTGACGCTTCAGCGCTTACGAATCCGGCGTCCCCCATTTGCGGGGACAGCGGAGTCGTTGGCGCTTCAGCGCTTACGAATCCGGCGTCCCCCATTTGCGGGGACAGCGGAGTCGTTGGCGCTTCAGCGCTTACGAATCCGGCGTCCCCCATCCTCGGGGACAGCGGAGTCGTTGGCGCTTCAGCGCCAACCAGGTCAGCGGACGCCATGCCGGTGGTGTTCACATCAGTTCACATCAGTTCACTTCATTGATCGTCACCATCGCCGCGCCGTAAGCATCCGAACAATCCTCGACCACCAGCAGCGCGCGTTGCTTGCCGACCGCGCGACAGGCCGGTTTGTCGGCATTCGAGGTACTGGCGACAGCCAACTGGATATCATGGTTGGCGCCTTGCGCGCCGGCTTCTACCGAGGAAAACGGTCCGGCCGGGCGCATGCCGAGCTTGCTGAAATCACGCGGCGCATCACTGACGATGGCCAGCACCGAATTCTGCCCGGGCGGGCCGCCGGCAATCACATCCCAACCCGGACGCGGCAGATACAGCGTTTCTCCGGCACGGATGTAATTGGCATTGTCGCGCTTGTTCGGGAACAGCATGTCGAACGTCTTGCCGCTGCTGTCGACCATCAACAGGTAGACGAATCCGGCATGGCTGGAGGTCAGGGTCAGGCCGAGTTTGTCAGTGCGGATGCGCATGTCGGTCGGGTTCGCGGTGAGCGTCACCTGGCGACGCGCGTCACGGTTGGCGTAGACATCCTGCAATGCGGCTTTGGCGCCGGACGAGGCCGCGTCGGAACCACCCGAGGCGCCAACGATCAGGGCCTGATTGCCGGTCAAGGTCAGCGTCTGCGGCGACGTCCCGCCACCAGCGGCCACCTTCAGGTTGATCTGTTCCTGCGCGCAACTACCCATTTCACTGATCGAAATACCGCCGCTGGCATCGAGATCCCGGGCGCCCTCGCTCAGACATTGCAGCCAGGCCTGCGTCGCCAGACTGCCCTTGCCTGGTTCCGCGAGTGCAACCTGATCGGCACGCGCGGACGAAACATGAATGAAATTCTCCGCGCCGGCGCCCAGCGCGCGAGTGCTTGCCGCCAGACTCAATCCGCCGCCGGATGTTTCGCAGGCGGAGGTATTCGGTTTGGCGGAATACTTGGCTTTGAAACCGTTCTTGATCAACCCCATATCTACCGCGCGCGTCGCGGCGCCCGCCGAATGGCTGGCATCGAAGAAGGTCAAGACGCGACGCGCCTTCTGTGACAAGCGTTTGAACAGCGCCTCGAATTCCTGATCGATCAGCACTCCGCCGTCGGCCGCCAGCAATCCTTCCGCGCAACGATTACCGGATGCGTCGGCAACCGGCACGCGGGTTCCATAGCCGGAGAAGTAAATGAATACCTGATCGCCAGACAGAATCCGCTGCGTCAGCCCTTCCAGAGCGCCGCGCATGGCATCGAGCTTGAGTTCTCCATCCTGCAGCACCACGATGTTTTCTTCCGGCACGCCCATGCCGTTGGCCATCATCACCGCCGCGTCGATGTCCTGAGCCGCCGCGGGCAGCGGCGCCAGACCGCCGCCGTATTCGCCGATCGCCATGATCAACGCATGCGAGGCGGGCTGCGGCTTGGGCAACGAGCGCAAGCCGGCGATTGCCGTCACCCGTGAACTGTCGCCCGGTTTTGCCCGGTTCCACCAGGATGCCAGCAGGTTGCCCAAGGAAGTGGAGCCCGAAGCCGCGCCGGATTTGATCGCCAGCATCCGGACCCAGCCGACATGTCCTTGCGTGCTCACTTGCACCCATCCGGACTGGCGCTGCAACACCTCGACCGAAGTCGACTTGCCGACTCTGCCGACCACCGGCGCGCCGACCCGCGGACTGGACAACAGGTCCTGGTCGCGCACCAGCGTTGCGGTCGCGGCCTGGGCGAAGCCGGCGACGAACGCCAGCAGGAAAAACAGCAAGCTATAGGTTTTTTTCATGGTCTATACCTCCAAAAAGAATCGAATATTGCGGTGGCGGATCGACATTAATTCAACCGGTCCAGGAAGTAATCTCCGTCACCTTTGTGTCCGGCGAAGATCGATGCGCCGAATTGCGGTTGCTGCGGGAACTCCTTGATGACGCCTTCATGCACCTGCCGATACAGCTCGAAGCCGGTCAAGCCCTGCTCAGCGGAACCCAGCACTTTGAGCAGATTCCAGGCAAAGATCGAATGGCCGTCATGGCCTTCATCGGTCACCGGCTCCTCGCCGCCGGACGACAGCACCAGCACTGAACGCTGCTTCAACACTTCCTCGCGCTTCAAGCCCTTGGCCACCTTGACGCGCTGCTCGCGGGTCAGCGAACCGGAGAAGCAACTATCGGAAACCAGCATCACCTGCCTGGCCGGAATGGCATACAGCAGCTTGCTGATATCCTGATTGGAAACCCAGCCGGCGGCGGAATCCGCCTTGGCGTCGACCGGTATCCAGTAACCCATGCCGCGCGCGCCCTCTTCCTGATAACCATGGCCGGCATACATGATCATGACGCTATCGGCCACTACCGTGCCGGTCGCCAGACGATTCATCTCGCGGATGATGTCCGCCTTGCCGGCGTTGCGCAGCACGACCACCTCGAAACCATGCTTGTCCTTCAGCGTGGCAGCGACCGCCTCGACATCGGAAATCGGCGTCGACAAAGCGGGGATCTCGCCGCTATACGCATCATTGCCGATCAGCAAAGCGATGCGCTTGCGGGTATCCGTCGGCGCATCGGCGATCAGCCGGTCCAGATCCTTCTGCTTGCGGGTAACCAGGCAGGCACCGCCGGATTCGCCCTGCCCGGCCGCGCACTCCGCGACATCAGCGGCGCCGGGATTGAGGCGCAACTCGGAAATAGCTTGCGAGAAGGTCTGCAAACGCGTCTCGCGCTTTTCGGCAAGCTGTGTCGCGGCGGCCTGTATCTGTTCGGTGGCGCCGACCACCTCACCCTCGACCGCCTGTTCCAGCAAGGCCTGCAGCGATTGGTCGGTATCCACAACTTCGAGCTGCGCGAAGGTAACCGTCGTTTCCAGCGATTCCTGCAACGTCGACTGCAAATCGTCAACCGGCTCAGATATAGCTGCGCCCGGTTCCGGCACGAGGCCGGCAAGCGGGCCGCTGACAGTAGCGAATCTGCCCGATACCGCGGCGGAGGACAGGAACGCGACATCCAGCTTCGCGGGCGGCGTATAGCCTTCATAGCTCAACAGTTCCAGATCGCCGCCCAGCACAGCGGTGCCAGCAACCGCTATGGTGTCGTACTGGCCGGCTTCCACACCGCCATATTCGATCTGCAGTATGCTGCCTTCGCCCAGTATCAGGTCGCCGGTGATGGATACCGCGCCGGGAGATTGGCCCGGCGCGAAGGTGGCGTTGATCACGTTCAGATCGCCGGTGATCAGGCCGCTGCCGCCCAGCCAGCCATTATTCGTGACCAACACATTGCCGAGAAAATCAATGTCCATCGCGCGCAGCGTCGCAAGGGTGATGCCGCCCGCCGTGCCGGCGTTCAGTCCGCCAAGCATGTAAATTCCCACAGCCTGTTCCGACTCGATGGATGTACCGGCCGCCATGGTGATTTCCGCGACGCCGCTATCGCGGTGTTCGGCCAAAACGCCGTTCTCTGGCGTATCGATGTCAGCCGTATCGTTGGCCGTCAGATAGATGTTGCCATCGCTGATGATGTCGCTGTACAACAGGATCGAACGTCCCGCCTCCAGTCGCAGATCGCCGCCATTGCCGTTCGTACGGCTGATCACGATGTCACTGTTTTCCGCCAGCGTGATGTCGTTATGCGCCTGCAACAGCACATCGGTGCCGGTACTGGCGATCAAGGCGATTTGCGCGGAACTGATGGTGACATCGCCGCCCGGATCGTCGCCATAACCCCAGCTCGAACTGCCGCCGCCGGCGCCGCTGGACCAGACCAGCAGGCGGCCCGCGGCGTCAGCCCAGTCGGGCAACTTGAACAGATAACGGCCGGTCGACAAGGTCTGGTAATTCCAGCCTGACAGATCACCGCTTTGCATACCGACAATGCTGTTGTTGGTGGATACCAAACCGCTTGCGCCAGTTGTCCCGCTGCCGAGAGTCAGGGCGCCAAAACCGCCATTCCAGTTCGGGCTGTTGACGATGTAATCGTAGAAATAAGCGCCATTGTTGTAGTTGTAGATCGTGGAGATGCTGGAACCGACCTGATCGCCCGGATTGCCGCCGACCAGACTGTTGCCGGCGCCGACCACACCGCCGAAGCCGACACCGGAGCCGTCGAACCAGGTGACCGCGCCCGCCCCGTCATGCCAGTCGAGACTGCGGATCAGATAGTCATAACCGCCGCTGTTGAACAGCGTGGTGATGCCGCTGGAACCAACTTTGTCGCCGCTCTGGTCGCCGACGAAACTGTTGTCAGCCGACACCAGGCCGCTGACGCCGGTCGCGCCGTTGCCGAAGGTGACCGCGCCGCGCTCGCCGTTCCAGTTCGAACTGACCACCACGTAGTCGTAAATTCCGCTGTTGTTGATCGTGGTAATGGAGCTGGAACCGACGTTGTCGCCGGCCGTCGAGCCGACCAGACTGTTGCCGGCGCCGACCACGCCGCCGAAGCCGACACCGCCGCCATCGAACCAGGTCACCGCGCCCGTCGATCCATGCCACAACGGGCTTCTGATCAGGTAGTCGTAGCCGCCGCTGTTGGCCAACGTGGTGATGCCGCTGGAACCGACTTTGTCGCCGCTTTGGTCGCCGATGAAACTGTTGCCAGCCGACACCAGCCCGCTGATGCCGGTCGCGCCGTTGCCGAAGGTGACCGCGCCCCGCGTGCCGTTCCAGTTCGGGCTGAATACCAGATAGTTGTAGCTGCCGTTGTCGTAGATGCTCTGCACGCCGCCGGAACCGACGGCATCGCCGACCGTCGTGCCAACCAGGCTGTTCTGGCTGCTGATCTCGCCGAACACGCCGGTGTCGCCATCGCCGAAGGTCACCGCGCCAATGCCGCCGTTCCAGTTCGAACTGACGACCGCATAGTTGTAAATTCCGCTGTTGTAGAACGTGGTGATGGAGTTGGAACCGACGTTATCGCCGGCTGTCGTGCCGACCAGGCTGTTGCCGGCGCCGACCACACCACCGAAGCCGACACCGCCGCCATCGAACCAGGTCACCGCGCCCCTAGATGAATGCCACAACGGGCTTCTGATCAGATAGGCGTAGCCGCCACTGTTGTTCAGCGTGGTGATGCCGCTGGAACCGACTTTGTCGCCGCTCTGGTCACCAATGAAACTGTTGCCAGCCGACACCAGGCCGCTGACGCCGGTCGCGCCATTGCCGAAGGTGACCGCACCCATCGTTCCGTTCCAGTTCGGACTCAACACCAGATAGTTGTAGGTGCCATTGTCGTAGATGCTCTGCACGCCGCCGGAACCGACGTTGTCGGTACTGGTCGAGCCGACCAGGCTGTTCGCCGCGCCGACCTCGCCCACCGCGCCGCTGGCGCGGTTGAAGAAGGTCACCGCGCCGGCGCCTCCACCCCAGCTTGAGCTGCGCACCACGTAATGGCCGCTAGACAGCGAGGTCAGTCCTAAGGAGCCGACGAAATCGCCGACCGTCGTGCCAACCAGGCTGTTCTGGCTACTGATTTCGCCAAACACGCCGGTGTCGCCGTGGCCGAAGGTGACCGCGCCACGGCCGCCGTTCCAGTTCGAACTGACCACCACGTAATCGTAGATTCCGCTGTTGTAGATCGTGGTGATGGAACTGGAACCGACGTTGTCGCCGGCCATCGTGCCGACCAGGCTGTTGCCGCTGTCGACCACGCCGCCGAAGCCCCCGCCACCGCCGTCGAACCAGGTCACCGCGCCCGTCGAACCATGCCACAACGGGCTTCTAATCAGATAGGCGTTGCCGCCGCTGTTTTCCAGCGTGGTGATGCCGCTGGAACCGACTTTGTCGCCGCTTGGTCGCCGATGAAACTATTGCTCGCCGACACCAGACCGCTGACGCCGGTCGCGCCGTTGCCGAAGGTGACCGCGCCAAATGTTCCGTTCCAGTTCGGGCTCAACACCAGATAGTTGTAGGTGCCATTGTCGTAGATGCTCTGCACGCCGCCCGAGCCGACGTTGTCGGTGCTGTTTTCGCCAACCAGGCTGTTCGCCGCGCCGACCTCGCCAACGACCCCGGTTGAAACATCCAGAAAGGTCACCGCACCGGCGCCACCACCCCAGTTCGGGCTGCGCACCAGATAATTTCCGCTACTCAGCGCGAAATAGCCGCCCGAACCGATCTGGTCATTGGCCGTCAGACCAACCAGACTATTGCTGGAAGAAACCACGCCGCCAAAGCCATCGCCGTCGCCATCCCACCAGGTCACAGCCCCCGCCGAGCTATGCCACAGCGGGCTCTTGATCAGATAAACGTACCTGCCGCCAATATAATCGTAAATTTCCTGGATCCCGCCGGAACCGACCCGATCAGACGCGGTATCGCCAACCAGACTGTTGCCCGATGAAACCACACCGCTGACGCCGGTCGTGCCGTCGCCGAAAGTCACCGCGCCACGACTGTCATTCCAGTTCGGGCTGCGTACCAGATAGTTGTAGGTATTGTTGTTGTAATCATAGATGTCCTCGATGCCGCCCGACCCGATGTTGTCAGTGCTGACACTGCCGACCAGACTGTTCTGTGCGTCGACTTCTCCGGTCAACCAGCCGTCGGCGGGGTTGAAGAAGGTCACCGCCCCCTTGCCGCCGCCCCAGTCCGGGCTTAGCACCAGGTAATTGTCGCTGTCCAGATACTCGAAGCCGCCCGAACCCACGCCATCCCCCGGATTGGCGCCGACCAGACTGTTCGATGCGCTCACCACGCCGCCAAAGCCCGCGCCGCCTGCATCCACCCAGGTCAGCGCGCCGGCCGAGTCGTGCCACTGCGGGCTGTTGATGACATAAAAATAAGCATTGGTGTTGTAGTCGTAGAGCCACTCCAGATAACCCGAGCCGACCTGATCGCCCGCCATATCACCGACAAAGCTGTTGGCGGCCGAAACGACGCCACTGACACCCGTCTCGCCGCTACCGAACGTGACCGCGCCCTTGCCTCCATCCCAGTCCGGACTCAACACCAGATAGTTGTAATGGTCCATATTGCCGGAATAACCGGCATATATGTCCTCGATGCCATATGAACCAATCGCGTCGCCCGGCGAACCACCAACCAGACTGTTGATCGCGCTCACTTCGCCGACGATTCCCGTATTACGATCGACAAAGGTCACCGCGCCGGCACCGCCATTCCAGTCCGGGCTAAGTACCAGGAAATGGCCACTGTCCAGATCGTGGCGTCCGCCGGAACCGATAAAATCCCCTGGCTGACTGCCGACCAGACTGTTCAGACTGCTGACCTCGCCCGTCACGCCAACCAGGCCGTTCGCGAAAGTCACCGCGCCCCGACCGTCATTCCAGTAGGGGCTGGCCACCGCATAGTTGTAGTTACCGTTGTTGTAATCGAATTCCAGCGCGGTGCCGACGCCATCCCCGGCCGCCGAACCGACCAGACTGTTGCCGGCGCCGACCACACCGTCCATGCCGACGCCCGCGCCGTCCAGCCAGGTCACGGCCCCCGTCGAGGCATGCCATTGCGGACTGCTGATCAGGTAATCGTAGCCGCTGGCGTGGTAAAGCGTGGAGATGCCGCCCGAGCCGACCATATCGTTGGCCTGATCGCCGGTCAGCATCGACAGCATGGCGCCGCTGGCGGTGTTGTAGACGTAGATCGCGCCGGCATCGGTGGCGGCGTTGTCGTCATACGGGGACAACACCAACAATTGATCGACACCGAAGACCAACGTCGTTGATCCATGCTGATCGCCCGCCGTCGGCGTCGGATCGGCCAGATCGAAGTACCCCGCGTTGCTCTGCGCCGTGGCGCTGATCGTGATGTTCTTCGGGTCGAGCAGAAACACGCCATTAGCGCCGTTTCCGGAGGCCGGGCCGGCATTGACCAGACCATCGAAATACACGCTGGCCTTGCCGGAGACTTCGATCAGGCCGCCATCACCGCCACGCGCGCCACCCTGCGCCAACGCCTGGCCGGCAAACGCGGTGACGCCGTCAGACCAGACCACCACCAGGCCGCCGGCGCCCATCTCGGTCGCGCTGGCGTCCAGCACGGTGGATGCATTGACGCCGGTATGACGAGAATGCGCGACACCGGTCGCCGCGCCCTGGAAACCGCCGCCGATCAGAATTTCGCCGCCCAGGCTGGCGCCGGTGGCGCGAACATCCGCCGCCGCCAGGGTCACCGTGTCACCCAGTACCTGCACCTGGCCGCCCATCAGACCCTGCGCATCCAGGTCACCCGACAGAAACACCTGCGCGCCGGCGTCGGCATTGCTGGCTTGCAGATGGATGCGTCCACCGACGCCGTTTGAACCGATGGCGGTCAACTGACTGCCGGCGGTCTGGATCAGATTGCCCTGGGCGGCAACCTCGATCGCGCCGCCCTGTCGTCCGGAAGCATCGATATCACCGGACAACACCACATTGTCGGCGGCCAGTTGAATCGTGCCGCCATCGACTTGTTCGCTACCGTTGGCGGTCAGACTGCCCGACAGGCTGATGAAACGCGCGCCTTCCAGCACGATGCGGCCGTTGCGTTCGGCGACGCTGTTGGCGCGTATCGCGCCTTCGTTGTTGATCACCGTTTCGACCAGACTGCCGGCGGCGCGCGCCGACAGAATTACCTGCCCGCCGTCGGCGTGTATCGCATGCTTGTTTTCGATGCGTCCGTTGAGCGCCGACTGCTCGACGCTCAGGCCGATCAAATTGTCGCCATCGAGATCCAGGCTGACTCGATCACCGGCGCCTATGGCGACGCTGCCCAGACGCGCGGAAATCAGCCCCTCGTTGCGCACTTCCGGCGCCAGCAAGGCGATGTAGGTACCGTCATAGGCGCTCAGTTCGCCCTGGTTGGTAATCGCTGCGGCGCCGCCGTTATTGAAGAAACGATAGTTGCCGCCGAGGAAATCGCTATCCGTGATATCCAGCGTCGAGGCGACCAGTCCGCCGCTATTCAGCACAGCGCCCTGGCCGAACAGGATACCGGAAGGATTGACCAGGAAAAGCTGGCCGGTGCTGGTCAGCGTACCGAGGATCTGACTCGGGTTGCCGACGGCGACCCGATTCAACGCGACGCCGCCCGCCGGCTGCTGAAAATGGGTCGCCTCGCCCACGCCGATGGAAAAGCTCTGCCAGTTGAGGATCGCTTTCTGACTGGTCTGATTGATGGTCATCAGCCCATTGGCTGGCGCGCCGATACTGGCCTGACCACTGACCACCCGACCGCCGGTGGGCTGCGCCAGCAAGGCCGGCGAAGCAAACAACAAGGCAATTGCCAAGGCCAACGGACGGGCGCGGGTCTTGGGCAACAGCCGTGAATTCGTTCCAGAACGAGAAACTGCATTCATGATCAGAACTCCTTCTTTATGTATTCGTTTTAGAACGAGATCACGGCTTGTAACCAAAATTGATATCGATCGTCGTCATCGTTCAGCGTCGGATCATCGTACGAACCGCGTCTGGCCAACATCGCGCTGAACTGCGCCTGACCGGGTCGATAAGCCAGCAAGCCGGCGCCCAGACTCCACAAATTGCGGATATTGTCGGACTGAGCGGTCGACTTCTGCTGGCGGGCAAAGCTGTAATCGACGAACAGGCTGGGCACCAGCGAGAAGCCCTGGCCGATGTTGCCGACGGCGTAGTGCCATTCGACGCTACTGATCAGCACCGTATCGCTGGAGGCGTAGCCGACCGGGTAGCCGCGCACGCCATTCGGACCGCCCAGCGAGATCTTTTCCGTACCGTCCAGATTGGTGCTGGGAAGCTGACCGCGCATCTTGGCGAGCAGGCTATGCTTGTCTTTGAGGAACTGGCGCCGCTGAACATCCCAGGACAATTTAGTGAACCCGCCATCAACCGGGGATAAATCGTTGTCGACTTCGCCCAGGCTGACGCCGACCGAGTAGGACGTGACGCCGCCGCCACGCCAGTTGTCGGTTGCATCGCCATCCAGACCCGCACTCACCATGGAGATGTACTTGGGATCGCCGTTGTCTTCCAGATCACGGTATTCCAGCGCGCCGGTCAGATTGCGATTCTTGCCGCGACTGCGCAGCAAGGGATAACTGGCATTGAGATTCCAGGTCAAGCCATTGCCTTCGGCGCCGGCGAAAGCCTGGCCGGTCTCGTAGACGAATTTGCTGACCTGACCGCCGAGTTTCAAACCTTGAAAGCCGACCGGACGCTGGTAGCTGAGTTGCGCCGAGTTGACGCCATCGCCGGAGGAATGCTGCAAGCGGGCGACCAATTGATCGCCGACGCCGCTCAGATTGTTGAGTCGCAGCGTGCCGCCGATGCGCGATTCGCCCAACGCCAGATTGCCGTGGTTATCCGCATCCAGGCTGTAATTCGCCAGCGGACCGCGATCGCTTAGATTGAGCAGCAAACCGACATCGCCAACGCTTTCTCCCGGTCCGAGATCGACTTTGGCCTGTATGCCGGGCAAGTCGTTGAGCAACAGAATGCCGCGCGTCAGCAAGGTGTAATCGATCGGCCCGCCGACCGGCAGCGACTCGGCCAGCATGCCGGCGACCTCCGGCTTGATCCGACTGCCCGCCGCGACGCGGGTTTCGATTTTGCCGACGCGGCCCTCGACGATGCGGATCTCGACGATGCCTTCGGTGACATCCTGCGGCGGAATGAAGATCTGCACAAACGGCAGATTGTGATCCCGATAGTATTTCGAAATTCGGTCGGTGCCGGCGTTGAGTTCGCGCAGCGAGATCTTGCGGCCCATGAACTCGCTCAGCAGAACCTTGAGTTCAGCTTCGGGGAAACGCTTGGCCCCGACCAGCTTGAAATCATCGACCTGGAACAGGTACTCCGCTTCGGCGGCGCTTTCCTCCCGAACTTGCGGACCGCCGGGTTGCGGCAGGATCGCCTCGGGCCTTTCGGCCAGATCCGGCGGGGTGCTGATGATCTCCAGCGCGCGAGAGGCATTCGGTGGGGTCTGCGCCTGGGCAGGCAAACAGGCGATCGCAAACCATCCGAAAGCAACAATCCTTGTTGCATGGGAATGCATATTCTTGTCTCTCCAGTTCAAATGCCCACCCTGAATCCGCTTCACGGTTCGAGCGCTCTGGACCACCTATTCAACTGCGCGGCGAATGAAAACAGGCAGCCCGTAATGACATTCCCTGACCACTACAATCAAACTTCAATTGTTTATTGGGGTATTTATCGGCACAGAATAAACAGACCATCCGGACAATTCAACTAACGCAATTTATAAAGTCGACCGGCTCCAGTTTGCCCTTGCGGTAGATCATCCAGTTTGTCGCCAACCGCCACAGACAAATGCGTCAACCGATCCTCCGGCAACGGGTGCGTCTTGAACAACAGCGAGACGCGCTGGTCGTTCTTGGCGACATGGCCGATTTCCGCCAGCACCGCCGGCAGCGCATAGCCGTCATATCCGGCGCGCACGCTGAGCACCACGCCGATGCGATCCGCTTCATGTTCGGCCGCCTTGTCCAGACCGCGCGCGAAAACCTCCGCGCCGTTGCCGATCAGGTTCTGCACCACCTCATGCTCGTCTTTCAGCTTGCTGCCCAGCAAGCCGCCCAGCACGGCGATACCCTGCGATTTTTGCAGCAGCTTGAGATGATGCCGGCTGAGCACGTGGCCGATTTCATGGCCCAGCACGCCGGCCAGTTCGGCTTCGTTGGCGAGCTTCTTGTAGAGGCCCTTGGTCAGGAAAATATAGCCGCCAGGCGCGGCGAAAGCATTCAGGTCATCGCTGTCGATAACGCCGAAATACCAGTTCAGATCCGGCCGCTCGCTTTGCAGGGCCACCCAGCGGCCGACGCGGTTGACATAGCGTTGCAGGTCATCGTCGCGAACCAGCGGCGCCGCGCCGAGCAGATTGCCGGCGATCTGCCGGCCGATGCGCGCTTCCTCCGCATCCGACAGCTTGCCGCCGAGCAGGCTTTTCAGCAGTTGCTCGCCTGGCTTTTCCGCGCTCTCCGCCGACTGCGCTGGAGCCGCCGATTGTTCTTTCGCCGGCGAGTCGAGTTTATCCTTCAGAAAACCCTTGAACAGGTTTTCGAGTTCATTAGCCTGCACCAGGCCGACGCTCAACAGGCCGATGAACAACAATTGATAACCGCGTTTCATGCTCAGGCTCTCCTTCGGGGATCGAATACCCGGGACTGGTTATTGTTCGGGGGCCGCGACATAAGGCATGGCGCGCGCCCGCAAATCGGCTTGTTGGGCGAATTGGCGGGCCGCCTCGCGGCTGACCGCGTAACCATGCAAGGTCTCGATTTCACGCGCGTTGTAAGCCGCCTGCCCAAGCTGCGCCTGATCCAGACCGCGGGTTCCGGCGACCGCCACGACCTTGCCCTGCGGAGTCTTGCCGAGCGCGCCGATATCCGCCAAACCGATGCCATCGCGGGCAGTGCCGCTGACCGACAGCACGCGCACCCAACCGGTCTTGCCGGCGCCGGCGACCTGACTCCAGCCGCCCTGGCTGGTCAGCAGACGCACGCGCTCGCCCTTGTCGACGCGCGCCAGCACTTTCGCCGTCGCATCCGGCGCGGCGCGCAAATCGTCGGCCTTGATCATGACCGCGTTGGCATCGCTGTCGGGGGCCGTCTTCGCCGCGGTTTGCGGCGGCGTGCCCATGGCCAGCGGCATACCGGTCACACACAGGCACGCCATGCCCAGCAACACGGGTTTGATTAATTCATTCATAGATCATTTCCTGAATCCGCCGGCCACATGACCAGGCTCCGCATGAACGCATCATAACAACCTCGCGCCAACCACACCCCGGCGAAATACGCCGGTAGTAATATCGAAGCCATGGCTCCTGTCACCCATTTCCTGACCCGCCGCGGCGCGGTTTTGCTGGCGACCTTGCGCATCTGGCGCGATACCTTGCTGTTCGCCGGTCGCGCGGTGCTCACGGCCGCCACCCCCGCCGCCTACAACAGCGCGACGCGGACCGTGGTGGTGAAACAGATTTACTTCACCGCGGTGCAGATTCTGCCTGGCTTCACGGTGTTCGCCGCGTTGCTGTCCTACGTGCTGATACAGATCGTCGTCACCACCGCCGCCGATTACGGACTGTCGGAATACGCGCTGGAAGTCACCATGCGCCTGCTGGTGCTGGAACTGCTGCCGTTGCTCACCGTCCTGTTCATCGCCTTGCGCTCCAGCTCGGCGATCAATACCGAAGTCGCGCTGATGCGCATCAACGGCGAACTGCTGGCGCTGGAGAGCGCCTGCGTCGACACCATGCGCCTGGAGTTCATGCCGCGCGTCATCGGCGGCGTAATCTCGGTGCTGGCGCTGACCGCCGTCACCAGCGTCGTGGCCTTGCTGCTGGCCTATGTCGCGGTGTACGGCTGGCAAATCTGGAGCCTGCCGGATTTCAGCCGGGTGATGGGCAAGGTTTTCGATAATGCGGTATTGCTCGGCATCGTGCTGAAAAGCCTGGCATTCGGCCTGGCGGTCACCGTCATCCCGGTCGCCGAAGGCATGGCCACACCGCGCATGCTGTTCATGGCGCCGATTTCCGTGCTGCGCGGCATGGTGCGGCTGTTTTTCGCAATCATGCTGATCGAGGTGGCGTCATTAGCCTTCACCTATATCTGAACTGGCTGGCGGATGCCGAACAGCATCGCCGGTTTCTCGCCGACCACGATGTCGTCGCCCGCGAGGACATCGCGCTGGTTTCGCCAGACCTGCCGTTGCGCGCCAATCTGACCGTGCTGGATAACATCGCGCTGATTCCACAGTACCGTCACAACCTGAAATACGATACGGCGGCGGACATGGCCTGGACGTTGTTGCTGAGCGCCGGTTACCAGACCATCGCCAACCAGCGCGACCCGGCGCTCAGCCATGCCGAGCGCTGCGTCGCCAAGCTGTTGCGCGCCGCGATCGGGCGGCCGCCGGTGATCCTCATCGACCGGCCCGGCATGTTGCTGCCGGAGGTCGATTACCCGCCATTCCTGTTCGCATTGCTGGATACACTGGCGGCGGAGCTGAACAATTGCTGGATCATCGACTATCAATGGAATCGCGCACTCTACGATGCGCGTTTCGACTACCCCGAGATGAGCGAAACCCCGACATGAAACGCCCCGCCGTCACGCCCATGATCAAGAACCTGGAACTCAAGGTCGGCATACTGCTGGCCTCCACCATCCTGCTCATCGTCGCATTTCTGCTGTATGCCTTGTATGCCCGCGGCGCGTTCCACAGCACCCAGAGCCTGACGCTGATCGCGCCGGAAGCGGAAGGCGTCAGCATCGGCATGCCGATGACCTTCTCCGGCTTTCCGATCGGCGCCGTCAAACGTATGGAATTGAGCGATGACGGCAAGGTGCGTCTGGAGATCGCCATTCCGACCAAGGATGTGCGCTGGCTGCGCGCCAGCAGCGTGTTCACCCTGGAAAAGGGCCTGCTGGGCGGCGCCAAGATCAAAGCATTCACCGCCAACCTGCTCGACCAACCGCTGGAGGCAGGCGCCGAACGGGCGTTGTACACCGGCGATACCGCGCAGGAAATTCCGTTACTGGTACAGCAATTGAAGACCATCCTCGGCAATGTCGCGACAATGACCGACAAGGATTCGCAGATCAGCCAGACGCTGACCAATGTCCAGCAGATCACGCAGGGCATGACCGGCGAATACGGCGTGCTGGAAGGCGTGCTGGGCGGCCCCGAAAAGGCGCAACAGGTGGTCGCCGTGCTGGACCGGACCAATACCCTGCTGGCCTCGTTGAACGGTGTTTCGCTGAAGGTCGACGGGGTACTGACGCAAGCCGACCAACGCCTGTTCGGTCCGCAAGGCGTCATGGATCAGGCCGAGCAATCGGTCACCAGACTCAACGCCATCCTTGGCGAGGTCCGCGACAGCCTGCAAAAGGCCGACGCGCTGCTGGCGAACGCCGAGCAGGCCAGCGCCGATCTGCCGAAGATCACCGGCAACGTCCGCGCGGCCACCGCCGACATGACCCTGTTGCGCACGGAAATCGACGACAGCGTGCGCAAGATCAACCACCTGATCAACGAGATCAACCGCAAATGGCCGTTTTCGCGTGACGTGGAGATCAAGACCCCATGAAACAGATGCTCGCATCAGCCAGTCTCGCCCTGCTGCTTGTCGCCTGCGCCGGCACCCCGCCGCCGGCGAACTGGAAAATGAACGCGGTCAGTCTGCTCGAACATGCGCAACAACGCTGGCTGGAAGGCGACAGCCAGTCGGCTGAACTGGCGCTCGACAAAATGCGCGCCGACATCGCCCAATCCGGCCGCATCGACCTGTTGGCCCGCGCCGAACTCGCCGCCTGCGCCAGTCGCGTCGCCAGTCTCGATTTTGCCCCCTGCGCCGCCTACGCCCCGCTGGCTGTCGATGCCGGCCTGAGTGAACAAGCCTATGCCCGTTTCCTGTCCGGGGACTGGGTCGGACTGGACGCCAAATCCCTGCCCCCCCATTACGCCCGGCTGATAGTCGCGAACAACGACGCCGACGCCAATCAGGCCGCGCGCGAAATCAAAGATCCGCTGCCGCGCCTGATTGGCGCCGGTCTGTTGTTGCAAGGCGGACGCGCCGACCCGGCCACGCAAGCCATCGCCGTCGACACCGCATCCGAGCGCGGCTGGCGGCGGCCGCTGCTGGCCTGGCTGGAGGTGCGCCGCAAGGGGGCGCTGGATGCGGGTGAAGTCGATGCGGCGGCGCAACTGCAACGACGCATCGACCTGATTCTGCATCAGGCCAAGACGAATAAACCCTGACCGAAATAGTCGACCAGCCAGCTTGGTTTATCAGCCTTTGTTTATATAATCGCCACGCTTCCTGAACCGGAGAAAACCTTGGACTGGTTATATCAACCCTGGCCCTGGTATGTGGCGGGCCCACTGATCGGACTGATGGTGCCGACGATGCTGTTCATCGGCAATCGATCGTTCGGCATTTCCAACAACCTGCGCCATCTCTGCGCGATCACCCAGCCGCCCAACGTGGATGTGGATTTCTTTCGCTACAACTGGAAGGAACATATCTGGAGCCTGGTATTCGTCATCGGCACCGGACTCGGCGGCTTTCTCGCCGGCGTGATGTTCGCCAACCCGGAACCGGTGAAGCTCAGCGCCGCCGCGCAGGACATGCTGCTGGCCTGGGGCTTCACGCAACCGGGCGCCTTCCTGGTACCGGATGAACTGTTCCATACCAGCGTGCGCAATTTCACCTTCCTGTTCGCCTCCGGCGTGCTGGTCGGATTCGGCACCCGCTATGCCGGCGGCTGCACTTCCGGCCATGCCATCACCGGCCTGTCGACGCTGCAACTCCCCTCCCTCTACGCGGTGCTCGGCATCTTCGCCGGCGGCTTGTTCGCGTCGTGGCTTCTGGTACCGCGGATGCTGATCTGAGAACCCTCGCCATGACACGCTACATCCCCTATCTGTTGGTCGGCGTGGTGTTCGGCTTCGTGCTGATCAAGTCGGAAGCGGCATCCTGGTACCGCATACAGGAAATGTTTCATTTCCAGAGTTTTCACATGTTCGGCATCATGTTCTCGGCCATCATCACCGCCTTCATCACCACCCAGATCATCAAGCGTCTCGGCGATCGCCAGGCCATGGACGGCCAGCGGATCGAAATCCCGGACAAGCCCGCCGGCCGCGTCAGCTATATTGCCGGCGGCGTGGTGTTCGGACTCGGCTGGGGGCTGATCGGCCTGTGTCCCGGTCCGGTGTTCGCGCTGGCCGGAACCGGCTCGATCGGCGCCATCGTGGTGCTGGCCGGCGCGCTTCATGGCACCTGGCTGTATGGCGCGCTGAAACGCTATCTGCCTCATTAGTCTGGCTGAACCCTGTATTAACCGGCTTTTTTTGACAGCACTCGCAGCGCGGGCTAACCTTGCCGCCGGTTTTTTCTGGTCGAACGCCGACACGCCGTCGGCAGCTCGTTACCGCACCGTTTGGAGGAGAACACAATGCGTTTGATTTCCCTTGCCCTGGCTGCCGCCGGCCTGGTATCCCTGTCCGCTCAGGCGGCCCCCATGATGTCCGCCGAATGGGCCGAACAAGCCTGCAAGGCCTGGAACGACAACCCGGCGTTGACCGACGAACTGGCCGAGAAGTGGATCAAGAACGACAAAGGCCGCGGCTACAAGGTGCTGCATCTGTACCGCACCGAATGCGGCGAAGCCACCAAAGTCGAGCTGACCATCAGCGCCAAGAACGGCAAATCACTGTGTACCTATGCCGGCCCGATCCAGCACACCACGCTGGACCAGGATTCCGACTACCTGATGCATGCCGAAACCAAGCGCTGGAAGGAAATGGGCGCCGGCGAATACGGCCCGATGCGCGCCATGATGTTCGGCCGCCTCAAGTTCGAAGGCCCGAAGGGTGAAGCCATGCGCGTCATGGGCCCGTTCGAACAGTTCCTGTTGATCCCCGGCAAAGTCCCGGGCGACGACGCCTGCCCGAAATAAGCACAGCGTCAGCTTCGTCTCGGCCCGCTCACATGAGCGGGCTTTTTTATCTGACGACCAGGAATCGCCCGGAAAACACCGGACCACCGGCCTCGATCGCCAACAGTCGGTCGATGTTCGGATGCTTGCCCGGATTGCGACGCGCATCCTGAGCATGTTCCGCGAACAACGCCAATCCCTCGGCCGCGGCCAGCGTGTCAATGACACCATAGCGGGTCAGCAGATGCCGATACACCCGCAGCGAACCCTGGCTGCCCGGCTGGTTATCGATCACCGCCACCGCCCCATCCAGGCCGGTCAATTCGATGCCCGCCAGATCGTCGGCCGGCGGCAGGTCGGAGAGATTCTCGGCGAAACTGCGCGTCATACCCGATAGGCCGCGAAAGTCAGCACTTTCGAGGTCAGTTGCATGGCCTGCCGAACCGGCACCGGCAACGGCGCGCCGCCATGCGCGATGGCGGTTTCCGCATGTTTCATTTCATCGACTTTCATCTGTTCGACGATCGCCCGGCTTTTCGCATCCGCCTCGGGCAACTCGCTGAGATGTTCATTCAGATGGCCTTCCACCTGGCGTTCGGTTTCGGCCAGAAAACCCAGATTCCATTTGTCGCCCAAAGCCCCGGCCAGCGCGCCCAGCGTAAAAGATCCGGCATACCAGAGCGGATTGAGCAAACTTTTATGACTACCCAGCTCGTCGAGACGCTTTTCACACCAGGCCAGATGTTCGGTTTCCTCCTCCGACGCCTCGATCAGCGCGCGCACCGCTTGCGGATTGCGCGCGGTCAAGGCCTGGCCCTGATACAGCGCCTGGGCGCAGACTTCACCGCTGTGATTGACCCGCATCAGACCCGCCGCATGGCGTTTGTCCGCCTCGCTCATCTCCGCCTCGTCGACACCGGCATCCGGGTATGGGCGACGCGACGACGCGGTGGCGAATACCGTACGCAGCGCCTTGTCGAATTGCAGAATGAAGGCTTCCGGACCATTGGGCAGATTGGGCAGCAGCTTGAACGACATGACGGATTCCTTGGGGATGGCTGGGCTGAATTATATCTGCTTCATCCAATATACAAGTCATCGGCCAGGCTGCCGTTCATGGTCCAATTTACGCCCGCGGCAAATTTGTTCTGGCTTTCCTTATACGCGAGAAGTTCAAGACCTGACAGGTTTGTAAAACCTGTCAGGTCTTTACTGGATTCCTGAAGGATTAGCGCCAGAACAAATTTGCCTTGCAATTTACGCTTTTTCTTGTTGATTCCGATGCCCTATCCGGACCTTCTATACGCCGTCAGCGTCCTGCTGCTGGCCTATTTCGTGCGCGGCATTTCCGGTTTTGGCTCCGGTCTGATCGCGGTGCCGCTGCTGGCCCTGCGTTTTCCGTTGCCGGAGGTGGTGCCGTTCATCCTGATCACCGATTTCTCCGCTTCCGCCCTGGTCGGCGGCGTGACTTTCAAGCATGTGGCCTGGACGGAAATCCGCCGCCTGCTGCCGCTCAGCCTGATCGGCGTGGTAGTCGGCGCCAGTCTGCTGGTTTCCCTGCCCCCGGCGTTGCTGCTCGGCATCCTGGCGCTGTTCGTCCTGGTGTTCGCGCTGCGTTCGCTATTGATCAAAGCCGGCGCCTTCAAGCCGGTTTCGACCGTCTGGGCCTATCCCGCCGCATTGACCGGCGGCGCGGTCGGCGGCCTGTTCGGCACCGGCGGCCCGCCCTACGTGATCTATTTGTCGCACCGCATCGAGGACAAGTCGTCGCTGCGCGCTACCCTGTCCGGGCTGTTTTTCCTCGAAGGGCTGATCCGCATCGTCACCTTCCTGGCCATCGGCCTGCTGGCTGGCGGCGAAGTGTGGATCAACTGCCTGCTTGCCGCGCCGTTGATCATCGCCGCGCTGTATGCCGGCAGCCATGTGCATGCCCGTCTGAGCAATGCCCAGATGACACGCTTGATCGGCGCTCTGCTGCTGCTCTCCAGCGCCGCGTTGCTGCTCAAGGCGTGGTCTGAATCGACATGAAAAAAGCCGCCTGGGCGCAACACCCAGGCGGCTTTTTGGCGAACCGGCGCGCAATTAAACCTTGGCGGCGCGCTTGTGATGGTCGAGCTTTTCCTTGATCCGCGCCGACTTGCCGGAACGCTGGCGCAGGTAATACAGCTTGGCGCGTCGCACATCGCCGCGACGCTTGACCTCAAGGCCGGCGAGCAGCGGCGAGTAAGTCTGGAAAGTACGCTCGACGCCTTCGCCGGCGGAAATCTTGCGCACCGTGAAAGCGGAATTGAGACCGCGGTTACGTTTGGCGATGACCACGCCTTCATAAGCCTGCAGACGCTCGCGATTGCCTTCCTTGACTTTCACCTGCACCACGACGGTATCGCCGGGGGCGAACGGCGGCAGGACCTTGCCGACCGACAGGCGGGCGATTTCTTCATTTTCGATCTGTTCGATGATGTTCATCTTCGTTTCCTTGCACGAAAGTAGGCGGTATAGGTTTCGTGAAACATGCCGCCGTTTCTAAATGACCCGGACTAGTCCGGGTCGGTTTCCCGGCGAATTTCGCCGAGCAATTCAATTTCCAGCGGACTCATCGTCCGTTGTTCCAGCAAATCCGGTCGCCGCAGCGACGTTCTTTTCAAGGCCTCGCGCAATCGCCAGCGCGACACTTCGGCATGGTTGCCGCCGCGCAACAGCGGCGGCGAGCGCAGCCCGAGATAGTCTTCCGGCCGCGTGTAATGCGGACAATCCAGCAAACCATCGGCGAACGAGTCCTGGTTCGCCGACTCGGCATGTCCCAGCGCACCGGGAATCTGCCGTATCAGCGCATCCAGCAACACCATCGCCGGCAACTCGCCACCCGACAGCACATAGTCGCCGAGCGAAACTTCCTCCAGCGCATGCCGCGCGAACAGCCGCTCGTCGATGCCTTCGTAACGTCCGGCCAGCAACACCAGCCCCGGCGCATTGACCAATTCCCGCACCAGCGCCTGATCCAGCCGGCGCCCCTGCGGCGACAGATAGATCAGCCGCGGCGCGGCAATACCCTGCCGCAACAATTGCGTCTTGGCCGCCGTCAACGCCAGATCCAGCGGCTCCACCAGCATCACCATGCCGGGACCGCCGCCAAACGGCCGGTCGTCGACGCTGTGGTAGTTGTCCTGCGTGAAGTCCCGGGGGTTCCAGAAACTCACACCGCACAACTGCTGTTTGATCGCCCTGCCGCTGACACCGAACTCGGTCAACGCCGCGAACATCTCGGGAAACAGCGTAATGACATGATAGGCGGGTACAACAGCCCCCGCCGCGGCACCCGGCTTAATAATCCAGGCCCCAATCCACGACGATGCGCTGGCCGGCCAGATCGACCGATTGCACCAATGCTGCGACGAACGGAATCAAACGTTCGACCGACTTGCCGGCTTGTTCGTCATGCACCTTCAGCACTTCGTGCGCACCGGTTTCCAGTATCCCGACGACTCGCCCCAAGGCTTCGCCCTGAAGATTGACCACATCCAGGCCGGTCAACTGATCCCAGTAATATTCGCCTTCTTCCGGTTGCGGCAATTCCGCGCGGGAGACGGCGATTTCGTAGCCTTGCAACTGCTCGGCGACATTGCGATCGCTGATGCCATCCAGCGAAACCAGCAGCGTCTGGCCATGCACCTTGCCTTCCAACAGCCGACAACTCCGCCAGTTGCCGTTCTTGCCGATATGCCATTGCGGATAATCCAGCAGGCTGTCGACCGTCTCGGTGAACGGCTGAATTTTCAACCATCCGCTTACCGCATACGGGGCGGCTACCCGCCCCATCACCACCAGATCTTCAGGCGGCGGCAGTTGCGCCATTGCGCACGATCCGGGCGACGGTATCGGAAGTCTGCGCGCCGACGCCTTTCCAGTAAGCCAGACGCTCGTGGTTGATGCGCAGGGTTTCGGCGCTGCCGGAAGCGACCGGATTGTAGAAACCGATGCGCTCGATGAAGCGGCCGTCACGACGATCGCGGGAATCAGCCACGACGATGTTGTAGAAGGGGCGTTTCCTGGAACCGCCGCGAGATAAACGAATTGTGACCATTAGCTGTCCTATGAGCCTGTTGCCGGCCGGAAAGGCCGTCAAAACCGGAAAAGCCGCGCATTATATAGATTGCGCGCGCGCAATCCAAGTGTTTGTTTTTGCGGCCGCCGCCGCGCCGCTTCAGTCGCGAAAATTCTGATACTGCAACGGGAAGTCGGTGATGCTTTTGCGCACCAGCGCGATGGCGTCCTGCAACACGTCGCGCTTGGCGCCGGAGACCCGCACGCTTTCGCCCTGGATGCTGGCATTGACCTTCATCTTGGAATCCTTCAGCAGACGCACGATCTTCTTGCTCAACTCGGTTTCCAGCCCGCTCTTCAAGGTTGCGCCGCGCTTGACCTTGTTGCCGGAGACCTTCTCGCTCTTGCCCAGTTCCATGCAGCGGATATCGACGCCGCGCTTGATCAGCTTGGCATTCAGCACTTCCTGCACCTGATCGAGCTTGAAATCGTCATCGGCATACAGCGTCAACACCAGTTCGGCCTGCTCGATGCGGGCGTCGGAACCCTTGAAATCGAAGCGATTGGCGACCTCCTTGTTGGCTTGCTCGACGGCATTCTTGATTTCTGGTTTGTCCAGTTCGGAGACGATATCAAAGGAAGGCATGGTTTTCCTGTACAAGTACGATACAAACGGCGGGAGATTATAGGGTTTAACCCCGGTCTCGTTTAAAATCGCCGCAAGTTTGGAACTTTTCTCAAACACCACCTTAAAGGCTCACCCCCATGGCTCGCGTTACCGTTGACGACTGCATCAAGCACATCCCGAATCGTTTTGAAATGACCCTGGTCGCCGCCTATCGCGCGCGGCAGATTTCCACCGGCTCGACGCCGCGCGTGGAAGCGGAAAAGGACAAACCCGCGGTGCTGGCCCTGCGCGAAATCGCGGAAGGCCTGACTGGTGTCGAAATCCTGAAAAAAGGTCCGTTCTGAACATCGCTGTCGAAGGCAGCCTGATGCCGCCCGACGATCCGCTGTCGATGCTGCCGGAGGCGGCGGCATACCTCAGCGAAGCGGATCAGCAAGCCTTCCTGCGCGCCTATCACTATTCCGCCGCCGCCCACCAAGGCCAATTTCGCAAGGGCGGCGCGCCTTACATCACGCATCCGCTGGCGGTAGCGGAGATTCTCGCCAGTTGGCATCTCGATGCGCAGACCCTGATCGCCGCGCTGCTGCACGATGTGGTGGAAGACACCGGCATCAGCTCGGAAGACATCGCCAACGAATTCGGCAAACCGGTGGCGCAACTGGTCGACGGCGTCACCAAACTGGACAAGATCCAGTTCCAGGACAAGGCGCAGGCGCAAGCCGAAAACTTTCGCAAGATGCTGCTGGCCATGGCGCGCGATGTCCGGGTGATCCTGATCAAGCTCGCCGACCGCCTGCACAACATGCGCACGCTGGAAGCGATGCAGCCGGAGAAGGTCAGCCGCATCGCCCAGGAAACACTGGAAATCTATGCCCCGATCGCCAATCGCCTGGGGCTCAACAAGGTCTTCCAGGAACTGGAGGACATCGCTTTCGTCCACCTGCATCCGAATCGCCACAAGGTCATCGAAAAAGCGGTGAAATCGGCGCGCGGCAACCGCAAGGAAGTCGTCGACAAGATCCGCGCGGCGATCGACGCCAAGTTGCTCGAATACCAGATTCCGGCGCAGATCAACGGCCGCGAGAAGCACCTGTACAGCATCTACCGCAAGATGCAGGAAAAACATCTGGCGTTTTCCGAAGTATTCGACATCTACGGTTTTCGCATCGTCGTCGAGCAAACCCGCGACTGCTACCTGACGCTGGGCGCGCTGCATGCGCTGTACAAGCCGATTCCGGGAAAATTCAAGGATTACATCGCGATTCCCAAACCGAATGGCTATCAATCCCTGCACACCACCTTGTTCGGCCCGTTCGGCGCGCCGGTGGAGGTGCAGATCCGCACCCAGGAAATGCATCGCATCGCCGAAGCCGGCGTCGCCTCGCACTGGCTGTACAAAACCGGCGAATCGAGCATTTCCGAAGTCCAGCGCAAGACCCATCAATGGATGCAGAGTCTGCTCGACATCCAGGCCGACAGCCGCGACTCCGCCGAATTCCTGGAACACATCAAGGTCGATCTGTTCCCCGACGAAGTCTATGTGTTCACGCCGAAAGGCCGCATCGTCGCGCTGCCGCGCGGCGCGACCGCCGTCGATTTCGCCTACAACGTGCATACCGACGTCGGCAACCATTGCGTCGGTACCAAGATCAACGGCGAATTCATGCCGCTGTCGACGCCGCTGAAGAACGGCGACCGGGTCGAGATTCTGACCTCCGAATCCGCCCGCCCGAATCCGGCCTGGACGCATTTCGCGCATACCGGCAAAGCCCGCGCGCACATCCGCAGCGCGCTGAAGAACACCCATCGCCACGAATCCGAACAGCTCGGCGAACAATTGCTCAACCAGGCCATCCGCGCGCTGGGCGGCAGCGGTGAGCATGACAGCGAAAGCCAGTGGGAGCAGTATCAGAAGGAAGGCGGCCGCAACCGCGGCGACACCCTGGCCGACATCGGCCTGGGCAAGAAGCTCGCCTTCGTGGTCGCCCGCCAGTTGTTGGCCAAGGACGTTGACGCGCAGGCCCGCAATCAGACCGGCCCGATGCTGATCCACGGCGCCGAGGGCATCGCCGTGCGGTTGGGCAAATGTTGCCGGCCGATCCCGGGCGATCCGATCATCGGCCAGATCAAGAAAGATCACGGTCTGGTCATCCACACCCATGACTGTGTGCAAGTCCGGCATTACCGCGATGACCCGGAAAAATGGGTCGATGTCGCGTGGTCCGCCGAACTCGACAAACTGTTCGACGTCGGCATCCGCATCATCGTCGCCAACCAGCGCGGCGTGCTGGCCAACGTCGCCGCCGCCATCTCCAACGAAGGCTCCGACATCGACAACGTGCACATGACCGAGGAAGCCGGCGCCTACTCCAGCCTGTACTTCACCGTCAGCGTGCAGAACCGCCTGCATCTCGCCCGCCTGATGCGCGCCCTGCGCGGCCTGCCGGAAGTGATCCGGCTGCAAAGACTGAAGAGCAAACCGGAAGAAAGTCGCAACGGGGCGTTCTGATGTACGGCCAACCGCACGTCGCGTCGTCGATGGCCCGCCCTTGAATCTCGGTTCCGGCCTTGAAGCCGGCCGCTTTCCCGGCTGGCTGATCATCCTCGGCGCGCTCACCGCGATCGGGCCGCTGTCGATCGACATGTACCTGCCGGCATTCGCCGCGATCGAAGGCGACCTGGCCGCCCCCGCCGGCGGCGCCGAGCTGACGCTGGCGGGTTTCTTCATCGGCATGGCTTGCGGTCAACTGGTGTGGGGACCGCTATCCGACCGCTTCGGCCGCAAGCCGCCGCTGTATGCCGGCCTGGCGCTGTTCGCGCTGGCCACGCTCGGCTGCGCCTTGGCCGACGACATCACCGCCCTGACCATC
>JAGUXX010000131.1 GCA_020061585.1 Betaproteobacteria bacterium | reverse complement strand
GTTGAGCCGCCGCGGCGCAAGCGGCCGCGCATCACCCGCAAACCCGCGGCGCCGCGAACCGCTCCACGGGTCACGGAGGGCGGCAACGGCAGTCGACGGATCGACAGCAAGACCTTGTTCGCCGATGCGCGCATCCTGTTCATCCAGCACGAGGGCGGCGACTACCAGTTGCGCATCACCCATCAAGGCAAGCTGATCCTGACCAAATGAGCGCATACGAACCCGCCGACACATTGATAGCCGCTCAGTCACCGGCGCCGAGCGAAACCCGTAACCAGCCCCCGGCCGAACCGGAGACCTTGGCGCTGCCACCGGTCAAGACCATCCTCAGCGCGCTGGTCTGGCTCGCCGCCAAACATCGCGAAGCGCCGACGCGCGAAACCCTGCATGCCATGGCCAGTCAGGCCAGGTGGTTGCTGATGCATCCGGATGCCAGCAGCGAAGACCTGATCAGCGGCCTGAATCTGGCCGGCGTCGCCTACCACGACAGTCTGCTGTGGCTGTCGGCGCATGCCGACCTGCCGCAAGCGATCCGGCATTGAGGGGCGCGGGATGATCCGCGGTTCACGCGCCGCGTATCGGGCACAGACCAGCTGTAGAGCGAAATTCGGCACGAAAGTGAAAATAATTAGAAAGTATTAATGATAACGGTTGTCATTTGTAAATTAGCAAGTTAAGATATAGCCATCTTTTGATCGTCAAGATCAATATCGCCAGCCACCCGCCTTTGCACCGGAAGCCAGCCCAGGAAGTAACGGACCTTCGTCCGACTTGAGCTGGCAGGAAAGGCCCCGCCTAGTAGTCCCTGCCTCGTACTGAAACCACCGCCTCAGGGCGGCAACGAGGAAAGCCATGACCAATCTGGACGTGCTCAACCGCTTTGTGCGCCTGTACGACGAGGTGTTCTCGCATGACGGTTACGGAGAGATCCGGGTGGAAATCAAGCTCCTGCGCAAGGGCCAGAAGGAAGTCATCCTGCATTGCGGCAAGCAGTACCGCTACGTCGTGGATTACGCCGACCGGCAGCCGCTGCGCTGGGGTATCTGGAAAGTGGTGGAGGAAGACCTGCGCGCCGCGGCCAGGGAGGTTCGGACGCAAGAACAACGCCAAGGCGAACGCCGTCGGCGCCGGGAAGCCATCGGCTTTCCCGAGCGCCGCCAGGCCGGTGAACGCCGAGGGCGTGGCAACACCGATTAACGGCGCCGAGGGGGCGCATCTGACCGGGGCGGGCCCGGCTGGAAAAACATTGAAGCGAATGGCAGCGGCCAGCCTGCGGGAGGCGGCGATGTCACTTAACCATTCCGATGAATCAATTGAAAAGGTACTGAAATGAAACTGATCAATCTGTTGTCCATGTCCCGCAAGCAACAAACCGAAGTCGTCAATGGCATCGATCCCGCCCAGGTCAAGGGTCGCGCGCTGAAGCGCCAACTGACCCGGATGAAGAAGAAAGAAGGCGGTTTCACGTTGCTGGAACTGCTGGTCGTGGTCGGCATCATCGCCGCCATCGCCGGTACCGCCACCATCCTGCTGCGTGACACCGATCGTCAAGCCATGGCCGCCGCGCACGTGGCGATGATGGACGAGCTGATGAAGGGTATCGAGACCTACAAGAAGCTGAACGCGGAAAGCTTCCCCACGACTTTCGACTCCCTGATGCGCAACGCCACCAACACCCTGGTCGGCGCCGCTTCCGTCGGCGCGGTGGATACCGACATCCTGAACCAGGATCTGTTCGGCTCCCTGGCGGCCAGCACCATCACTGGCGACGCGGCCCAGTTGCTGATCGACTCCGGGGTGACCAATGTGCGCATCATCGACAACGCCGCCGATCCGAATGGCGCGGCCGCCGGCGATTGTTCCGCAACCGACATCAAGACTCTGATCGGACACAAGGGCAACAACGTCACCGCCTCGACCATCTTCCGCACCGCGGGTGACAACGGTGTAACAGGCTTTGGCGCCAATGGTTGTGGCTACGGCGATGCGGCCACCAGCGCCCCGGCCAATTACACGCTGAGCAGCGCGGATGTCATGGCGATCCACACCTGGCCCTCCACTGGCGCCGGCCGGGTGAATGCCGATCCCGCGCGGATCGTGCCGGGCGATCAGACGCTGGTGGCGCTGGGGATCGGTCCCGACTCCAGCTTGTTCGATCCGTCCAGGCGTGGGGCGATGACCGGCGCGCCGATCTACCGTCACGTCGCCGCCGATGAGTACAACCGTTTCGTGGTGCTGTTCAACGTCGACGAGACCGCCGGCGAAGTCCGTCTGCAGGCCATCATCGACGGCGCCGGCGATACCAAGGACGAGGAACTCGGCGAGTGGGACAACACCCGTCCGACCTGATCCATATCGCTTAATCAGCTTGTTGGATGCCGCCCCGGCTTCGGTCGGGGCGGTTTTCAGCACCCAGCAAAAAGCCCGGCTTCCATGCGCTCTCTCCCGCCTGTCACGTGGAGTTCGCTTACCCCCGCTCGGGGGGGCTTTTTGCTGTGTGTTGTGCGTGCCGGTCAGGGGTTCAGCCTGGTCGAACTGCTGGTCGTGGTCGCCGTCGTCGCCGGCCTGGCCGGCGTTGCCTGGAGCGCCTACAGCGGTGTGCAACAGGACGAACTGGACCGGCTCGGCCGGGTGCAACTGGAACAGGCGGCCAAGGCGGTGCGCCAGTTTCGTGAAGACACCGGCTACTGGCCGGGCCAAGGGCCGTTCGCGCTGGCGCCGGCGACGAACAGCGAAACCTGGAATGGCGCCGGCTACGACTGTTCCGAGGTGAGCGGCGGCGGGGTGCCGCGCTCCAGCCTGCCGGCGGTGGAGGTGGTGAGCGGCAGCCCGGACGATCAGGGGGCATGGTTCGGCCATCCGGCCAACCTGTGGCAACTGGCCTGGCGGCCGGCGCTGTGCGCCAACCATGCGCTGGGCCGACTGCAAGCGTGGAATGCGGAAACCGGCCGGGGCTGGCGCGGACCTTATCTGGCGCCGGACAAGCTGGGTCTGGTGGATGTGGGCAACGATCTATTGCCGGATGGCACGGGTGACGCCAGCGCCCGGCCGACGCGCCGGGATCTGTACGGATTAGGGGCGGGCGCGGAGAAATTGCCGGCGGACGATGGCTATGCCACCTGCGCCACGCCGGGCGACTGCGCCTTCCAATGGCGGATTTTGCGGCGCACGGCGGCGGGTTACGACTCGGCAATCCATGACCTGACGCGGCATGCCCGGCCGTTGCTGTATTTCGGTCCGGATTCCGGACGGGCGCGGCTGGTTTACCTGGGCGCGGATGGCCGCTTCGGCGGTTTGAATAGCGTGGACCCGTGTGCCGCCAACGCCACGCTGGCTGACGGCGCGGACGACCTGGTGGCTTGTCTCGAATGAGGCATGGCGGCGGATTTTTGACCAACCGATAGTGCAAAAGAAATGCAGTGAAAACGCCAAGTCTTCCAAGAAATGCCATGCAGGCCATTGAATCGGTAGGGTGCGCCATGCGCACCATCTCACGCCTGATGGTGCGCATGGCGCACCCTGCCGTGCGTTTATGCGGCGCGAATTGCGGCCGCGGGGCCTTGATCACGCTGCTGGCCGCCGTCGCCCCCGCGAACCTCGCCGCCGCGCCGGTTGCCCCCGTCGCGCCCCAGGCCGCCGAGACAGTCTACAAGGAGGTCAATCTGGATGAACTGGTGAAAAAGACCCGTTCACCCCAGCGCATCATCCTCAATCCCTATCCGGTCAGTTTTACCGCCAAGCTGGAAGCGTTGCCGCGCGCCCAGAAGGCCGAATATCTGAACAAGGCCATGGGCATGATGCAGATGAGCCAGCCGCCCAAGGTGTCGCGCGCGGTTCTGCTCGGCCACGGCGTCGACGGCAAGCTGCCGGCCTACATCGAGGAAGCCGCCGCCGAGCGCCTGGTGAAGGAAGCCAAGGCCGGCGAGACGCGCAAGTTCTACGCCTTTCATGTCTACAACTACTCCAAGGGTCCGGCCCTGGTCGTGGTCAGCTTCGGGGGCCGCCAGTAATGCCGCTGCGCGCCGTTGCCGGCTTCACCCTGCTGGAAATGCTGGTGGTGATCCTGCTGATGAGTTCCACCGCCGTGATGGCCTTCGCCATGCTCGGCAATCAGGCGCAGCAGGTTCGCTACGACGAGACCCTGCGCCGCCTGGAGGCCTTGCGCGTCGCCATCGTCGGGGAAAGCGGCCCGGTGTGGAGCGGCCAGGTGCGCCTGTCCGGGTTTGTCGCCGACAACGGTCGTTTGCCCGCTTCCCTGCTCGAACTCACCGCCACCGACCTGGCCGACAGCGGCGAGTGCGCCAGCGGCGGCGCTACCGATGGCGCCAAGCTGCATTGCTTCAAATTGCGCGCGCCGGTGTTCGACCCGACGCCGGACGGCGATGGTTACAACAACGGCGGTGACGAGATCAGCCTGACCGCCGCCGCCCTGCAATTGCCCAAAGGCCAGCGCCGCCTGCTCGAATCCCGCGCCGGCGGCAGCGCTTACCGCGATGGCTGGAGCAATGCCGCGCAGACTGGCGACAGCGACAACTTCGGCTGGCGTGTCGCCTACCCGGCCAGCGCGAGCGATCCGCTCATCCTCAAGAGCCTGGGCGCCAACAACGCGCTCGACGTCAGCGCGCCCAGCCCGGATTCCGACTATGTCGGCGATCTCGAACGCAGCATTCTGGCCGACGACTGGAGCCAGGACATCGCCGGCTGGTCGGTGCGCCTGAGCAACCGCGGCGGCGCGGAGCAGCCGGCTAGCGGCTACCTGGCGGTGTCGCTGCTGGTCTATGAAAACGCGCTCGGCGGCGGCAAGTGGCGGCGCTACACCAGTCATTTGATCAACGGCCTGGCCGATGGCGACAGCGTCGATCTGGTCTTCCCCGCCGGCGGCTATCCCGGCGGCAGCCTGTCCACCCGTATTCCCCAGGGCGAACACCTGCTGCTGCTGGTGACCAGCGACGATGCCGTCGCGCATGACGCCGATGACGCCCCCTACACCGCCTCCGGGGCGATGGTTTCGCTGCCGGTCCGCTTCCACGCCCGCGCCGCGCGCCCCGTGCCGGAGTTGACCTTGCGATGAAGCGCTACTCACCGCTCGCGCGGCTCCGTGGGGGAGCGCGTCAGCCGAAACCGGACCGCAGCCCGGCCGCCCCTCGGACATCCAGCCGCGCCGCCGGCAAACGCCGTTCCGGCCTCAACCTGGCCAGGCTGGGGGATTTTTTCAGTGGCTTGCTCGGCAATGCCGGGATACTGCTGGTGCTGGAAGACGCGGCGGGCTTGACCGTCCGGGTGGCGAAAAAGGCCAGGGATGGTTCAGTCGTGCTGGGTGAGCCGGCATCGGCGGCGCGCGCGGCCGCCGCCGATGCGGACCACACGCAGGCCAAAACCGACTTGCTGGCCGCCGCGCTGGCGCAATTGCG
>JAGUXX010000178.1 GCA_020061585.1 Betaproteobacteria bacterium | reverse complement strand
GGCCGTGGCGGCGGCGCTGGAACCGAGTACCCGCCTGGAATTGCCGGAAGTCGCCGCGCCGCCGGCCGAGGCGCGCTTCGACTTGGCGGTAAACGCCGCGCCGGCGCAACAGGTGTTCCTCGGCATCGCTTCCGGCACCCGCTACAGCATGCTGTTGCATCCGGAAGTGGCGGGCGGCATCACGGTCGATCTGAAGGACGTTACCGTGCCCGAGGCGATGCGGGCGTTGCGCGATCTGTACGGCTACGAATACCGGATCGACGGCAACCGCATTCATGTCCAGCCGCTGACCGCCCAGACCCGCTTCTATTCCGTCGCCTATCCCTCGTCGACGCGCCAGGGCAAATCCGATGTGCGGGTGATTTCCGGCTCGATCGCCGATTCCACGTCCAAATCCGCGTCAACCGGCGGCGACGGCGGCAACACCGGCAACGGTCGCGGCGAACAAGTCGACAGCAGCCGCGTGACGACCTCGGTGGCGAGCGACTTCTGGGGCGAATTGCGGGCTTCGGTCGGCATGCTGATCGGCTGCTCGGCGTCCCTTGACGCTACAGCGACCGCCGCCTGTCCGGGCGGGCGCGGGGTCGGCGTCAGCCCGCATACCGGCATGCTGATGGTGCGCGCGCTGCCGGCGGAACAGCGTCAGGTGGCCGAGTATCTGAAGGCGGCGCGTCTACAGATCGAGCGGCAGGTGATGATCGAAGCCAAGATCATCGAAGTGACGTTGAACGAGAATGCCCAGACCGGCATCAACTGGTCGGCGATCGGCACGCGCAATGGCTTGCCGTTCGGCTTGAGCAGCAATTACGGCCAGGCGACGTTTCCATCAAGCAACTTCCCGTTCCTGAATTCCACCGCCGACTTCGGCGTGCTCAATCAGGCGGCGAACAGCACGCTTGTCGGCCTGGCTTTCCAGACCGACAGCTTCGCCGCGCTGGTGCGCTTCCTGGAGACCCAGGGCCAGGTGCAGGTGCTGTCCAGTCCGCGCATCGCCGCCATCAACAACCAGAAGGCGGTGCTCAAGGTCGGCACCGACGAGTTCTTCGTCACCGAAATCTCCAGCACCCAGAGCACCACCGGCACCACCACCACGCCGTCGACCAGCGTCTCCACCCAGCCGTTCTTCTCCGGCATCGCGCTCGACGTGACGCCGCAGATCGACGACGCCGACAACATCATTCTGCATGTCCATCCGTCGGTCAGCCTGGTGGTGACCGATGAAAAGGTCATCGACCTGGGCAGCCAGCAGGGCGTCTACAAGTTGCCGCTGGCGAAGAGCAGCGTCTCGGAAACCGACAGCATCGTGCGCCTGAAAGATGGCGAGATCGCCGCCATCGGCGGCCTGATGAAGCGCGAATCGCGCGACACCGACAGCGGCGTGCCGGGCCTGGGCGATATTCCGCTGCTGGGCGCGTTGTTCAAGAACACCAGCAAGGTACGGCAAAAGCAGGAACTGGTGATTCTGCTCAAACCGACGCTGATCCGCCAGCAATCCGACTGGATGCAGGGCGTGCGCGACGCCAGCGAGCGGTTGCGCGAAACGCCGTCGCCCGCCGGCAACTAACGCGGCCGCCGTGTACCTCGCCCACTTCGGCCTCAAGGAATTTCCGTTCGGTCTGACTCCCGATACCGGCTATTTTTTTCCCGGCGTCGGCGCCCAGTCGGCGTTGAACACCTTGCTGGTGGCGCTGGAATCCGGCGAAGGGCTGATCAAGATCGTCGGCGAAGTCGGCTCCGGCAAGACCCTGCTGTGCCGTTACCTGCTCAACCATCTGGAAAGCCAGGGCTGGGCCGCCGCCTATGTGCCCAACCCGCATCTGACCCCGGCGGCGCTGAATCAGGCACTGCTCGGCGAACTGGCCGGCGAGGCCGGCGGCAGCGTCAAACGCGGCCTCGCGCATGGGCTGACCAAGGCGCTGGAACTGCGCCTGCTGGAACTGGCGCGGGCCGGCAAGCCGGCGGTGGCGCTGATCGACGAAGCCCAGGCGATGCCGCTGGAAACCTTGGAAGCGCTGCGGCTGATCACCAATCTGGAAACCGAAAAGCGCAAGCTGTTGCAGATCGTGCTGTTCGGTCAGCCCGAACTGGATACCCGGCTGGCCGAACCCTCGGTGCGCCAGATCCGCGGCCGCATCGTCTTCCATGAACGCATCCAGCCGTTGAGCGCGCGGGAAACCCCGGTCTATCTGATGCATCGCGCCACCCAGGCCGGCGCCGCCGCGACCAGCACCGCCACCAGCGGCGGGGTGACGATACTGGCCGATGCCGCCAGCAATTCGCTGGTAATCAACGCTCCGGATCATTTGTACAACAGCTTGCGGGTGGTGATCGACAAGCTGGATGCGCAACGCGCGCAAGTGTTCGTCGAGGCGTTGATCGTCGAAGTGAGCAGCGCCAAGGCGGCGGAACTGGGGATTCAATGGCAGACGCCGCTGCTGCAGAACCAGGACAGCTATGCTTTGCTGGGCGGCACCAATTTCGGCAGCGGCGGCAACAACCTGCTGGCGTTGTCCAGCGCCATCGCGACCGGGACGGTTTCGTCCTTGCCGGGTGCGGGTCTGAATCTGGCACTGGGCCAGACGGTCACCTTGAACGGCGAAAAGGTCACCGGCCTGACCGCGTTGGCGCGACTGCTGGAATCGGATGGCGATGCCAACATCCTGTCCACGCCGAATCTGCTGACTCTGGACAACGAGGAAGCCAAGATCGTCATCGGCCAGAACGTGCCGTTCATCACCGGCCAGTATGCGCAGACGGCGTCGACCGGCAGCAGCTCATCGGTGAGCCCGTTCCAGACCATCGAGCGCAAGGATGTCGGCCTGACGTTGAAGGTCAAGCCGCAGGTTTCCGAAGGCGGCACCATCAAGCTGCAGATCGTCCAGGAAGTGTCCAACGTGCAGGATGCCAGCAACGCCGCCGGCATCATCACCAACAAACGCTCGATCGAGACCACCGTGCTGGTCGGCGACGGCGACGCCATCGTGCTCGGCGGCCTGATCCAGGACGACGTGCAGAACGGCATCGACAAGGTCCCCGGTCTGGGTGATCTGCCGTTGATCGGCGGTCTGTTTCGCAGCGAAACGCGCAAGCGCACCAAGACCAATCTGATGGTGTTCCTGCGTCCGGTGGTGGTGCGCACGCCGGAAGCCTTGGCGGGTTTGACCGATACCCGTTACGACTACATCCGCAATGTCTATGGCGCCTTCCCGGTAACCCGGCGGTTGCTGTTGCCGGACAACTCGCCCGGGGCGCTGCCGGATCTCAAGCTGGATGGCGTGCTGGCCGGCAAACCGCCGGTTCGGACGGCGCCGCCGGCGCCGGTCAAGAAAACCGCGCCGGAACGGTCGAGCAACGATTTTTCGATCTGGCCGGAATAAGCGCCCGGATGTCCTTGCCGTCCATCGACCCCGCCATCGTTCGCCGCATCCCCTATCACGCCGCGCGCGCGCATGGCGTGGTGGCGGCGCGTCAGGTGGGCGACGCGATCGAAGTCTGGGTGCGCGAGGATGCCGGCATCGCGGCCTTGTCCGAGGCGCGCCGGGTGCTGGCGACGCGCTTGCTGCCGGTGTTGCTCAGCGGCGAGGCGTTCGACGCCCTCCTGGCCCAGGCCTATGCCCGCGAGGATGCGCATGCCGCGCGGATCATGGACGACCTGGAACAGGAGATCGACCTCACAGCGCTGGCGCAGGACATCCCGGCGGTGGGCGATCTGCTCGAATCGGAGGACGACGCGCCGATCATCCGTTTGATCAACGCGCTGTTGGCGCAAGGCTTGCGCGAGGGCGCCTCCGACATTCATCTGGAAGCCTACGAAAATCGCTCGGTGATCCGCTATCGCGTCGACGGCATGCTGCGCGACGTGATGACGCCGCCGCGCGCCTTGCACGCGGCGCTGGTGTCGCGGATCAAGGTGATGGCCAGTCTCGACATCGCCGAAAAACGCTTGCCGCAGGATGGCCGCATCACCCTGCGCGTCGCCGGTCGGCCAGTGGATGTGCGGGTTTCCACGTTGCCCACCGGGCACGGCGAACGCGTCGTGTTGCGTCTGCTCGACAAGCAGCATGGCCGGCTGGAACTGGAGGCTTTGGGCATGAATCCTTCGGTGCTGCGCGGGCTGGACAGCCTGATCCGCGCGCCGCACGGCATCATCCTGGTCACCGGGCCGACCGGTTCGGGCAAGACCACGACGTTGTACGCGGCGCTGTCGCGGCTGGACGCCACTCGGCTGAACATCATGACCGTCGAAGACCCGATCGAGTACGACCTCGATCAGGTCAGCCAGACCCACGTCAATCCGCGCATCGAGCTGACTTTCGCGCGCGCCTTGCGCGCCATCCTGCGGCAGGACCCGGACGTGGTGATGATCGGCGAGATCCGCGACCTGGAAACCGCGCAGATCGCCGTGCAGGCCTCGCTCACCGGGCATCTGGTGCTGGCCACGCTGCACACCAATGACGCGCTCGGCGCGGTCACCCGTTTGTCGGACATGGGCGTCGAACCCTATCTGCTGGCCACCAGCATGATCGGCGTGCTCGGCCAGCGCCTGATCCGCCGCCTGTGTCCGGCCTGCAAACAGCCATCGACTCTGGATGGCGCCGAACAGGCGGCGCTGGCCGGATACAATGTCGATCGGGTGATGCATGCCGTCGGTTGCCCGGAGTGCAATCACACCGGCTATCGCGGTCGGACCGGCGTCTACGAACTGTTCAGCCTCAACGACGCCGCGCGCCGGCAGATCCACGATGGCGCCAGCGAGGCGGTGTTGCGCGCCGAGGCGTCGAACAACGGCTGGTTGAGTCTGTATGACGACGGCCTGCGCTGGGTCGCGGCGGGCGAAACCACGCTGGAGGAAGTGATGCGGGTGGCCAGAGCGTGATCAACCCGGCATCGATGACTTGCGCGCATGGCCGGATTCCGCTTTGAAGCCATAAACGCCGCCGGTCGCCGCGAAAGCGGCGTGCTGGAGGCCGATACGCCGCGCCAGGCGCGCGCGCAACTGCGTGAGCGCGGCTTGATCCCGACCCGGGTCGAGGTGTTGCTGGAAGCGGTGCAGCGCCAGAGCAAACGGCGGTTCCGCGAACGCGGGCTGTCCGCCGCCGACCTGGCCCTGGCCACGCGCCAGATGGCGACGCTGTTGGCCGCCGGGCTGACCATGGAAGAAACCCTGTCGGCCTGCATTGAACAATCCGAATCCGCCGCTACCCAGCGCGTGCTGGCCGGCGTGCGCGGCGAGGTGCTGGGCGGCGCTTCCCTGTCGCGGGCGATGGCGCGCTATCCGGCGGTGTTCTCCGAGTTGTACCGCACCATCGTCGCCAGCGGCGAGGACTCCGGCAAGCTGGGCGGCGTGCTGGAACGCCTGGCGGATTACATCGAGGCGCGCAACAGCCTGCATCGCCGGGTCAGTCTGGCGTTCATCTATCCGGCGCTGGTGACCACTGTCGCGGTGCTGGTGGTGGCCGGTTTGCTGACCTATGTGGTGCCGCAGGTGGTGGCGGTATTCGAGAACTCGCACCAGACCTTGCCGCTGCTGACCCAGATCTTGATCGCGGTATCCGGGCTGCTGCGCAGTTTCGGCCTGTATCTGCTGGCGGTTCTGATCGGCGCGGCGTTGCTGTTTCGCCAGGCGCTGCGCGGCGCGGCGTTTCGGCATCGCTGGCATTTGTTGCTGTTGCGTTTGCCGCTGATCGGTCGCCTGACCCGCAACGTCAACACCGCGCGGCTGACCAGCACCCTGGCCATCCTGTCCGGCAGCGGCGTACCGTTGCTGTCGGCGTTGCATGCCGCCGCCGGGGTGGTCGGCAACCTGCCGATGCGCGCGGCGGTCGACGAAATCGTCAAACGGGTGCGCGAGGGCGGCAGCATGAGCCGGGCGATTGCCTCGACCGGCATGTTCCCGCCGGTGATGACGCATCTGGTCGCCAGCGGCGAGAAAAGCGGCCGCCTGCCGGAAATGCTCGAACGCATCGCCAATCAGCAGACGCAGGAACTGGATACCCGCGTGCTGTCGATGACCGCGCTGCTGGAACCGTTGCTGATTCTGGTCATGGGCGGCGTGGTGCTGCTGATCGTGCTGGCGATTCTGATGCCGATCTTCGAGATGAATCAGATGGTGCGTTGAGCGCGGCTCACTCCGCTTCCCGCATCCGCCGCACGCGCGCCTCCTCATCCAGGCGCACATCCTCGATTTCCCGCATCACGCTGTCCAGGTCCACCGGTTTGCCGCTCTGCCGGAAACGTCCGCTCAGCGGCGTGTCCGGCGTCAGCTCGCCGTGTTCGTACAAGGACCAGATTTCCTTGCCGTATTGGGTGGTCGCCAGTTCCGGGGCGTAGCGACCGAAGTAGTCGGCCAGGTTGGCGACATCGCGTTCCAGCATGGCTTTGGCGTGGTTGTTGCCGGCGGCGTCGACGGCCTGCGGCAGGTCGATGATCACCGGACCATCGTGGCTGATCAGGATGTTGAATTCCGACAGATCGCCATGGATCACCCCGGCGCACAGCATCAGCACCACTTGCCGAATCAGCGCGTGAAAATGGGTGCGCGCCTGCTCCGGCGTGAATTCGACATCGTTCAGGCGCGGCGCGGCATTGCCGTCGGCATCGGTGACCAGTTCCATCAACAGCACGCCGGCATGGAAGTTGTAGGGTGTCGGCACCCGCACGCCGGCGCGGGCCAGACGATACAAGGCATCGACTTCGGCGTTTTGCCAGGCTTCTTCCTGCGCTTCCCGGCCATAGCGGGTGCCCTTGGCCATGGCGCGCGCCTGGCGGCTGTTCTTGACCTTGCGGTTTTCGGTGTAGTCGACGCTCTGGCGGAAACTGCGTTTGTTGGCTTCCTTGTAGACCTTGGCGCAACGCACATCGTCGCCGCAGCGGACGACGAACACCATCGCTTCCTTGCCGCTCATCAATTGTCGGGTGACGTCGTCGATCAGGCCGTCTTCGAGCAACGGTTGGAGTCTGGGCGGAATTTTCATGGGTTTTTCGTGGGGAAAATCGGAAGCGGACTATTTCTGGTTGGCGGGTGGATTGTGCAAGATTAGACTCGGAATAATTAATTTTGATTAAAATTCTTTTGTTTCCAATGACTTGCATTATAATTTGAATGTAACAGCTATTGTCCGGCTAGATTTTTTTCAAGATTCGCCGTTACCACGGATGGAATCAAGTCATGGGGAGTTTCAAAATGAACAAATCGTTATTGCTCTGGGCATCAGTTTCACTACTTTTCACCGGCTGCGCCACGCGTGACTATGTGCATGAATATGTACAAACCAAACTGGATCCGTTGAGCAGCCAGTCGCAGGCGCTGAATGGTCGTGTGGCGGCCGCCGAATCCAGCCTCGCGGGCCAGCGACAACAAATCGATGAAGTTCAGGTTACGCTGAAAGTGCATGCCGATCGACTGGCCGCCAACGAGGCGGACATCGAGCAACTGTCGAAAACCGCCCGGGAAGCGCTGGAGCGGGCAAACGAGGCTGGCAAGTTGGTGGCCGGCAAGCTGAGTTACGAGGTGGTGCTGTCCGATGACAAGTTGAAGTTTGCTTCCGGCAAATCCGAATTGGGCGGCGTGGCCGAAGCTGCTTTGGACGAGTTCGTCGCGCAACTCAAGAACGATGACCAGAATATTTATATCGAAATCCAGGGCCATACCGACAGCACCGGCTCGGCGGCGGGCAACCTGAAGCTTGGCGAGGCGCGCGCCGAGGCGGTCAAGCGTTATCTGAGCATACACGGCGGCATACCGCTGCACCGCATGTCGACCATTTCCTATGGCGAAACCGAACCGATCGCCGATAACATGAACAAGGCCGGGCGCAGCCAGAATCGGCGCGTGGTGCTGGTCGTGATTCAGTAAAATCCGATCTCCCTCGCGGCACGCCGAAGGCCCGGATATTTCATGAATGCTCGCGCGCCCTCGCTGGTCCCTTGTCCGCACTGGAAAGTTTCGCTCAGTCGGGCGTATGAATAACTACGCCACTCCTTCGCGAAATTCCCATTGCAAACAAGGTCCTGCGCGAACATCACGCGAATTCATGAAATATCCGGGCTAGCGTGCCGTTTTTTTTATGTCCTACAAAGGAGTGTTCATGTCCGTCACGACAACCGCCAGCGGCCTGGTAATCGAAGAAATCCAGCTTGGCGAAGGCGATGAGGCCCTGGCCGGCAAGATGGTCAGCGTGCATTACAGCGGCTATCTGACCAATGGCAACAAGTTCGATTCCAGTGTGGATCGCAATGAAGCATTCGATTTTCCGCTCGGTCGCGGCCATGTCATTCGCGGTTGGGATGAAGGCGTGGCCGGCATGAAGGTCGGCGGCAAGCGCAAGCTGACCATTCCGCCCGATCTGGGCTATGGCGCGCGCGGCGCCGGCGGCGTGATTCCGCCGAACGCGACGCTGGTGTTCGACGTCGAACTGCTGGCGGTGCGCTGAGTTTCAGCCGGCGTCGGGGATGGCGCGACGCGCGATCCCCGACGCCGATGGCTTATTTTTTCTTGCCGAGACCCTTCAACCCGGCTTCGATGCAATTGCACAGCGTTTCCAGAATCTTGATCCGGGCGTAGTTCTTGTCGTTTGCCGGAATCAAGGTCCAGGGCGCGATTTCGGTGCTGGTGCGGTCCACCATGTCGCATACGGCTTGTTCGTATTGCGGCCACTTTTCGCGGTTGCGCCAGTCCTCGGTGGTGATCTTGTAGCGCTTGAAGCCGGTATTTTCGCGTTCCTGGAAGCGCTTCAGTTGTTCTTCTTCGCTGATCGCCAGCCAGAATTTCACCAGCACGATGTCGTGTTCCGTCAGTTGCGTCTCGAAGTCGTTGATTTCGCTGTAGGCGCGCATCCAGTCGTACTCCGCGCAATAGCCCTCGACGCGTTCCACCAGCACCCGGCCATACCAGGAGCGGTCGAACAAGGTCAGCTTGCCGCGGCGCGGCAGATGGCGCCAGAACCGCCATAGATAGGGCTGGGCCTTTTCCTCGTCGGTCGGCGCGGCGATCGGGATGATCTGATACCGGCGTGCGTCGAGCGCGCCGGTGATGCGACGGATGCTGCCGCCCTTGCCGGCGGCGTCGTTGCCCTCGAACACGCAGACCACGGAAATTTCCCCGAACCGCTTGTGCCGGGTCAGCAGGTTCAGACGGCCCTGGAGTTCTTCCAGTCGAGCCTGATAGGTTTGCTTGTCGAGCTTGGCGTCGAGATCGAGCGCCTTCAGCAGATGCAGGTTGTCGACCGCCGCCGGCAGCGGCGGCACCGATAACACGGCGGCCGGCAGCGCATCGCGCTCCAGCCGGTGGCGCAGGTTCTCCAGCAGGATGCGGCCGAAGGTCAGACTGCGATAGCGTTCGTCCTCGCCCTCGATGATGTACCACGGGGCTTGCGCGGTGCTGCTGGTGCGCAGCACTTTCGAGCTGGTCTGGAGAAACTTGTCGTAATGCTCGAAGTGTTCCCAGTCGCGCTGCGTCACCCGCCAGCGTGTATGCGGGTCCTTTTGCAGGCTCTTGAGGCGTTTTTCCTGGCGGTCCTTGGACAGGTGGAACCAGAATTTGAGGATCAGCGCGCCTTCGTCGGCCAGCATGCGTTCGAACCGCACATTGCGCGCGATCGCCCGGTCCAGTCCGGCGTTCTTGATCCGGTCATAGACCCGGTCGAGCAACGGCAGGCTGTACCAGGAGCCCTGGAACACCGCGATCTTGCCTTTCGGCGGCAAGGCGCGCCAGAAGCGCCACATCGGCGGACGATCGCGTTCCTCGTCGGACGGCTCGCCCATGCCATGGGTCAGGATATGGCGCGGGTCCAGCCACTGGTTGAGCAGGCCGACCGATTCACTACGCCCGGCGCCGTCGACTCCGCCGATCAGTATCACCACCGGAAACGCGCGCGTGGTGATCAGGTCGTACTGCGCGTCGAGCAAGGCCTCGCGCAGCTCGGGAAGCTGCTGCTCATAGCTGGCTTTATCGACCTTGTGGCCGATTTCGGCGGATTCGAACATCTGGTCTGCTCCTTTGAAACCTCAGTGCATACATGGTTTCAGGATAGCTGTTGAGCGCAATTGCCGCCTGGCAATCAGCGCCTGCCCGGCGCGGCTACAGACCGGCGAGGTAATCGGCGATGGAATCGATTTCCGCGTCGGTCAAGGCTTTCGCGAACGGCATCATCGTGGCGCTTTGCGGGCCGACCGGCGTGCCCGCGCGATAGTCCCGCAACAGCTTGACCAGCTCCTCTGCCGGCCGGCCGGCCAGTTTCGCGAAGGAACCCTGGCCTTGGCCGTCGCGGCCATGACAGCCTTGGCAAACCGCGAGATATTTCAGTTTCCCCGGGTTTACCGCCGGCGTCTCGATCGGCTCCGGCGCGGTGGTTTGCGGCGCGGCGGCGGGGGCGACTTCGGCTTTGTCACCACAGGCCGTCAGCGCGGTCATGGCAATCAGTGCAACAACGGCAACTCGCATGTCAGGCTCCTAGATTACTTCGAGTAGTAAAGAAAGTTGGCATAGGCGGCTTCGGCGACCTTGAACCACTGGTTTTCCAGGTCGCGGAAGCGCTTCCAGTCCTTGTAGATTTTCGCGAAGGTCGGATTCTTCTTCGCCTCCGCGTCATACAGCGTGAACGCCGCCTGTTTCGCGGCTTCCATGATGTCTTTCGGGAAGGCGCGCAGTTTCGCGCCTTGCTTGATCAGCCGCATTATCGCTTGCGGATTCTTGGCATCATACTCGGCCAGCATTCTGACATTGGCCTCGACGCAGGCGGTCTCGAAAGCGGCCTGATAGTTTTCCGGCAGTTCCCGCCATTTCTTGAGGTTGACGTAGAACGACAGTTGCGGACCGCCTTCCCACCAACCCGGGTAGTAATAGTTCTTGGCGATCTTGTGGAAGCCGAGTTTCTCGTCGTCATACGGGCCGACCCATTCCGCCGCGTCGATCGCGCCGCGCTCCAGCGACGGATAGATATCGCCGCCGGCCAAGGTCTGCGGCACCACGCCCAGCTTCGCCATGATCTGCCCGCCGATGCCGGGAATGCGCATTTTCAGACCCTTCAGATCCGCCAGCGATTTGATCTCCTTGCGGAACCAGCCGCCCATCTGCACGCCGGTGTTGCCGCCGGGAAACTGCACGATGTTGTATTGCTGGAACAATTCGCGCATCAATTGCAAGCCGCCGCCGGCATACATCCAGGCATTCTGCTGACGCGCCGTCAGCCCGAACGGCACGGCGCAATCGAAGGCGAACGCCATGTTCTTGCCGACATAGTAGTAACTCGCGGAATGGCCGCATTCGACCGTGCCGTTCTGCACCGCGTCGAGCACCTGCAAGCCCGGCACCAGTTCGCCGCCGGCATGCACCCGCAACTGAAACTTGCCGCCGGTGATCTTGCCGAGTCGATCGGCCAGCACTTCCGCCGCGCCGTAGATGGTATCCAGACTCTTGGGAAAGCTCGAAGCCAGATGCCATTTGATGCTCGGGCCATCGGCAAACGCCTTCGGCGCCAAAGCGGTGGCGGCAAGGCCGAGACCGGCGCCGGCGGAAGTCAGAAAGGTTCGTCTTTGCATGGATGGCCTTGAACAGTTGGGGGAGTGGGATAGACCGTTTTGGGCGATCAGGCTGACGCTGCGCGGAACGTCACCCCGGCGCAGGCCGGGATCCAGTCAGTTGATTTCACTGGGTTCCGGCTTGCGCCGGAATGACCGATGCGCATTCGATTGGTTTGACGGTTTGCCGGCGAAAATGAGAATCCGCTACGCGTGCCGCGGGCGTATCCGCACGATGACATCGATGCTCTCCGCCAGCATGCCGTCCGGCAAGGTCGGCATGCCGGCGATCTGCATGGCATCGGCCGGGATGTCGGTCAACTCGCCGCTGACCAGGTTGTAGAAGTGATGATGCGGCGCGGTGTTCGGGTCATAGAAAATCTTGCTCGGATCGACGATGACTTCGCGCACCAGTCCTTTTGCCAGGAACAGCCGCAAGGTGTTGTAAACCGTGGCCTTGGAAGTTTCGCTGTGCTGCGCGTTGACGATGGCCAGAATCTGATCGGCGGACTGGTGCTCGCAGCGCGAAAACAGCGCATTGGCGATTTCGATGCGCTGATGCGTGGGGGCGATGCCGTGCGCCCGCAGTCGTTCGGAAAGCACGCCACGCGGCAGAGGGATGGGTTGTGAAGTCGACATGAAAATGTGATAGGCAAAAGTATTGCGGTTATTGTAGGTGCGCGAATACCCAGCGTCTAACTATGTATGTGCGCCAAATGCGCGCCGGATCTCGGTTGCGGAAGGCGGTGTCGCGCGCAATATCGCCAATTGTTCCGCTCATTCCAGTAAACATGCCGTCCGTCATGGGGCGGCATCCGCGGGCTTGGTGTGACGCTATGCTGTACGCATGAAAGACTCTAACTTGCCAGTTCCGGAGGCTTCGGATCGCCGCGTCAAACGACCGATCAGTCGTGGTTTCACGATGATCGAACTGCTGGTCACGCTGGCCATCGCCGGCATCATGATGACGGTGGCTATCCCCAGTTTCCGGGATTTCCTGATGAATAGTCGCCTGGCCACGCAGGCCAATGAGCTGGTTTTGGCGTTGACCTTGGCCAAAAGCGAGGCCGTGAAGCGAGGGATAACCGTCACAGTCTGCAGCACGAGCGATGCGGAGTCCTGTGCGTCCAGCAAGACCTGGGAAACCGGCTGGTTGGTGTTTGTAGACAATGATGGCGATGGCGTTTTAGACACCATTGATGGTGATGAGATTCTGCAGGTGTATTCGGCGCTTTCGGGTGGTAATACCTTACGCTCCAGCAACCTAGAACGAGTTCGATTCCAGAACACCGGTTTTATTACGGGTGCCAGTGGGACCCTCATGCTTTGTGATGCCCGTGGAGCAGTCGAGGCACGGGGTGTCACGGTCTCGTTTCAGGGCAGGGTAAGGCGCACAACTGACGGAAATGGCGACTCCATTGAAGATGTCGAGGGGGTTAATTTGACATGTCCATGATGTCTTTCAAACTTCAATCTCCGCCGTCTCGGCAAAGTGGTTTCACATTGCTGGAAATCCTGGTCGCCATCGTCGTGCTGTCTATCGGCCTGCTGGGCTTGGCGGCGTTGCAGGTGGTCAGCCTGAACAACAACCAGGTCGCCTACTACCGATCGATAGCTTCTCAACAAGCCTATGACATGGCTGACCGGATGCGCGCGAATCTGGACGGCATAGGTGCGGGGAATTACAGCGATCTGACGGCCGTGCTGCCGGTCGATCCGGCTTGTATTCTCGCGGGTTGCACATCAGCCCAGATGGCGACTACCGATCATTTTCAATGGCTTACCAATAATGCGCGTTTGTTGCCTGGCGGCACGGGTACGGTTCGTTGTGTCAGTGGCCCCGCGGGTTGCGTAACGATAGTGGCCAATTCCAACCGGGTTTTCGACATTACGGTGTCCTGGACCGAAAAGGACGTGGATGAAACGCAGAGCTTCGTTACGAGGTTTTCGCCATGAGCGCCGCATGCTTGAATCCGAGACTGATCGGTCCACTGTCTGGCGTGACCAGAACGATGCGCCGCCAAGCCGGCATGACGCTGCTTGAACTGCTGATCTCCATGACCTTGGGTCTGCTCTTGCTGACCGGTATCGGCACCATCTACGTTGGCAGCAACCAGACATACCGCGTGCAGGAACAAAATGCGCGCATACAGGAAGCAGGCCGCTACGCACTCGACGCCATCGGCCGCAGCTTGCGTCAGGCCGGCTATGCAAATATTCCGCTCGAACCAACCTTGCCCGCCGCCGCATTTGCCGGTACGGCGATTCAAGGCACCGCCAATACGGTTACCGTGCAATATGATGGTACCGGGGGACAAGATTGCAGTGGCGATGATGTTGCGGAAGGCGCCATCGTTACGGATGCCTTCGATCTGACCGGAACCGATCTGCGCTGCAACAATGACCCGCTGGTATCCAATGTCGAAGATCTGCAATTCCTTTACGGCATCGATACCGATGATGACCAGTCGGCAAATCAGTACACGACGGCGCCCGGCGACTGGAGCCAGGTGGTCAGCGTCCGGGCCTGCGTCCTGGTACGTTCGGAAGAGCGAGGCATCACGCCTGGGGATCAGCAATACCTGACCTGCAATGGGGCGCTGGGCGCCGATGCCAATGCCGCCAACGACTTCGATACGGGGACCAATGGGCGTCTGTTTCGCGCTTTCGTGGCCACGTTTAGTTTGCGCAACCGGGTCACCATGATGCCCTGAGCGAGAACATGAAAATAAACCCCACTTCACTCTCGTCATGTTATCGCCAGTCTGGCGCGGCGCTTATCACCGGTCTGATTTTTCTGGTTGTGCTGACTATGATCGGTATCACCTCCGCGCGCATGTCCACTCTGGAAGAACGGATGTCAGGCAATTTGCGCGACCGCTCGATTGCCATGCAGGCGGCAGAATTGGCGCTACGCGATGCGGAAAGAGATATCAGAAATGATGTGCCCGCTTCCGCTCGTGGCATTACGTCGATATTCCCTGTTGGAACGCCTGACTGTGCTGGAACGGCTGCTGCTGATGACAATGGCGTATGTAATAACGGATTTGCGGGTTATGCGACGCCGCTTTGGACAAGCAACCCGGAATATTGGGATGATGGGGCGTATAATAGTGTCGGGTATGGCGATTACACCGGGGCCGCGGCCATACCGGGAGTCGTTCAGCCACGGTATATACTCGAGCGGTTCATGAAAGATTTTGGCGGTAAAGTCTATTACTACCGAATCACTGCCCGCGGGCAAGGTGTGAGTGGTAATGCCGTGGTATGGCTACAGGAAATATACAGAGCCGACTGAATATAATTCTGGAGGAAATGAAATGAAACAACTTCTGTCAACCCTATTTGTTGGTTTGATGATATCCCAGACGGCGCACGCCGCGGATCTGGTCAATGCTGAAGTTATTGGTCATATTTCCAATATCACCCGAAAATTTGTGGAGATAAATGATAAAAAATACCCTTTGCTGCGCGGCGATTCGGAAAACTTGAAGATTCGTCAGGGCGAAGCAACCGAATGCTGGTATCAGTATCGAATAACATGCGGAACCTTGGCGGATAGCGGATATTTCGATAAGGCCAAGGTTACCATCCGCAATGGTCTTGCAATCCGCATTGAAGTTCTGGAGCACAGGCCTTAACAAACGAGGGGGAAATCATGAAAAATCTATTTTTGTCGGCTTTTCTAATGGCGAACTTGTTCGGGCAGTTTGCTGATAGCGCCTCTTTGGATATTTCGAATGTCCCCTTGTTTATCAACAACCGGGTCGATCCGAATGTATTGTTCGACATGTCCATCGAGGGTCCTATGGGGGGAGCGGCCTATTCGGGTCCGACGGGCGCGACCAGTTACTCTGCTGGCACCACCTTTTTGGGGTATTTCGATCCGAACAAGTGTTACACCTACAGCAGCGACCGCTTCAACCCTGTCGGCGCGACCGGGGATAACCATACCTGTAGCGGCCAATGGAGCGGAAACCTCCTCAACTGGGCGGGCATGACCGCCATCGATGAGTTTCGATGGGCGCTGACGGGGGGCGATCGCTACGTCGACACAACAACCGAAACCGTTATCGTCAGGGCCAGCGCTACCAGCAATTCAAGCTGGTTTCCCGTCAAGCGATTGAATGCGGGAGTCAATGTGGCGCCATCCACGGTGACGCCTTATGCCGATGCGGATATCTATCTCACCAACCACGGTTTGGGCAAGACCATGAAAGTGGGTACCAGCTCTGGAGGCTCGCAAAAGGGAACCTTGCATGTGCGGGTGAAGGTTTGTGATGCCAGCGTAGGCCTGGAAACCAACTGTACGCAGTATGGTACGTCTTCTCCCTATACCTACAAGCCCACTGGATTGATCCAGAACAACTCTTCCAAGATGCGGTTTGCGCTGACCAGCTATCTGGCTGACAATTCGAAAAGCCGGGATGGCGGTGTTCTTCGATCAAAAATGAAATACACCGGCCCTGAAAAATACGTTATCGAGAGCGGTATGGCGGCCAATGCCAACACCGAATGGAGCGCCACGACCGGCATCTTTGTCAGTAACCCGGATCCCGCCGAGGCAACCGCAAGCTCGGTCAGCAATAGCGGCGTCATCAATTACATCAACAAATTCGGAGCCAGCGGCTATAAGGACTCTGATCCCGCCGGGGAGCTTTATTACGAGTCCTTGCGCTATTTCAAGAATCTCGGCAATACACCCGAGTATTCATCCGACTTGACTACCGCCATGAAAGACGGTTTTCCGGTCATCACCGTCTGGGACGACCCGATACAGGACTGGTGCCAGAAAAACTTCATCGTCGGGATCAACGACGCCAACCCCTGGCTGGACAAGAAACTGCCCGGTACCTATTTCACCTGTGCGCGTTCCGGCACCTCCGGGCTGCCAGCATTCTCGGATGGGGATTGTGGCGAGCCCAGCAATCCTGATCCGGACATCAATGTCAAGGAACTTACCGACAGGGTAGGAGAGCTGGAAGGGTTGAATGGCATTTCCTGGTCCAGCACCGGTATCTGGACCAGTACGGGCGTATCGGACAGCGTAACGGGCACAAATGATTCGGTGGGCTATTTCCCGGGTGATACAAGCCCTGGTTCGTGTGTTGCCAAGACCATCACTAGCCTCGGTGAAGTCATGGGTACTTGCCCCGATCCGATAAAGCAAAATTCCTACTACATTGCTGGATTGGCTTTCTACGCCAACACCACGGATATCCGCCCTGATTTCAAAGAAAAACAAACCATTGCCACGTACATGATCGACACCCAGGAATACAAAAACAATCCCCTGGATGGCCCGAGGAATATGCTTTGGTTGGCGGGGAAGTACGGCGGCTTTATCGATAGTGACGACAGCGGGACCCCTAATGTGGCATCAGAATGGGATAGTGACGGTGACGGCATGCCCGACAATTATGTGCTTGCAACCGAGCCTGAAAAGTTGGTTGAAGGTTTGAACAGCGCATTCGCCGACATCATCAAGCGTACCGGTTCGGCTTCCGCCGTGGCAACCAGCAGTACCGAACTCAATACCGGCAGTCGCTATTATCTGGCGCAATTTGCTAGTGAAGAGTGGAGCGGGACGCTCGTATCCACATTTTTGTCGACTGATACGGTGGAATGGGATGCCGCGGAGAAGCTGGACTCCAAGGCTGCGGGAGATAGAGTCATCCTGACCAAGGCGGGTACTAGCGGAGTGCCATTCCGTTGGGATAATTTGACTGGAACTGTCGACACGGCAGGTACACAGCAATATTATCTTGATCGGGATGAAACCCTGCTCCAGGATGATGACGGCGAAAAACGCCTCAACTATCTCCGGGGAGATCATACGGAAGAAGGAACCGCAGCAGGTACTTTCAGGCAAAGGCCTACCGGAAAATTAGGGGATATCATTAATTCGAGTCCATGGTATGTCGGCAAGCCTGAGACGGGATATTCGGACGTCGATTATCCGGGTTACAGTACCTTCAGCAGCGATTTCAGCAAACGCTTCCCGGTTGTCTATGTCGGGGCCAATGACGGTATGCTGCATGGCTTCAATGCCTGTGATCTCCCGGTATATAGTGGCGATCCGGCAGTAGTGGTCAGTGGTCAGGTTGGATGTACCGCGGCTTTGCAAGGATCCGAGGTCATAGCCTATGTCCCGACCCCGGTTTATTCAAATTTGAGTTGGCTGACTTCTCAGGATTATCGCAATAACACGAAGAACCACAGGTATTTCGTCGATGGTCATCCTATGGTGGGTGATGCTTATCTTTCGAGCAAATCCAGTTGGCGGAGTGTGCTGGTAGGTGGATTGAATTCTGGAGGGAAAGCCTTTTATGCTCTGGATGTCACCAACCCTGGGGATACGGCGCTGGCTGCAAAAGCCCCTGTTTTCTCCGAGTCCAATGCATCATCCCTGGTCTTGTGGGAATTTACAGATAACGATGACGCTGACCTTGGTTTGACTTATAACCTCCCGCCAATCGATCTGGAAACGGGTTCGCCCAGGCAGATCGTCAGATTGAAGCCCTATGAGGATTATCCGGATGGCCGCTGGGCGGTTATTGTCGGCAATGGATACAATAGCTCCCAAGGGTATGCGGCGTTGTACATTATTTTTTTGGATGGTCCCACTGGCACGGGAGGCGTCTGGGTTCAAGGAACGGATTACATAAAGATCGTTGCCGCGAAATCTGCTTCAGGCGGCAATGGTCTTTCATCGCCGTTACCATATGATGCGGATGGTGACGGTTATATCGACACTGTCTATGCCGGTGACTTGCAGGGCAACATGTGGCGCTTCCTGGTTGGTCCGCATGCGACCAGTTCTTTATATGAGGGTGTCAGCAGCACCCCAAGTACCTGGAAAGTCGCGTATTCAACCGATACATGCGCTGAAACCGCGCCTTCCACATGTACCCCATTGTTTGTCGCGGATGATGGGGTTAGCCCAACCAGCAATCGACAGCCCATCCTTTCTCCGCCGGTTGTTACCCGTCACCCTGATGGTGGATTGATGGTTCTATTCGGAACTGGAAAATATCTGTCTTCAGACGATGCGTTGAGTGATGAATCGCAGTCGTTCTACGGAATCAAGGATACGGACGTTACAGTATCAGGGCGTGATGTATTGGTTTATCAGAACCTCAGTACTGCGTCGCCGCCGACCATTACGGCTACTACAACTCCGGAGCTTGAGCCGCCCGCTGTTATCAAAGGCTGGTACACCAATTTTTCCATTTCGGGAGAGCGCCTTGTCGGTCGCCCTAACGTGAAAAGCGACATTATTCTATTTGATGGAATGGCGCCGTCTACTGACGCATGTTCAGGTGGCGTTATGAGTCGAATTATCGGGCTGAATTATTTGGATGGATCCATGTCCACTGTGCCTTTGTTTGATACAAATGGCGATGGTGCGGTCGATGAGAAAGACGACATTTCCGCTGGTGTCGATACCGGGTCTTCGCTGGGGGGGCATTCTCTTATCAAGGGAAGCTTAGAGTTGACTAGCAATGCCACTCATACATGGATCGCTTCGCAAACAAAAAACCTTAATGACAATCCGGAAGTTGAATCTGGTGGAGTTGATTTGTCAGGTGACGCGCATACGCGTATAAATTGGCGGGAGATTCTTCCGTGAAAGATATTGCAATGTCACAAGCGCTTCGTTCCCTGAAACTTGGATATGGCGGCCAAGGCGCTCAATCAGGCGTAACGCTGATCGAGTTGCTGATAGCCGTGGCGATTGTCGGTATTTTGGCCGCTGTCGCTTATCCGTCTTATCAAAACTATGTAACTAGCGCCAATCGTGCGGCGGCTCGAGGGGTTTTGCTGGAAGCGGCGCAATTCCTTGAACGTAATTACACGGTCAGTAATTGTTATCATCAAACCGAAACCGATGATTGCGGTACAGCGAGGGCATCGAATGCGTGTGTTGGCGCGGGCACGGAAGTTTCACTTGATGGACTCTGCGTGGCGCCCAAGGAAGGCACGGCGCGCTACAACATCAGTTTCGACTCAATCCTCTCGCAGAGCTATACCCTGCAAGCCGTGCCGATTGCGGCCGATGCGCTGTGTGGAACGCTGACCTTGACCAATACCGGCGTCAAAGGCGAAAACGGATCCGGCGCTGTGGGGGATTGCTGGTAAATTGGCTTGCGTTGGCCATGCGTCGGCATAGGCGTCAACGAAAAGCAATTTGTCCTATGCCCGCTCTGGGTTGTCGGCGAGGGGTCGAACAGAAATTGATGGAACGCCCTTGAGAGCCTTTCCAGATGACCGCTGCGCCAGCGCCTATTGCATTTCAGTTGTCGTGTGGCGCTGACCTGGTTTGCCGGCGAGACATAAGTTATCCGCGCGGTTACGCGATCCGTTGGCGCAATATCAACCATCCTGTCGGGATGGGTTTGATTGAACCTGACGATTCGATCTGGCTTTGGCTGGTGGAATGCCGTAGGTGAACTTGTTGCGCCAAGCGGCATAAACCATATTCGGATATTCCGGTTTGCCGAGGCTGCCGTTGTAGCGGCCGAGGGCTCGAAACAGGTCGCCGCGTTCGATGTCCAGGTAGTGACGCAGGATGGTGACGCCGTAACGCAGGTTGGTGCGCAGGTGGAACAGGTTATGCTCCGGCGTGCCGATGACCTTGGTCCAGAACGGCATGATCTGCATATAGCCCATCGCGGTGGCGCTGGACACGGCGTATTTGCGGAAGCCGCTTTCCACTTCGATGAGGCCCAGCACCATCTCGGGGTCGAGGCCGGCGCGGATCGATTCGTAATGCACGGTGTTGAGGAAGTCCTGGCGATATTCGGCGTCGGGAATTCGCCGTTCGAGACGACGCGACATTTCCGCCAGCCAGGCCCGGACCTCCGGCGTGCTGGCAAAGGCGGCGTTTTTCACCGCGGTATCCGCCACCGCCTTGGACAGTTGCGATTTGACGCTGGCCGACATTGGTTCGTACTGCTGCGCGCCGGCCCAGGCGCCACCGGCGCTGAAGGCAAGCAGCCAGAGCGCGATTTTGATGGTTTTCAGTGGCTTGCTCGACATGAAATGACCTTCTCCCGTATGAAATCGACTGCGTTTTCTTGAGCAATCTTCGTGCCGGAAGTTTCCGGCCTGCTCTGAATTTCCAGCATGCCCTCCTTCAGGCCGCGTTCGCTGACCACGATGCGATGCGGTATGCCGATCAGTTCCATATCCGCGAACATCACGCCGGGACGTTCGTCACGATCATCCAGCACGACATCGATGCCGGCGGTCATGAGTTCTTTATAGAGTGTTTCCGCCGCTTCACGCACCGCGTCGCTGCGTTTCAGGCCGAGCGGCACGATGGCCAGTTCGAACGGCGCGATGGATTGCGGGAACACGATGCCGCGTTCGTCATTGCCCTGTTCGATGGCGGCGCCGACGATGCGCGACACGCCGATGCCGTAGCAGCCCATGATTACCGTGCGGGCCTGGCCCTGCTCATCGAGCACCGTGGCGCCGAGCGCTTCGGAGTATTTGGTGCCGAGCTTGAAGATATGACCAACCTCGATACCGCGACACAGGTCCAGTGCGCCCTGGCCATCCGGGCTGGGATCGCCGACGACGACGTTGCGGATGTCGGCGACCAGATCGGCTTCCGGCAGGTCGCGGCCCCAGTTGACGCCGGCGGTGTGGAATTTGGGCTTGTTGGCGCCGCAGACGAAATCAGCCATGGCGGCAACGCTGCGGTCGGCTATTACACGGATCTGGCCGCGATCGAGTCCGATCGGTCCGAGGAAGCCGGGCGGGCAATTGAACACGGCGCGGATTTCCGCTTCGGTGGCGAAGCGGAAGTCGGCCAGGCCCGCGATCTTGCCGGTCTTGACTTCGTTCAGGCTGTGATCGCCGCGAATCAGCAGCACGTGCAGCTTGTCGTCGGCCATCACGGCGATCAGCTTGACCGTTTTTTGCAGCGGAATACCGAGCAGCGCGGCGACATCCTCGCAGGTGGTCTGTTTCGGCGTGTCGACGTCGCGCATCGCTTCCGTCGCGGCCGGACGGGCGGCGGCCGGCGCGAAGGCTTCGGCCATCTCGACGTTGGCGGCGTAGTCGGAAGCCGGGCAGAAGGCGATGCCGTCTTCGCCGCTGTCCGCCAGCACATGGAATTCGTGCGAACCGCTGCCGCCGATCGCGCCGGTGTCGGCCGCGACGGCGCGGAACTTCAGGCCCAGGCGGGTAAAGATGCGCGAGTAGGCGGCGTACATGGTCTGGTAGGTGGCGTCCAGGCTGGTCTCGTCGAGGTGGAAGGAATAGGCGTCCTTCATCAGGAATTCGCGCGCCCGCATGACGCCGAAACGCGGCCGAATCTCGTCGCGGAACTTGGTCTGCACCTGATAAAAATTGATCGGCAATTGCTTGTAGGAGCGGATTTCCTTGCGCGCCAGATCGGTGATGACTTCCTCATGGGTCGGGCCGAAGCAGAAATCGCGTTGATGGCGATCCTTGATCTTCAGCATCTGCGGGCCGAAAACCGCCCAACGGCCGGTTTCCTGCCAGAGTTCGGCCGGTTGCACGGCCGGCATCAGCAGTTCGATGGCGCCGGCGCGATTCATTTCTTCGCGCACGATGGCTTCCACCTTGCGCAATACCCGCAGCCCCAGCGGCATCCAGGTATACAGGCCGGAACCCAGGCGCTTGATCAGGCCGGCGCGCAGCATCAGGCGATGGCTGGCGAGTTCGGCTTCGGCCGGGGCTTCCTTGCTGGTGGAGAGGAAAAACTGGGAAATGCGCATGATCGGGCGGGTAAGCGTGAGTGAACGCGCATTTTACCAGCCCGGCGGGGTTTCCCGCCGAATGCTTCAGGCGGTTCACGTACGTATGCGGGAATCCACGAAGACCTGACAGGTTTTAAAAACCTGTCAGGTCTTCCTTGCCGCGTTCAGCGGATGTGCGACAGCTCCTTGTTGAGCATCTGGATGTTCTTCTCGTGCATGCGCACGTCGTCTGTCAATTTGCCGATGTCCGCGCCGGGACGGCGGCTGCCCAGGCTGAGCTCGTTGCGCGAGGCGGCGAGGTTGCGCTCTTCGCTGCGCAGTTCCTCCAATAGCAACTGCCGGCGCATGTCGTCACGCTTGGTCTGGGTGCTGGTGTCGACTTTCGGAAAATAGCTGGGCGTAGGCATTTTCCCGCTGGGCGTGGCTTTCTTGGCCGGTTTGGCCGGGCTGCTCTTGCTGAGGTCGGGAATGGTCAACTGCGGTTTTACGCCCGGGCGAGGCATGTTGGTGTAGGTGACCAGGCCGTTTTCGTCGACGAATTTGTAGATTTCCCCCAGGGCGATATGGGGCATGGCGAGCATAAACAGGGCGATGGCGATGCGCATGGTGCTACCTCGGTACGAATGCCTGAAGTGTAGGGAATTGCGCGCCATCGGGACAATAAAAAAGGGCGGCATACGCCGCCCTTTGGATCAACCTGGTAATTACAGGCTGTAATACATGTCGAACTCGACCGGATGGCTGGTCATGCGGAAGCGATTGACTTCTTCCGTCTTGAGTTCGATGTAGGCGTCGATCCATTCGTTGGAGAAGACGCCGCCACGGGTCAGGAACTCGCGGTCCTGGTCCAGGTTTTCCAGCGCCATTTCCAGGCTGTGGCAAACCTTCGGGATGGCCATTTCTTCTTCCGGCGGCAGGTCGTAGAGATTCTTGTCGGAGGGGTCGCCGGGGTGGAGCTTGTTCTGCACGCCGTCCAGACCGGCCATCATCAGCGCGGTGAAGCACAGATACGGGTTGGAGGTGGGGTCCGGGAAGCGGGTCTCGATACGGCGGGCCTTGTCGGACGCGACGTGCGGGATGCGGATCGACGCGGAACGGTTCTTCGCCGAGTAGGCCAACATGACCGGGGCTTCGAAGCCGGGTACCAGACGCTTGTAGGAGTTGGTCGACGGGTTGGTGATGGCGTTCAAGGCTTTGGCGTGCTTGATGATGCCGCCGATGTAGTACAGCGCGAACTCGGACAGGCCGGCGTAGCCGTTGCCGGCGAACAGGTTTTTGCCGTCTTTCCAGATCGACTGGTGCACGTGCATGCCGGAGCCGTTGTCGCCGACGATGGGCTTGGGCATGAAGGTCGCGGTCTTGCCGTAGCTGTGCGCGACGTTGTGCACCACGTACTTCAGAACCTGGGTCCAGTCGGCGCGCTTCACCAGCGTGGCGAACAGGGTGCCGATTTCGCACTGGCCGGCGGTGGCGACTTCATGGTGGTGTACTTCGACCGGCACGCCCATTTCTTCCAGGGCCAGGACCATGGCGCCGCGGATGTCATGCAGGGAGTCGACCGGGGGAACCGGGAAATAGCCGCCCTTGATGCCGGGACGGTGACCCATGTTGCCGCCTTCGTATTTCTTGCCGGAGGACCAGGCGGCCTCTTCGGATTCGATGGTGACGTGGGTGCCGGACATGTCGGAACCCCAGGTGACCGAGTCGAAAATGAAGAATTCGGGTTCCGGGCCGAAGTAGGCGGTGTCGCCCAGGCCGGTGGATTTCAGATAGGCTTCGCCGCGCTTGGCGATGGAACGCGGATCGCGGTCATAGCCCTTGCCGGTGTCTGGTTCGACCACGTCACAGGTCAGGATCAGCGTCGGCTCGTCCATGAACGGGTCGAGATTGGCGGTTTCCGGGTCGGGCATCAACTGCATGTCGGAAGCCTGAATACCCTTCCAGCCGGCGATGGAGGAGCCGTCGAAGGCGTGGCCGTCGGTGAACTTGCTTTCGGTGAAGCCGTGCTCGGAAACCGGCACGGTAACGTGCTGTTCCTTGCCGCGGGTGTCGGTAAAACGGAAATCAACGAATTTGATATCGTTTTCCTGAATCATCTTCATTACATCGGCGACCGCCATTTCGAACTCCTTGTGTAAGCTGGATTGCAATAAGTGGATATCCACGAGGGGCGGTTAAGCATGTTCTGTGCCATGCCCCGAAATAGGACAAACTATTGTGCCATAAGGCATCGCTTAGGCAACGGGAAAAGAATTGCACCGGTGTGGTGCTTTTTGCCCCTAATTGGTGCGTATGACGACGCGGGATTTGCGCTACAACCGAACCTTGAAAACGCGGTTGTCCGCGCGGTATGAGCGTGCTGGAACTTGCCGCGATTGGGCCGTAACACAAAAAAGCACCCCCCTTGCGGGGGGCGTCGTTCACTACGCGAGTCGAGGACAGCGCCTTATGCGGCGTGACCTTGTCGGCGCACCATGAACCCGGCGAACAACCCGGCCAGGATCAGGATGCCGAGCGTGCCCCACGGATACTTCACCGTGAAGACGATCGGCGCCAGCACGGCGCGGGTGGTTGCGCGCAGGACTGCGTGGTCGGCGATGAACGCCGCGATGGGCGGCGATACCGCATAGTAGGTGTCGACCAGCATGCGACCAAAGGCATTGGTCAGCAGCACGTTGTCGCGGAACTTGCGCAGCAGCATCACATCGCCCGCCATGTTGCTGCCGTAGGCGGCGGTGGCGATGAAGCAGTTGCCGTTGCCGCCACCATCGGCGTCATCGACGCTCGCCACAAAGCCTACGCCAGGCGCGCCCGGGTCGCGGATCACGCCGACCGTTGGGTCGGCGTCTTCCTCGCCATTATCGGTCAGGGTGACTTCGATATAGGTGTAAGGACCGCCGTCCGGGCCGAGCTTGATCGGCACATTGGGCAAACCCGTCCAGGCGCCACCCACGCCACCCGCCAGTTTGAACCAGGTCAGGCCGGCCTTGATGCTGCCGTCGGCGTTCAGGAAACCGGTGATGGAGTTGGCCGGATCAAGCGTGCCGGCCGGCGGAACTATCTTGAGTACGGTAGTCGCGCCGGTCACGCCATTCAACGTGAATTCGAACGAACCGATCGGCATTTCCACACCGGTAGCCACGGCGTTCGCCGGGCTGATATCGGCACGTGCGGGCAAACTAATGGTGACGCCGCCAGTTGTCTCTAGCCAGACCGTTCCCCGGTTGACTTCGGGAAGCGTGGTCTCCGGGACATCCGCCAAGGGCTTGGTGGCGCTAGGCGTATTAACATCAGACAAGGCCATGGACATCAGCGCCCAGCCTGTCGTGCCAACCGGGCCAGGATCAAGCCAGTCCGAACCGCTCCAGTAGTTGCTTTCAGGGGTGGTGTCACTGGCCGCCACTTCGGTTTTATTGGCATTCAAGTAAGCACGTAGGTCGGTCGTCCAGGTCTCGGTTCCGGAGAGCACCAGATCGCCCACAGTGGCGGTCAACCCCTTGGCCATGGCGTAAATGAAGTAATACTGTGCGTCGCCATATGTCCAAGTGTAATTGCGTGTGTACCAGTCTACGGCACGCTGAACCATGGTTCCGGCATCCGCCGCATCTTGTTTGGCGCTGATCTCATCAATCATCGTCAGTATCCAGAGTCCGCCACCCGTACCGGTCAGGAAGCGACTGGATTCATCACGGCTATACACGCCGAACGCACCGCCATTCGGATTGTCATCCGTATTTTCGCCAGTCATCTGGCGCAGGCGGAGAAACTCCAGGAGGCCATTTGCCCACGCCGTTCCCTTGATGCCATCGCCAAGGAATTTGGAGCCGTAGTAAATGCCGATGGCCGCGAATTGGGTATTGGACATGTCGGCGCTGTCACAGTAACCACCATAGCCCCAGCCACCGTAGTGCGCGGTATTGAAGGGGCAGCCATTGGCATTGGTAGGCGTTCCGGAACCATCCGGATTCATGTCGGCGCCATGGGTTGAGCCGGCAATGTTCTGATAGCTCTTCTGGCAATTGATCGCATTACGGACCACGGTTTGATATGGCTCAAGTTCTCCGGCCGTCATCGCGACGTTGCTGCCATACAAGGACAAGGCAACCACGGCAAGACCGGTTTCGTAGGTCTGGCTGCCAATACAGCCTGTGGTGTCGTCCTGCTCGGCTTTGATGTAGTTGATGGCCTTGTCGATGATGGCCTTGTACGCGGGGTCGCTGATTTTGCCGGTTTCGATCAGCGCGGAAGCGGCGATGGCGGTCTCGCCGACACGGGAACTGTGATTGCCTGGAGTCCAGTTTCCAGTATCGTCATCCACCGAGTTGAACGTGTTGAACAGATATTGCTGGCCTTTCGCCAGCGCATCCGCCCAATCGGATGCCGCATCGGCGCGGACAAGCGATGCCGAGCCGATTAACGTCAAAAAGACGAACCCAACGCTCGTCAGGCGTAAAAAATGACGCAGTCTCATGACTTTCTCCTTCTCTGGTTGATGACAAACGTACCAAATCATCGAAAGACCTATCTCACTGAATACCTTTCAAGGTTTGATTGAAAACAATCATGGGCATGTCCCGGGCAGTGCCTCGGAGCGGACTGCGCGGAAGCCAAAGTAAGTGGCGATATAGGTGGGGACTCTCCCCATGCGCTCGGCATTGCGCAGATAACGCACGCCATATGCATATCCGCCTCCACGCCTGACCCTCAATTCCTTATCGACCGCTATGGGAGCGTCAGGTCCGACAGGGTCCGTTGCGACCAGGCTGGCATGGTCGTAATCATCCACCCACCAATTCCATGTCCATTCCCACACATTGCCGGCCATGTCGTATAAACCGTAGTCATTGGGAAGATAGATGCCCACACTGGTAGCCCTTCCCTCGTTGAAGTTTGCAATCGATGTTTCCACTTGCCCGAGATTTTGCGGGTCGTCGCCCCAAGGCCAGCGTTTGGCTGATAGGCCGCCGCGCGCGGCTTTTTCCCATTCCGCCTCTGTCGGCAGTCGATAGCCGTTGCCTGTCCAGTTCACCATGGCATTGGTCAGATTCACGTTGCCTGTTCGGTAAACAGTGTTATGGCCGATATCGGTGTAATAGGCGGGGACGAGACCTTCCATCTCTGAACGGGCGTTCAACCACTTGACGGTGTCATACCAGTTGATGGTCGTGACCGGCATGTCGGTTCCCAGGTCGTCCGCGCCGCGCTTGCCCGGATTGTCGAAGCTGTAGCCATTGGCGAGTGCCCAGGTGTAGACCGTTGCCCAGAGGTCATGGGTGGTTTCATAACGATCGATACAGAAGCCGCTGATGGAAATATTCTTGACTGGCAGGGCGTAGCTGATGACATTCGCGGTGAGCGCGTCGCTGCTGTCTCCGAACAGGAAGCTCCCGACTGGAATGTTGACCATGCGAGCGTTGGCGGCGACGATCTCCGCGGCTCTGGGGGTTGCCGCGGCCTGCAAGGAGATGCTGCTTTCACCCGCCACATTGGTGGCGGTCACCACAAAAAAAGTGGCCTTGTTCAATGCCAAGCCAGTTGCTGTATAGGGGCTGCCGACATTGTTCACCGCGGTTCCAGTGGCTTTGGTGACGCCCCAGGAACTGCCGTAATACAGGTTGTAACCGGTGGCCCCAGCGGAGGCATTCCAGGTCAGCACGACCTTGCTTGGGTCGGTCGGCGAGAGCTCGGCTTGCATGTTGGTCGGCGCCAGCGGTGGGGGGGATGCCGAGGGGCTGGCGCTGGCGATGAATGAGTCCGCGCTTTCGCCGGCGGCGTTCACGGCGGTGACGATTACGTAATAGGTCGCACCGCTGGCAAGATTCAGGACGTGAGGGCTGCTGATGCTGACCACTGGTGTGCCGGTCGTTTGGGTGATACTGGTGCTGGTGCCGTGGTAGAGGTTGTAGGAAGTCGCTCCATCGGAAGCGTCCCAATGCACGATGAGTTGCCCGGCTCCCGCTTCGGCGCGAATGTTCAGCGGCGCCAACGGTGGCGCGGGGTTGGCGGGAACGGCGGCGATTTCCTTGGAAACCACGCTTTCACCGCCGGGGCCGATAGCCGTCACCACGGCGTAATACGTGTCCCTGTCGATGAGCCCCCGGATGGTTTGTGGGCTACCGACATTGGCTACTTTGGTCGTGGTCGCCAGATTCATCGGATTCACCGGCGTGGCGGTGGAATAGTAGATGTTGTAGCTCGTGGCGCCGCTGACGCCGGACCAGGTGACGGTGATCCGCTCGCGACCGCCATCGACGGTGATCTGGTCCGGCGCGTCGACCGCCGTCACGCCGCTGCTTCCATCGCCGCCTCCACTGCCACCGCAGCCGGCCAGCAGCAAGGTCAGTAGCAAGGTCAGAATCAGGACGGCGACTCGGGTCAGGTTTGAAACCAACATTTCGGGTTCCTCGGCTAAGCAAGGCGTGTGTAACGAACTTCAACCCCCTGACGTATGGCTGGCAGATACGGGGTATTTATATATTCATGTCCTGAAAGCATGATTGATGAATAGCACATACGGTGTTTAATCCAAGCAAAAACCTTAGAAAGATCGTGGAGGCGGACACTCCGAATGCCGACGCTGCTCTTGAAGCGGAAGGCCACGCTAGCGCAAGTGCCCGCCCGATCCGGCATGATCAACAGACGATTCAAGTTTTGTCGATGATGTTTTTGGTCACCCGAGCTTCTACAATCCCGCTCCAATTCTTGTTCCGCAGCCGCCATGACCGATGCTTACGCCGTTTTCGGCAATCCTGTCGCCCATTCGAAATCGCCCCTGATTCATGCCGCGTTTGCCGCTCAGACCGGACAGGACATGGACTATGTCGCGCTGCTGGCGCCGCTGGATGGATTCTCCGATGCCGTCGCGGCGTTTCGTTCGATGGGGGGGCGCGGCGCCAATGTCACCGTTCCATTCAAGGAACAGGCGTTTGGCCTGGCGACTCGGTTGACCGCGCGGGCGCGCGCGGCGGGGGCGGTGAATACCTTGAAGTTCGATGCCGATGACGTGCTTGGCGACAATACCGATGGCGCCGGCCTGGTCGCCGACCTGCTCGGCAACCTGGGGTTCGCACTGGCCGGCAAGCGCATCCTGTTGATGGGCGCCGGCGGCGCGGCGCGGGGCGTGGTTTTTCCGCTGCTGGAGCAGTCGCCGGCCAGTTTGTTCATCGTCAATCGCACGCCGGACAAGGCGATCGGCCTGGCGCGTGAAATGGCCGGCGCCGGCGGAAATCTGTCCGGCGGCGGCTATGACGCCTTGAACGGCCGCTTCGATCTGTTGATCAACGCCACCGCCGCCAGTCTGGCCGGTGATCTGCCGCCGTTGCCGGCGGATGTCTTCGCGCCTGAGGCGCTGGCCTACGACATGATGTATGGCAAGGACACGCCGTTTCTGGCGTTTGCCCGCGCTCAGGGCGCCCGCGTGGCGGATGGTCTGGGCATGCTGGTGGAACAGGCGGCGGCGGCGTTCGAGGTGTGGCGCGGCGTGCGGCCGCTGACCGCGCCGGTGATGCGCATGTTGCGGGAGGCCTGATGCCGCGTCGTTCGGGTTTTTCGATGTGGCGGCTGTTCTGGCGGGGTCTGGGAATACTGGTGGTTCTGGTGCTGCTGTTGCAGCTCTGGTATCTCGGCCATGTGCTGTGGTGGAAAGCCTTCGATCCGGCTTCCACGGCGTTCATGGAAGCCGGCATGGCGCGCTTGCAGGAGAAAAAGCCCGATGCCGAATTGCGCTATCGCTGGGTTGATTACCCGCGTATATCCAAATCGCTGAAGCGCGCGGTGATCGCCGCTGAGGACAGCCGCTTCCTGGATCACGAAGGCTTCGATTGGGAAGGCATGGAAGTGGCGATGAAGAAAAATCTCAAGCAGGGGCGCATCGTCGCCGGCGGCTCGACGATCAGCCAGCAGCTCGCCAAGAATCTGTTTCTGTCCGCCTCGCGCAACCCGCTGCGCAAGGTCCAGGAGGCGGTCATCACAGTGATGATCGAGTCGCTGTGGAGCAAGCGCCGGATCTTGGAGGTGTATCTCAACGTCATCGAGTGGGGCAACGGCATCTATGGCGCGGAGGCCGCCAGCCGACGCTATTTCAAGACTTCCGCGGCGGCTGTCGGGGCGGATCAGGCGGCGTTGCTGGCGGCGATGATTCCGAATCCGCGCTATTACGAAACTCGCCGCTCGGCGCGTGGCCTGCTGAAACGCAAGGCCATCATCGCCGCGCGCATGCATCAGGTCAGCGTGCCGCGCTGAGTCCGGCAACGTTGCACAGCGCGCTCAGAAGCGTTCGGCGGCGCGCAGATAACGCCATTGTCCCGCCGGCAGTTTGCCCATCGCCACGCCGCCCAGGCGGATGCGTTTGATCGTCACGATTTGCAGGCCGGCGCTTGCACAGGCCTGGGCAATGGGCGCGATCTGCCCGCCCTTGAGCGCCACGCGCAAGCGGGTTTCGTTTTGCCAACTGATTTTCAGCGAGCTGGATGGATTAGCGCCGCCCCCGCGGTTCAGGCGTTTGATGCCTTCCGGGGTCTGGCTGGTCGCCAGGTCGCCGGCCACTTCGATGACGAATTCATGTTCGACGGTGGCGGCGTCCTCGGTCAGTTTGCGGGCGATGCGCCAGTCCTGGGTCAGCACCAGCAGTCCGCCGGCGAAGTCGTCCAGCGGCGCGCAGGCGGTCAGTCGAGAGAAATGCACTTTCAGCGGTTGCAGACCCGAGGCATCCTCGGACCATTGATTGGCGTAGTCGAGCTGAAGTGTTGACGCGGCTATGCCGGCCGGTTTGTGCAACAGCAGGGTGACCGGTTCGGCCTGCTCGGAAACCGCCGCGGGATCGATTTCGATCCGCTGATCGGCGACCCGGAATTGCGGTTCCTCGATCACCACGCCATCCACTTTCACCCAGCCGCCGACGATGATCAGTTCCGCCTCGCGGCGCGAACAGGCGCGCATTTCGGCAATGCGTTTGGCGAGGCGGATGGAATCGGTCATGGCGCGGTCCTGGCGTGTGAGCGGTGCGACGGGGACGCGAGTGTACCGCTCAGGCGGGAAACCGCCGTTCAAGGTTCATGGTTCATGGTTCAAGGTTCATGGTTCATGGTTCATGGTTCATGGTTCATGGTTCATGGTGCGGCGACGTTCAGCTTTGTGCCGCCAGACGGCGCAGGTTCAGCACCACATGGCCCAACCCGGCCGGCATGCTGGCGGCGGCGGTTTCCAGTTCCACCGCGTCGAGCATGTTCTTTACCGTCAGGCCGAGATCGGTATCGCCTTCGATCAGCAGGCGGCGGTTGAAGAACAGCGTGTCCGGGTCTTCCAGGCGCAGCGCCAGGCGCGCGAAATCGGCCGCGGTCGCGGTGAAGGTGACATCCACGACAGCATTGCGTTCGGCGCGGAAGCCATCGGCATGCAGCGAGAAATACAGTTTCAGGCCGGCATCGCGGACCTGCACGCAGAAGCGGCGACCATGCACCTGCGACCAGTCAAGCTCGCGCAGCGACGGCCAGGCGATCCGGTTGGCGGCGAAGGCGAAGGCGCGCGAGGCCGGCCAGGCGGGCAGGGCGGCGATGACCCGGGCGAGCGGTTGCGGGAAAGTCCCGGGCAGTAAGCGCGGGAAGGCTGGGATTTTCATGTGAGGACTCCTTGGACTTCGTCATTCCGGCGAAGGCCGGAATCCAGAGTTGAATTCGGGGTCAACAATCTGGACACCGGCCTTCGCCGGTGTGACGGGCTTTTGCGGGTTTGATTCATGCATCAACTTGCCGGGTGATACGCCATGCCGGCTTCGCCTAGCCAATAACCGTCGCAGGGCGGCGCCGGCATGAAGCGGTCGAGTTGGGCGGGGGCTTGGGCGGGTGCGATGTCGCCATCAGCCAAGGCGCGGAAGGTGGCGACCACACGCTCCATGTTTCTGGCCTGCGGCGACAGGCGCAGCACGTCGATGCCGGCCGGTTGCAATTCGTCGAAGCGGTGCGCCAGGCTCATGACCTTGGAAGACTGGGTCTGGATGCCGTTGATGGCGAGGAAATTCTCTCCCTCGCGCGAAGCCAGCACCAGTCCGTCCGGATGGTCCAGACAGCGGAACTGGCAGTCGTCCTTCTGCAGGTTGTAATGCCGCGCCGTGAAACAGCGCGCCGAAAAGGCCAGCGGCAAACGGCCGTAGCCGAACAGTTCGGTTTCCAGTGCGATCGATTCGGGTAACGCCGCCAGCATCTGCTGGATCATCTCGCGCGGCATTTCCACCGGCGGCACCCAGCGGCTTGCCCCCATTTCCACCAGCATCGCCAGCGTGTCCGGGTTGTAGGTGTTCAACGTCGGGCCGGCGACGAACGGCTGACCCGCTTGCGCCAGCAGGCGCACCGCGCCCCATTCGTTGGCCTCGACCATGGGGCGTTTTCCACTCTCAAGGCCATCGGCGATCAGTTTGCGCAGCGCCTTCAGATCGGATTCGGATTCGATCAGCGTCTGACTGGACAGCACGACTTCCTTGCCGGCGGCGCTGAGTTTTTCCGCCAGATCAAGATAGTCCGGCAGGCGTAGCAGATGCCGCCTGGAGCAAACCGTTTCACCCAGATAGACAATGTCCAGCGGCCATGCGGCAGCTTGTTCGTAGAACGCGAGAGTGTCTTCGCGTGACCAGTAGTAGAGGAGGGGGCCGAGGGAGAGTTTCATGGGTGATGCGGCTGCGCCGCGGGTGAAATGTGATGCGGCTGCGCCGCTGGTGAAACGTGAAATGTGAAACGGGAAACGTGAAGGGCGGTGTGCCACTTTTCACGTTTCACCTGAGCCGCGCAGCGGCAAGTCACGTTTCACCCCTCACTTCCATGGCCGGTAGTAAGCGCCCAGCGTATTCATGCTGCCCTCCGACACCTTGGCCAACGCCGCCGACCAGGCCGGTTGGGTCTTGAAAGTCAGTCTATCTTTCTTCACCGCGTCGATCGCCGCGCGCCACACCTTGGTGACCTCGGCGACATAGGCCGGACTGCGCTGGCGGCCTTCGATCTTGATCGCGGCGATACCCAGCCGCGCCATTTCCGGCAGCATTTCCATGCTGTTCAGGCTGGTCGGTTCTTCCAGCGCGTAGTAGGTCTCGCCCTGGACTTCGAAGCGGCCCTTGCACAAAGTCGGATAGCCGGCTTTTTCATGGTCGGCGTAGCGGTCGATCAATACGCCGTTGAGACGGGTTTCCATGCCCATCGGCGTTTGTTCCCAGCGCACCGCGTGGCCGGGCGAACAGGCACCGAAGGTGTTGGGCGAGTCGCCGCAGGCATAGGACGACAACAAGCAGCGGCCCTCGACCATGACGCACAGGCCGCCGAAGCCGAACAACTCGATTTCCGCGTCGGTGTTGGCGATGACGTTTTCCACCTGCGCCAGCGACAGCACGCGCGGCAACACGGCGCGCTGGATGCCGAAACGCTCGCGGTAGAAGTTCACCGCCTCGTAACTGGTCGCGGAACCTTGTACGGACAGGTGCAAACGCAGTTGCGGATGGGTTTTGCGGGCATAGGCCATCAAGCCGGGGTCGGCCAGGATGATGGCGTCGACCCCAAGGCTGGCGGCGGTGTCCACCGCCTTGTGCCAGCGCGGCAAAGTCGCCGGTTGCGGGTAGGTATTCAGCGCCATCAATACCTTGCGGCGCTTGGCCTGGGCGTAGCGGATGCCATCCGCAAGCGATTTTGCGTCGAAGTTCAGCCCGGAGAAATTGCGCGCGTTGGTGTTGTCCTTCAGGCCCAGATAAACGCCGTCGGCGCCATGGTCGACGGCGGCCTTCAACGCCGGCAGGCTGCCGGCGGGGCAAATCAATTCAAGCAGAGGCGGGTTCGACATGTTTTCAATGGATTTTGTTACAGGGGCTAAACATACCTTCTTGTCTTTTGTGTTGTCCAAGAAATTTTGAGTTCGCAATAGCCGCCGGCAATGTCGGGTCGGCCTGAAATATCTCAGTGCTCGCCCTTGGTCTTGCGTACGCCGGCGACGCGGTTGCCTTGTTTCTGCGGGCCGCCCATCGGGAAGAGGTCGTGCAGATAGCGGCTGTTGCCTTTTTCCGGTCCCCAGACTTCGCGGAAGTGCATGACCATGTCGCGCACCTGTGCCTGTACGCTGTGTTCCTCGTAGTAGGTCCGAATGAAATGAATCACCTGCCAATGCTCTTCGGTCAGCGTGAGGCCTTCTTTCTCGGCCTGGGCACGGGCGAAGGCTTCGCTCCAGGCATCCATGTCGAGGATGTAGCCCTCAGGGTCGGTGAGGATTTCCTGACCATCCACCAGCAGCTTGCAGGTGTAGATGGCGTAGGGACTGGTGCTGTCGATGGCATCTTCCCGGTAGTTGATCTTCGGCATATGCGCTGTGGATGGCATTGCGGGCTCCCGTTATCGATACATTGCTCAAGGTAACAAACCACCGCGGCTCCGTTTGACCTTGGGCAAACGGCAGGCGAAGGCATGCGGGAGATCATCTTGGTCGCGGAGTCGGAAAAACGGTTTGATCTAAGTCAGGTTTCGTTCAACCTGGACATCAGGAAAATAAACGGCAACGAGGCGCATGAAGCCTCATGTCCGACCAAACGTACGATCTGATTGCCCTAGTGTAGTGATTCATTCTGTTTGGAACTTAAGCGGCTGTTGGCGCGAATGACTTTTTGCAGGATATCGCGAGCGCTTTTGGTCCAGATAAAAGGCT
>JAGUXX010000272.1 GCA_020061585.1 Betaproteobacteria bacterium | reverse complement strand
GGCCAAGGCGCTGCAAGCGGTCGGCCTGGGCGGCTGGGAACATCACACACCGGCGGAACTGTCCGGCGGCCAGCAGCAACGTGTGGCCATCGCCCGCGCCATCGTCACCGAACCGGCGGTAGTGCTGGCCGACGAACCCACCGGCAACCTCGACACCCAGCGCAGCCACGAGATCATGAGTCTGCTGCTGGGGCTGAACCAAGACCACGGCATCACCGTGCTGATGGTCACTCACGAACCCGACATGGCGGCCTACGCGCACCGCATGGTGCATTTCAAGGACGGCAACATCGCCCTCGACGAGCCTAACCCGCGGCCGATCACCGCCGCGCCGGAGGAGACCCCCTGATGCTGTACAGCGTATTCATGCTGGCGCTGCGTTCGATCCGCCGCAACCTGCTGCGCTCGTTTCTGACCATCCTCGGCATCGTCATCGGCGTCAGCGCGGTGATTACCATGGTCACCCTGGGCAACGGCGCCACCCAGTCGATCAAGTCACAAATCTCCGGCCTGGGCACCAATCTGCTGATGGTCCGACCGGGTCAACGCTCGGGGCCAGGCGGCAGCGGCGGTGGCGGCAGCGGCGTGCCGCAATTCAAGCTGGGCGACGCCGAAGCCATCGCCGCCGAGATCGGCGGCGTTGCCGCCGTCGCCCCCGAAGGCCGCGCCAGCGTCACCGTCGTCGCCAATGGCCGCAATTGGTCCACCAGCGTCATCGGCAGCAGCAACGCCTGGTTCGACACCGGCAACTGGAAACTCGCCAGCGGTCGCATTTTCGAAGCCGACGAGCAGTTGGCGGGCGCCGCCGTGTGCGTCATCGGCGAAACCGTGCGGCGCGAAATCTTCGATGGCACGCCGGGGCAAACCGGCCTCGGTCAGCAACTGCGCGTGCGCAAGTTCTCCTGCACGGTGATCGGCATCCTCGCCGCCAAAGGCCAGAGCGGCATGGGCGACCAGGACGACACCGTGGTGGTGCCGTTGAACACGCTGCAACGGCGCGTCACCGGCAGCCTGAAAATCGCCACGCTGCTGGTGTCGATGCAGGATGGCAGCGACAGCACGCGCCTGAAAGCCAGCCTGACGCAACTGCTGCGCGAGCGTCGCAGCCTGGCCGAAGGCGATGACGACAACTTCAATATCTTCGACACCCAGCAACTGGCCGAGACGCTGTCCAGCACCACCCAGGTGCTGACCACGCTGCTCGGCGCGGTGGCGGCGGTGAGCCTGCTGGTGGGCGGCATCGGCATCATGAACATCATGCTGGTCAGCGTCACCGAACGCACCCGTGAAATCGGCCTGCGCCTGGCCATCGGCGCGCTGGAACACGAAGTCCTGCTGCAGTTCCTGATCGAAGCGGTGGTGCTGTCGGCGCTGGGCGGCGTGATCGGCATCCTGATCGCCACCGGCGCGTCCTGGGGGTTGTCCAGCCTGATGGACATGCCCTACGCGTTCGACCCGTTCATCAACCTGCTGTCGCTGGCGTTCTCGGCCGGCATCGGCGTACTGTTCGGTTATTTCCCCGCCCGCCGCGCCGCGCGCATGGACCCGATCGAGGCGCTGCGGCACGAGTAGGGCGCGGTGTTTTTACGCCTGCCGGCCGTGCCCGCGCGGGCGCCGCCGCGCGCAAGCGCACCGGCAATCAGGAGAGTAACGAACCATGCGGCGCTTCAAGATCCTCCATCGCACCTATTACAACTTCACCGGCACGGTGCGGCTGCAACCCCATACCCTGCGCCTGCGGCCCAAGGAAGGCCACGTGCTGCGCATCGAATCCGCCGCCCTCGACATCTCCCCTGCCGCCACCCTGCGCTGGCACAACGACGTGGAAGACAACTCGGTGGCGATCGCCAGCTTCGTCACCCCCACCCGGCAGCTCGCCATCGAGAGCGAAATCATCATTCAGCAATTCAACGAATCGCCGCTGGATTTTCTGGTGGACGTTTACGCGGCGCAATACCCGTTTGCCTATGGCTTGGAAGACGGCATCGTACTGGCGCCCTTCCTGCTGACCGCCACACGCCCGGATACCGACCCACTGGTGCTATGGCTGGCCGGTTTATGGCGAACTGGCGAACCGATCCAGACCTACGCCCTGCTACAACGCCTGTGCGTCCACATTCACCAGTCCTTGGCGTATCAGGCGCGCGAGCAACCCGGTGTTCAAACGCCGGCGGAAACCCTGTCGCGCGGCACCGGTTCGTGTCGCGACTTTGCCTATCTGTTCATGCAAGCCGCGCGTCACCTGGGCCTCGCCGCGCGCTTTGTCAGCGGCTATCTTTACGCCGAACCCTCCGCCGCGAACTATGGCTCCACCCATGCCTGGGCTGAAGTATTCCTGCCCGGCGCGGGCTGGATAGGCTTCGACCCCACCATCGGCAAAATCGTCGGCACCGATCACACCGCCGTCGCCGTCGCGCGCCTGCCCGAGTCCGTACCGCCGGTCTCCGGCGCGTTCATCGGCCCGCCCGGCGCAAACCTCGACGTGGGGGTGTGGGTTACCGAGCTGAAGTAAATGGAGTAAAGCCTGATCTCGCGGGGCCGGATCGGCCCGCGGGCGGAACAGCGCAAAGCCTTCCACCGAATGTCCGTTTCGCGTTTTCACAGGGCGGCTTCTGCCTCAGGCTCATCCGCCCTACGCTTGCTTGCATGGAATTCGGGATTATCCGATTACCGTAGCCCGAAAAATGACAAGACAAACAAGACGACGACGATCAGGCCGACGATGTAAATAATGCTGTTCATGAAATGCCCCTCCGAGAGGATTGAACGTCCGAGTCGGGCTATGTGGAACGATGCATCCATAGCCGATTTTCAGCTTACCCGCACCTGGGGTTTCGCTCTGTACGTTGTCGCACAGTCCAAGGATGACTGGGATTCGCGATTCCGCGTCGGGGGCGCCCCCGTTGCGGCATTTCTTGCAAGACGGCATACCGGTCGGACTGGCCGCCCGAGGCGCGCAAGGTGTTCTCGTCGTTGCCCCAGGCAAAGATGATGATCCGGGTTGTTGAATCGACCCGGAAAAACATGCGGAAGCGTCGAGCGCATCATCAATCGCCGGGTTCCGCGCGCTGTCCAGCCTGATCGAAACTGCGGCACGCGTGCGGCACAGCGCTACACTGCGGGCGACAATGTGAAGCACGTCAACGCAAAGGACTGCACGATGCTCATGGACCCGGATTTCTCGACCATTGCACACGTCATTCAACTGGCCATCGCGCCGGTGTTTTTGCTCACCGGCATTGGTTCGCTGCTGTCGGTCATGGCAACTCGGCTGGCGCGCATCATCGACCGTTCGCGCGTGGTGGAAGGCCGCTGGAATTCAATGGATGAGCAAGAACGGTCCGATGCCGGACTGGAATTCGCCAACCTTGCCCGCCGCGCCGGCTATACCAGTTGGGCAATCAATTTCGGCGCGCTCTCCGCATTGCTGGTCTGCGCACTGATCGCCGCACTGTTCCTGGATGCGCTGCTGGGCAGCAATCTGCGCTGGGTGGTCGGCACGCTGTTCGTGCTGTCGATGGTGGCTCTGGGCATCGGCATCATGTTCTTCCTGCGCGAAGTGCATACCGCGACGCACACGCTGCGGATCGGGCCGCCAGTGACCACAGCCGGCAAGCCGGTATAGGACCAAGTTGTCCGGTCGCTGATCGGAAGGCATAACACCAATTCAGCCGAGTTTTCTTCAGCCTAAACAGCCGCTGCAAGCTTATGACTGTTCTCGAACTGGCGGCGATCTGCTCAACATGAGTCGTTCACCGTTACGTCATGACCGTCAAATCGTCGGCCTTAGCCGCCAGTCGGCAAGTAGTTTGGAAAAGCGAAGCACCTTCCACCGAATGTCCGTTTGCATACGGCTGATTCCGCCTGTGGCTCATCCACCCTATGCTTGCTGCCGAACTTGTAGCGTGCAAGCAGATTAACATCGTCAGCCACGCGGCCGTCAGGGCACCTCCAAGTCGCCCAGCCACTTCACATTGTCGCGTGTCACGATCGGCGGGGTCAGTGCTGGCAGCTGCCCATAGACCTGCGCGACGCCCAGCCGGAGCTGTTGCAGATAAGTCCTGCAATGCGCCATGTCCACCGCGATGAACACAGTCGATGTCAGCGCAATTGGATCGACTTCCTTGTCGAACTCCTTGGCGTGCATGAACTCATTGCGCAATATGCGCACCGTTTCCAGCGCATCGAATGCCGGTTGTCCCTGAGCAAGCGGAACGAAACTCCGTCCGCGGAACGTGTCAATGATTTTGAGACACCAGCGGAATTAATTTAGTGTCGATGAATGATCGGAGTTTCCGGCGACATATTCCTTTTTGGGTGGATTGAT
>JAGUXX010000316.1 GCA_020061585.1 Betaproteobacteria bacterium | reverse complement strand
CGAGGCCGACCGGGCTGGCTGAGCCGTTCGCGCCGTGGCTGCCGTTCTGTCCGGGGCGGCCATCGCTGCCCTTGTTGCCGCGCAGCTCGATGATGTGGCTGTTCATCAACGGCAGGCCTTTGAGGAAATCGGGTTGTATGACATGGCTGGTCACCATGTCGTCGCGGCCTTCATAGGTGGCGAACAGCTTGTAGGATTTGCCGACCATCGCCTGATAGTTGTCGTTGAGCCTGAGCTGGGCGCTCGCTTCGTCGTAGCTCAGGTTCTCGCCGATGATGCGCATCTTGCCGGGCAGCAAGGTGGGATTGTTGCCTTGGCGCGGATAGCTGTAGACGCGGCCGGCGGTATCCTTGACCTGGAATTGCAGCGGCACGATCGATCCGGGGATGGCGGAGGCGACGGCGGCGGTCGCTTCGCCGAAGTAGATGTCATCGACATCTTTGGGGTCCGGGCCTTCGACCAACTGAAAATCCGGCTGGAATTTGGCGACGTAGTCGTGCACCGGGTTGCCGCGATATTTGACAGACACGCCATAACCCGCGCCTTCGACTTTCTTGCGGTCGTTGATGCCGCTGACCGTGAGGTTCTGGCGCGAGAAATCCATGTTCAGGGTTTCGATGTCCAGGCGTTCGATCGGCAGGTTGTTGCTGGCGTCGCCCAACGCGTAGTAACGCCCTTCGTTGTCCTTGACTTCGACTTTCAACGGCAGGATCTGGGCCGGCGCCATGCGATCGCCGTCCTTGAAGCCCTCCACCGCGACGAACATGCTGGCGACATCGCTGGCCGCCGGGCCGAGGATCAGCGCCCAATCCGGTTTGACCACCAGTTCACCCTTGATTTCCGGCGCGGGCTTGTAGCTGACATGGATCTTGTAGCGGCTGTCCGGCGTCTGGCCGACATCCTGGCGAAACGTGAACTTGCCGCTGGCGCGGTCGAAGCTGGCGTTCGAGGCGGTGATTTCCAGATCATCCCAGGACAGGCTGTTGTCGCTGGTGCTGTATACCTTGCCGGCCTTGTCCTTGAGGCGCACCTCGAACGCCGCCTGCTTGCCCGGCACGATGCGGTTCTTCGCATCCAGGCCGCTGGCGATGGGTTGGATCGATACCGCGTTGATCTGGCCGGGCGCGGAACAACCAGCCAGCAGACCGGCGCTGAGCAGCGCCGCATACAAGGGTAGGGCAGTGAAACGAGGGTGCATGGTGATACCTCCTGAATTCCCGCTTTGGTCCGCGTGACGGGTAATGTGTTGGCGGGCGGATTGATGAAAACGATGGTTGGTTCAACGAATTTGCCAGGATTCTTTTTCGAATTTTCCGTTCGGGTAACGTCGGCGGTATTCCCGCGCGCATTGCAGGTCGCGGGTCTTGAGGCAGCGGTTCCACAGCGCGATTTCCTCGCTGTCTCGGGAGCTCATGCCTTCCTCGTGCGTAAGTCGGTTGCCCATGTGGGTCAGGCGGTCCTTGGCCAGACGCGTCAGATGGCTGCGCGGATAGGTTTGCAAGAACTCCTGCCAGGCGCGTACATCCTTGCAGTTTTTGATGCAGCGCTGCCACGCGGCGGCTTCTTCATCGGTGATCGGTCGCAGATCGGCGAACGGCGTATAGAGCTGACCGACATCGCGTTTGATGATCGCCCAGCGCGCATCGTGGGCCTTGAACACCACCACCAGTTCGCCCTGGGCGACGTCGCTGATCACCATCGCCTTGGCCGCCGGACGCAGTGACAGCGTGGTGTCGCGATAGACCAGATAGGTGCCGGCAATGCGCGGATAGCCGGCTTCCAGTTCGCTTTGCAGCGCGCGCGCCTTGGTCTGGTTGGGGTTGAGCGGGAAACGCGCCAGAAAACCATCGACTTCAATCAGGTCCGGCGCATCCTCGATCGCCGCCCACAGCCTGTCCTCCTCGCTCAGCGCGCCGCCGGCCATCTCGCTCGGCCGCGCGGGCGTGACCTCGGCGCGGATCCGGTAGCTGTAGCAGCCGTCCTTGTCCCATTTGCTGTTCAGCACTTCGATGACCCGCACCTTGCCGGTGGCGATGATCTTGATGACGTCTTCTTCCAGCGTGCCGATCGACACCCGGCTTTGCGAGCGCACTTGCGTCGCCGCCTGTTCCGCCGCGCGGCGGCGCGCCTCGTTGCGCGCGACTTCCTCGGTCTGCTTGCGGGATTTGTCATCGCCCATGCAGGCGCTGCCCTCGGCTTCCGTGATGAACGGTTGCTCCTTCGCGGCGGGGTTGGTGTGGCCTATGCCCGACCATGCCATCAAACAGACCAGGCTGGCGGAGATTAATAGTCGCATGGGTGCTCCAGGGTTGTGCGGACGCGGCGGATACCGCCGATGGCCTGTGTAGGAAGAGGAAATGCGGCGGTGTTCAGGGTGGTTGACGGCATTATTGTGGATCGCCCAGTCCGCTCAGCAGCGTCTTGACGCGCTCGACGTAGCGGCCATCGGGATAGTCCCGTAAATATTGTTGCATCAGCATGCGCGCGGCCGACTTGCGTTGCTGCTGGTAATTCGCCAGACCGGCCATGTACAGCGCGGTCTCGCGCTGCGGTCCGACGAAGCCGGGGGCGAGCAATACGGCATATTCCTCCAGCGCGGCATCGGCGCGCGACGCGTCGCGACTGAGCACCGCGCCGCGTTCCAGACGGGCGTCGGCCTGTATATCGACGGCGTCGCTGAGGTCCAGCGCCACTTGCAGGACATGCAGCGCTTCGTCATGCCGGCCGGCATCGGCCAGATAACGGCTGTAGGTGATGTTCCAGCGGGCGACGATTTCCGGCAGTTTTCCGGCTTCGACCCAGGATTCGGGGGCTTGATCGGTCACCGCGTTGAGCAGCGCTTGCGCCTCCGCCAGCGGCGAGCGCGGTTCGATGGCGATCGGCTGGGTGGGCGCCATGCCGCGCGTGGTCTGCACGACGGTGGCGGCGGTCAGCGGCCTGGCGGCGGTGTTCAGGCCCTGAATGTCGACCGTGCCGTTGTTGCCGAAGAATACGTTGGCCTGGCCGCGATGCAGCATCGAGAAATCGGTGCCGCGCACGCCGGCCACGGCGGTCATCGAATTGAATCGGTAATGCGGCGGAGATTTCGGCGCGGGCGCAATTATCGCCCGCAACATGCCGCGAATCAGCGCGAAAGTGCCGGTGCGGCGCTTGGCGTCATGCGAGCGGACCGCGAATTCGGAATTGGCGGTCAGCACCACGCGGCTGCCGTCCGGCACCAGCAACACCGTCCAGCCATTGCGTCCGGTATAGACCCGATCGCCGGCGCGCAAGGCCTGGCCCGACGCGGCGTCGATCGGCGTGGCCCGGCCGGCGGGCAGGATGTGTACATCGCCCTTGGTCAGGCCCAGCACGATGTCGTCGGTCGCCCGCGCGGGCGAGAGCGTCGCCAGGGCGATCAGCAGCGCGCCGATCAGTGCGCGTAATAACAGGATCATGGTTGCACCTCGGTTTTCGCCGGCTGTTCGTCGCCCAGGCGTTGCAGCATGAAGGCGGCCTGGCGATCGTTGGGCGACAGTCGCAGCGCCTCGCCGAGCTGTTGGCGCGCCTGGCTGGTTTCGCCACGTTGAAAATGCAGCATGCCGAGCGCGCGCCGCAGGGCGGGTTCACTCGGGTAGGCGGCGATGCCATCCTGTAAACGCTCGATGGCGTGTTGTTCTTCGCGCATTTCCTGGTGGCAGAGCGCCGCGAAGTAATAGGCGTCGGCGCTGGGCTGGGCGGCGATTGAATCCTCGAAGCGAGTCAAGGCGCGGCCGTAATTCTTGGCGCGGAACAATTGCCCGCCTTCGATCAGCGCTTCCGCCGCCTTGCGCTGGCAGTCTTCCGGCGTCAGGCCGGCGCAAGGGCTGACCCGCAAAGTCACCAGCTTGCCGTCCGGCGGCGGCCGGTTCAGCGCTTCGCCGACCAGGCCGCCCTCGATGCGCAGCGCCGCCGGGTCTAGGCTGCCCCAGTAGTTGGCGTCTAGCAGCGTGCCGGCCTCGCTGCGCAGATTCAAGGCATTCTGGAATATCGCGTTGTCGCGCAACACGCCGGTGAAGGCTTGCATGTCGACGCCAAGCTGGTTGGCGGCGATGCGGTTCTGGGTCAGTTCGGCATCGCTGCGTTCGAGCCGGACCCCGATCTGGTTGTCGCTGATGCGCAGGTTGTTGATGCTGACGCCGCCACCGCCGGCAATCTGCAAACCGGTAGCGCAGTGGCTGATCTGCCCGGCTTCCAGGATGCCCTGGGCGTTCTGTAGTTGCAGGCCGGTGGAGGCGCCGGACAGCGAGAAGCCTCGCAGGCCGATGTTGCCGCCATCGATGCGGATGCCGCCCCAGGTCGTTTCGCCCTGGGCGGCGAATTCGATCGGCTCGTCGCGGCTGTCGCTGCTCAGGCCGCCTTGCACCAGCAGGCTGGCGCCTGGCTCGAAGACCAGGCGCGTGCCGGGGGCGATGCGCAAGGTCACGCCGGCGGGAATGTGCGTTTCGCCGCTGACCAGAATGCTGCCGGCCAGTTCCAGGCCGCGATCGACGCGGCCGCTCAATGGTTGATAGCCGCTGATCAACACCCGTCCGCGCGCCACCGGGCCGGGCTCGGAGGCGTTGCCGGCCTGGTCGAGCGCGATCACGCGGTAATAACGGTAGGCCATGCCATTTGCTTCCTGGTCGGCGAACTCCGGGGTCTGGACCACGCCAATCGGAGTGAAACCGGACAACGGTTGCGCCGAACGCAGCACCTGATAGCCGGCGAGATCGGCGGTCTGCGTCAGCGCGTCCCATTGCAACAGCACTTGTCCGGCTTGCGATTTGGCGCTCAATCGGGCGGGCGCCGCGGGCGCCTGGCTGTCGATGTTGATCAGGTTGGTGTCATACCAACTGGACAGCAGGCCGTTGCGGCCGCGCAGGGTCGCGACCAGCGGCGCTTGTTTGACCATGTCGCCATCCTGCACGCGGTACTCGCCGACATACACGCCGGGCGTTTTTTCCAGCATCGGCAGCGCGCGCCGATAGTTGCCGATGTCGAACACCGCGGCGCCGTTGGTTTCGCCCTGCATGGCGATGGTAATCACCTTGCCCAGCCCGAACGGCGATTCGGCGGCATTCGACAGCAGTCCTTCAATACGCGGTCCGGCGGCGGCGAAACCGCCGACCGGGTCGGGTATGGTCTTGGCGATGGTGTAGCCCAGTTCGCTGACCAGGCGCACCCGCTGAATATCGCGCAGATTCAGCGCCGCCGACATCGCCGACATCGCCAAGCCGATCGGGGTAAGGCTGAGGCCGCCTTCGCGGAAGGTGATTTCCTCGGTACGCGTCAGCACGACCGCGCCGGTTTTGACGTTGATCAGGCTGATCTCCGCGACGATGCCCAGTTCCGAGTAGACGCCGGCGAACATCTTGCGAAATTCCAGCACCCGGCCGGTGATGACGCCGTCGCAGCCGAGCGGCCGACAAAGCGTCTGGTAATAGACGGTGTTGTCCCGCACCGCTTTCTTTTCGTGGGCCAGCGCCAGAATGCGCGCATCGACGGCGGCCAGTTCGATGTCGCTGTAGGGTTTCGAGCTGAACTGATTGTAGAAAGCGCGGCGGACTTCCTCGGCGATGCCGGTTTCCTGCGTTGCATTGTCGAACGGCAGAATGGCGACGCCGCGGGGCAGGGTCTGGGTATCCACCGGGGGGTAGGTGTTGCCGAACAAGCGTTCACTGGCCGTGGTTTTGCGGGCTGGCTTGTCGGTCGCCGGCTGGATGAAATCGAAACCGCCTTGATCGAAGCCGAATACCGGGGCGCAGTATCCGCCGAACACGACGGCAAGGATGGCGAGCGTCCGCCGCGCGGCTGGGAATCTGCTGTTCATGAGCGCTGTCCGAGGTCCGGATGGCACTGACAACGGTTGACCTGTGCTGGAAACATTTTTCACCTGATAGCCGTCCCATCGTTAGACTATGCGGCAGCGCATCCGGCCGCTATCCGGCAATCGCCAGACCCGCGGGGAGGCTGTCAGCATCGAGCGTCCGATGTGCTGGGTCGCCAGTTTAACCATTTCAGTCATGTGATTGGGGTCTTGAGTCATGCATATCGGTACTGCGTCTATCTGGTTCGGCGGATTGTTGTCCTTGCTGTTGAGTGTTGCGCCGGCAATGGCGGATCGCATCATTTCCGGCGATTTCGATCAAAATCGGAACTGGCTGGAAAAACGCAATCTGGCGCTGACCGACAGTCCGGCGGAAGCCATCGCCAACGGCTATATTCTGGTCGCCGGCGAAGGTTTGCCGATGGAAGGCGGCAGTCCGGCGCGACAGCGCATGACGGCGATCCGCGCGGCGGAGATCGTCGCCTACCGTCGGTTAGCCGAGATCGTCAATGGCGTGCATGTCTCCGGGCAGACCACGGTGCGGCATTGCGCGTTGGAGAGCGATGTGGTCAAGACCGCGGTGAATGGTCTGATCAAGGGCGCGCGCAAGGTGCACGAATCCTGGAATCCGGCGGAGGGCAGCGCCGTGGTGTTCTTGCAGTTGGGCGTGCGCGGTTCCGATGGCGTCGCCGAAACCCTGTACAGCAACTACATCAACGCCGCGCCCGGTCGGGCCTTGTTGCAAACAGCGGCTTATTACCCGCCGGTCGCGCCCCCCATTGCGCCACCCGTCGCCCAATCCGCGCCGGTCGCCAGTCCCGCCGCCCCGACGGTGGCGCATGACGGTTTGATCATCGACGCGCGCGAACTGGGGTTTCAGCCGGCGTTGATCAACCGGATCTTCACCAGCAAGGGCGAGGCGCTTTACGATCCGTCCAAGATCAGCCAGAAAATCCTCGTCGAGCAGGGCGCCGGCGAATACACCAACAGCATCGAAAAAGCCCGCGCCGCGCTGGAAGGGCGGGGCGCCAAGGCACCGTTGATCGTCAAGGCGATCGGCCTGAAAACCATGGCCGATCTGCATGTCGGCGACGAGGACGTGCTGCGCATCTACATGGCTGACCAGAAAAGCAATTTTCTGGCTTCCGCCAAGGTGGCTTTTGTCCTGAAATAAGGGGCGGATTCCCCGGGACAAGTTTGTTCTAGCGTTAATCCAGTAAGACCTGACAGGTTTTACAAACCTGTCAGGTCTCATGTGGCGGATTACCCTATTAGTCTTGTGGTTTGCGACAACGCCACAGACCGAGGGTTTTTACGCGCGATTATTTTTGAATTATTGACCGTCGACATTTTGCGTGGGCGCGGTTTGCGGGTATTCTCGCCCGCCCCCCGATTTTCTCCGCCATGCCCGACGCACTACTCTCCGTTCATGACCTTGCCTGCGCCCGTGGCGAACGGCTGTTGTTCAAGGATATGAATTTCTCCCTTGCCGCCGGCGAGTTGTTGCTGGTGCAGGGCGGCAATGGTCAGGGCAAAACCAGTCTGCTGCGCTTGTTGACCGGTCTGGCGCGTCCCGAGGCCGGAGAGGTTCGCTGGCGGGGCGAGGCGATCCGCGACGTCAACGAGCGTTATCACGAGGAGATGTGTTATCTGGGGCATGCCAATGGTGTCAAGGACGATCTCGATCCGCTGGAAAATCTGCGCTTCGCCGATGGTCTGCATGGCCGCGCTTTCGATGCGGCGCGCGCGGTGGCGACGCTGCGGCGTCTCGGTTTGAGTCGCTGCCTGGATCTGCCGTGCCGCGTGCTGTCGTTTGGTCAGCGTCGCCGCGTCGCGCTCGCCGCCTTGCTGCTGGCCGGGTCGACCTTGTGGATACTCGACGAACCGTTGACCGGCCTCGACGTGCACGCGGTGGCGTTGATGGAAGGCCTGATTCGCGATCATCTGCAAGCCGGCGGCATGGTCGTGGCGACCACGCATCAGGCGCTCAATCTGGAAGGTGTCAAAGTCCAACGGCTGCTGGTCGGCAGCGTCGCCATTCCGGAACTGGTCTAGGGTCGGCCGATGCATCGTTTCCTGCTTGCCGTCCTGCGCCGCGACCTGACTCTGGCCGCGCGGCGGCGTGGCGACTGGATGATCGCGCAGTTCTTTTTCGTCATGGTCGCCAGTCTGTTCCCGCTCGGCGTCGGGCCGGAACCGGACATGCTGGCGCGCATCGGGCCCGGCGTGCTGTGGGTGGCGGCGACACTGGCCTCGCTGCTGTCGCTGTCGCGGCTGTTCGCCGACGATCACCAGGACGGCAGTCTGGAACATATGGTGCTGTCGCCCGAACCCACCGTGCTGCTGGTGTTGGGCAAATCGATCGCGCATTGGCTGATCTACGGCATTCCGGTGTTGCTGATCGCGCCGGTGCTGGGCATTCAGTTCAATTTAAGCTGGGACGCGATACTGGTGCTGGAGTTGTCCTTGTTGCTCGGCACGCCGATCCTGTCCTTGCTCGGCGGCGTAGGCGCCGCGTTGACCCTGGGCTTGCGCGGCGGCGGGGTGTTGCTGACCTTGCTGATCCTGCCGTTGTATGTTCCGGCGCTTATTTTCGGGGCCGGCGCGGTTGATGGCGTGATGACGGGAACTGGAGCCGAGGCGCACTTGTCACTGTTGGGCGCGTTCATGGTGTTGTCACTTATGATCTCGCCATGGATCGCCGCGGCGGCGTTGCGTGTGTCTCTTGAATAAGGGCTCGTTAATGAATAACTTGAACATTCTGGCCGAGTTGTCGGGCGCGCTGCCGCGTTGCCGGTCGCTTGCGGGGAATGACCATGCGGCGCGACCGGCGCCTTGCATCGCATCCCGTCAACACACCCATAATCGACCAGGTTATTCATTAACGAGCCCAAAGCGCTGATTACGCTCACTTATCGAATGAAACTCTACACTTTCGCTTCCCCCGCCACGTTCTACCATCTTGCCGGCAAGTTGATTCCCTGGTTCGCCTGGAGCGCCGGTCTGTTGACGCTGTGGGGTTTGTATATCAGCTTTTTCCTGGCGCCGACCGACTTCCAGCAAAGCGAGGCCTACCGGATCATCTTCATCCATGTGCCGGCGGCCTGGATGTCGATGTTCATCTATCTGGTGATGGCGTTCTGGGGGGCGATCGGCCTGGCGTTCAACACCCGCTTGTCGTTCATGATGGCGCGGGCGCTGGCGCCGACCGGGGCGATGTTCACCTTCGTCGCGCTGTGGACCGGGGCGCTGTGGGGCAAGCCGATGTGGGGCGCCTGGTGGGTCTGGGATGCGCGCCTGACCTCCGAACTGATCCTGCTGTTTCTCTATGTCGGCATCATCGCGCTGTGGGCGGCGATCGACGATGTCAAACGCGGCGACCGCGCCGGCTCCCTGTTGACCTTGATCGGCGCGATCAATGTGCCGATCATCTATTTTTCCGTGATCTGGTGGAACACTTTGCATCAGGGCGCGTCAATCAGCGTGACCAAGGCGCCGAGCATGGCCGCGATCATGTTGCAGGGCATGCTGGTGATGGCGGTGGCGGCCTGGTTCTATACCATCGCGGTGGCGCTGGTGCGGGTCAGGCGCATCATCCTGGAGCGGGAACGTCACACGGAGTGGGCGAAGGCGATTCTGGAGGGTGATCAATGATCCGCTTGGCAATCCCCGTACCGCTTGAGTTCGGCAGCGCCGGTTACGGTTTCGCGGGAGGTCTGTAATGGAATGGGCTAGTTGGTCCGAATTCTGGGACATGGCGGGTTACGGACTCTACGTTTGGGGTTCGTTTGGCGTAACCGCGCTGTGTGTCTTGATCGAAGTCATACTTTTGAAACGCGCCGGCACGGATACTCTGCGCCGCCTGAAGCGCATGCAGCAGTGGGAAGAGCAATGAAATCACGTCACAAGAAACTCCTGGTCATCCTGCTTGGCCTGTCTGGTCTGGGGATCGCCACCGCTTTGATCCTCAATGCCTTCCAGAGCAATCTGGTGTTCTTCTACTCGCCCTCCGAGGTGGCCGAGGGCAAGGCGCCACTCGATCGCGCCTTCCGCATCGGCGGACTGGTGGAGGATGGCAGCGTGCAGCGCGATGCGGACGGCCTGACGGTGCGGTTTGTCGTGACCGATACCGCCAAGTCGATGCCGGTGGTCTACAAGGGCATCCTTCCCGATCTGTTCAAGGAGGGCAAGGGCGTGGTCGCGGAAGGCAAAATGGGCGCCGATGGCTTGTTCAACTCGTCGCAGGTGCTGGCCAAGCATGACGAGAACTACATGCCGCCGGAAGCCGCGCATGCCCTGGAGCAGGCCGCCAAGGCGCAGCAGACCTTGGCGCAATGACATCCGGGCGTCCGGTTGCGTCCGGACGCCTACGCCGCCATGCGGCGGCACCCTAATCAGGAGACCACTTTGATTCCAGAACTCGGCCATTTCGCACTCATCGTCGCGCTGTTGTTGGCGCTTACCCAGGCGGTCCTGCCGCTGATCGGCGCGCAGCGCGGCAACCTCACGCTGATGTCGGTGGCGCGGCCGGCGGCGCAAGGGCAATTCGTGTTCGCCGCGCTGGCCTTCGGCTGTCTGGCCTATTCCTTCATGGTCAATGATTTCACCGTCGAGAACGTGGCGAGAAACTCCTTCTCGCAACTGCCCGAGGTCTACCGCCTCACCGCCACCTGGGGATCGCATGAAGGCTCCCTGTTGCTGTGGGTGCTGATCCTCGGGTTCTGGACCACGGCGGTTTCAGTGTTCTCGCGGCATCTGCCGGATGACATGGTGGCGCGGGTGCTGGGCGTGATGGGCATCATCTCGGTCGGTTTCCTGGCGTTCCTGCTGACCACGTCGAATCCCTTCGATCGTTTGCTGCCGGCGCCGATCGACGGTCGCGACATGAATCCGCTGTTGCAGGATTGGGGCATGATCATCCATCCGCCGATGTTGTATATGGGCTATGTCGGTTTCGCGGTGGCCTTCGCCTTCGCCATCGCGGCACTGTTGTCCGGCCGTCTCGACGCCGCCTGGGCGCGCTGGTCGCGGCCCTGGACCACGGTGGCTTGGGCGTTCCTGACGCTGGGCATCGCCTTGGGCAGTTGGTGGGCGTATCGCGAACTGGGCTGGGGTGGCTGGTGGTTCTGGGATCCGACCGAAAACGCTTCGTTCATGCCGTGGATTGCCGGCACGGCGTTGATCCATTCGCTGGCCGTCACCGAGAAGCGCGGCGCTTTCAAGGCCTGGACCGTGTTGCTGGCGCTGACCGCGTTCTCGCTGTCGCTGCTGGGTACTTTCCTGGTGCGTTCCGGCGTGTTGTCGTCGGTGCACGCGTTCGCCACCGACCCGGCGCGCGGCGCCTTCATTCTCGGTTTCCTGGTGCTGGTGATCGGCGGTTCGCTGGTGCTCTATGCCTGGCGCGCGCCGAAGATGCTGAGCGGCGGCGGCTTCACCTGGTTTTCCCGCGAGGCGCTGTTGCTCGGCAATAACGTCGTGCTGCTGGCGGCGCTCGGCGCGGTGCTGCTGGGCACCTTGTATCCGTTGCTGATCGATGCGCTGGGCATGGGCAAGATTTCCGTCGGCCCGCCGTACTTCAACGCCGTGTTCGTGCCGTTGATGGCGCCGGCGTTGTTCCTGATGGGCGTCGGCCCGCTGGCGCGCTGGAAGGAAGCCAGCCTGCCGGACATGGTGTCGCGGCTGAAATGGGCGCTGGTCATTTCGGTGGCCACCGGCATTCTGCTGCCGTTGACGCTGGATGGTTTCAAGCCCTGGGCGGTGTTCGGTTTCGCCATGTCGATGTGGATCTTGTTGACGGTGTTGATCGGTTTCCGCGAGCGCCTGAAAAACGGCGCCCGCTGGTCCTCGCTGACCCGCTCGTTCTGGGGCATGCAATTGGCGCACCTGGGCATGGCGGTGGGCGTCGCCGGCATCACCGTGGTCGCCAACTATCAGGAAGAGCGCGATGTGCGGATGAACATCGGCGACCATACCGAATTGGCCGGCTACACCTTCACCTTCCAGGGCACCACTGAACATGAAGGCCCGAATTACCGCGCCGCCAGAGGCACGGTGGAAGTCGGCAAGAACGGCAAGAAGCTGTACGAGCTGCATCCGGAGAAGCGCATCTATAACGCCTCCGGCATGCCGATGACGGAAGCCTCGATTCAACCCGCCCTGTTCGACGACATCTATGTCGCGCTCGGCGAGCCGCTGGATGAGGCGGCGACGATCTGGGCGGTGCGGGTGTTCCACAAGCCGTTCATCAACTGGCTCTGGCTGGGGGCGCTGCTGATGGTGATTGGCGGCTTCCTGGCCGCCGCCGACCGACGCTATCGTATCGCCGTCAAAGCTCCGGCGCCGACCGGCGCGGCCGCGCAGGGAGCCTGAGCATGAAGCGCTGGATACCGCTGATCTTGTTCCTGGTTCTGGTGGGTTTCTTCGCCAAGGGCCTGTTCCTCAATCCGCGTGAAGTGCCTTCGCCGTTCATCGGCAAGGCGGCGCCGGACTTTAGTTTGCCGGTGGTCGGCGATGCGAATGCCACGTTCAGCCCGGCCGACATGAAGGGCAAGGTCTGGGTGATGAATGTCTGGGCGCCCTGGTGCGTCTCCTGCCGCCAGGAACATGGCCTGCTGATGGCATTGGAGCAGAGTGGGACGGTGCCCATCGTCGGCCTCAACTGGAAGGACAAGCAGCGCGAGGCCGAGCAACTCCTGGCGCGGCAGGGTGACCCGTATTTCGCGGTGCCGGATGATCTTTCCGGCAAGGTCGGCATCGATTATGGCGTCACCGGCACGCCGGAAACCTACGTCATCGACCAGGCGGGCATCGTGCGCATGAAACACGTCGGTCCGATCAGTCCGGATATCTGGAAAGACAAGTTCGTGCCGAAATTGAAGGAGTTGGGTGTATGAATTGGAAGCCTGTGAGTTGGCTGTTTGCGCTGGCGCTCGTCTTGGCGCCGACGGTCTGGGCCGCCGAAGCCGAGTCGATCGGCGCCGATCCGGTGATCGAGCAGCGCATGATCAAACTGTCCGAAGAGTTGCGTTGCCTGGTTTGCCAGAACGAATCACTGGCCGGATCGCATGCCGAGCTGGCGGAAGATCTGCGCGAGGAAATTCGCGTGCAGATGAAGGCCGGCAAGAACGACAAGGAGGTGATCACCTACCTGACCGACCGTTACGGCGACTTCGTGTTGTACCGGCCGCCGTTCAAGCCGCTGACCTTGCTGCTCTGGTTCGGCCCCGCGCTGTTCCTCATACTGGGTGGCGCAATCTGGTACTTCACGCTGAACAAGCGCCGCAACCTCAAAGAAACGCCGGTCGACGAAAAACAGCTCGCCGCCGCTGCCCACCTACTGGAAGACAACAAATGAATCCGTTCTGGTCCGTTACCCTGTTCTGGGTCGCCGCTGTCGCCTGTGTCGCCATTGCCCTGGCGTTTGTGCTGCCGCCGCTGTTACGCAGGAAACAGGTCGCCGCCAAAGCCGCGCGGCGCGACATCAATATCGCCGTCTATCGCGATCAAATGAAGGAAATGGACGCCGACCGCGCCAATAGCCTGTTGTCGGAAGAACAGTACCAGATCAGCAAGGTGGAACTTGAAACCCGCCTGGCGGAAGACGCGCTCGGCAAGGCTGATCTGACGATGGCGCCGGTCACCAGTCGCCGCCTCGGCTTTACCCTGGCCGGGGTGCTGCCGGTTGCCGCTTTCGGTCTGTATTTTGTGCTCGGCAATCCGATGTCCTTGACGGCCATCGCCGAAGCGCAGGCCAATCCGCCCATGGCGCAAGGCGCGCCGGGTGAGCACGACATCCTGCAAATGATTCAGAAGGTCGAGGAAAAGACCAAGACCGATCCGAACAACGTCGAAGCCTGGGTCATCCTCGGCAAGACCTATGCCGCCGTCGGCCATTGGCCGGAAGCGCTGCATGCCTATGAAAAGGCGATCAAGCTGCAACCCGAGGTGCCCACCATCATGACCGGTTATGCCGAAGCGCTGGCGATCAGCAATGACCGAGTGCTGAAGGGCAAACCGATCGAGTTGGTCCTCAAAGCCCTGGAAAAGGATCCCGATGACATGAAGGGCCTGGAACTGGCCGGCATCTATAACTTCCAGGAAAAGAATTTCGCGCAGGCGGCCTACTACATGAAGCATCTGTACAAGTTGCTGCCGCCGGAATCGCCCTATGCGCAGGATATTCTGGAAGCGCAGAAAGAAGCCAACCGCTTGGCGCGGGGCGCGGCCACCGGCCTCGACAATCTGGCCGAGCAGGCAACCAGCCAAGCGGCCAGTCCGGGCGCTACGCTGCATGGCGTGGTGGACATCGCGCCGGCTCTGAAAGCCAAGATATCCGACACCGATGTGGTGTTCCTGTTCGCGCGCGCCGCCGGCGGCGGCGCACCGGTGGCGGCGCTGCGCTCG
>JAGUXX010000184.1 GCA_020061585.1 Betaproteobacteria bacterium | reverse complement strand
GCCAGCGCCTCGCCGCCCATCGCCTGACAGGATTCGGCGCGGCACACCTGCAAACGCCGGCGGCCGGGCGGCGTGCGACGGAAATCGTGATAGAAGCCGATCACCCCCTCGACCTCGGCGCGCGACAGGTTGTGCGTCCTGGCCAGTTCGGCGATGGCCTGCTCCGGGAGGAATCCGAGCTGATCCTGCAATCTATGCAAAGCCGGCAACAAGCCCGCCTGCTCAGCGTCGGAGTTGGATGATAGAGACATGAAAAGCCGCCATGATGTGATTGTTCAGATTTCAGCAATTCGTATGCCAGTCGTCATGCATGTCGATTGCCAGCGAGATATTCACAATAAAACAATGGCTTGAAAACCAGCCCGGATAAACCTGTTGGGCCTGCCGCGTTCAACTTCGTGACAGTCTGTCACCTGTTTCCTGGAACCGCGCATGGACCAAACCCGCGACAAATTGTCACACCCCGGGAAATCAGTCTGTCCCGCCCAGGATGCGGGATTTTCCTTATACAAAACAATATGTCGTTGATTAATATGGATAAACAATCATGGCACGCGGGTTGCTAAACAGGGCTGCATAGCTTCGCTCCAACCCTGGTCGTCGTCTTGACGGTCCGGATGCGTGGCATCTGCCCTGTGAATGACTGAGGAGACTGACATGATTCAATGCAAAAACCGCTTTTCCAGGAAAATACTGGCAACCGCCCTGTCCGCCATTGTGGCATCAGGCATGACCGCCCTGCCGGCGACCAGTCTTGCCGACGAAACCAGTTGTTCCCCGTTCACGCCGTTGATCAAAGGCCAGGAAGATCTGGTCTACGTCTGGACCCTGGGTGTGGAAGGCGTCGGCGACGGCTCCGACAAACTGGTTACCGTGGACGTGAACCCCAAGTCCAGGCATTACGGCAAGGTCATCGACAGCTTGTCGGTGGGCGGGCGCAACGAGGCGCACCACGTTGGTCTGTCCGACGATCGACGGTTCCTGTGGGGTGGCGGCCTGGACAGCAGTCATATCTTCATCTTCGACATCTATTCCGACCCGGCCAAGCCGAAGTTGGTGAAAATCATCAAGGATTTCGTCGAGAAATCCGGCGGCATCGTCGGTCCGCACACCTTCTACGCCACGCCGGGCCGCATGATCATCACCGGCCTGTCCAACAACAAGGACCATGGCGGGACCACCGCCCACGTGATCTACAACAACAAGGGCGAGCACGTCAAGACCGTGCACATCCCGACCGCCGAATTGAACGGCGTCAAGGGCGACGGTTACAACTACGACGTGGCGATCAACCCAAAGAAGAACGCCATGTTGTCGACCTCCTTCACCGGCTGGAACAACTACATGATGGACCTGGGCAAGATGGTCAAGGATCCGGAAGCCATGAAGCACTTTGGCAACACCTCGGTGATGTGGGACTTCAAAACCATGAAACCGCTGAAAATCTTCAACACGCCTGGCGCGCCACTGGAAGCCCGCTGGAACTGGGGCAAGGGCCAGGATTTCGCGGTCACCACCGCGGCGCTGACATCCAAAGTCTGGGTCTACATGCAGGACAACAAGGGCGAATGGCAGGCGCATGACGTCGCCACCATCGGCAATCCGGCCGACATCCCGCTGCCGGTCGACATCTCGATGACCGCCGACGGCAAGGGTATGTGGATCAACACCTTCATGGACGGTTCCAGCCGTTACTGGGACTTCAGCGATCCGCTGTGGCCGAAGGAAATGTTCAAGAAAAAGATCGGTTCCCAGGTCAACATGGTGTCGCAAAGCTATGACGGCAAGCGCGTCTACTACACCTCTTCCCTGCTTGGCAACTGGGACAAGAAAGGCCAGGATGACGAACAGTTCCTGAAGATGTACCACTGGGACGGCAAGGACCTGAAGCTGGGCTTCGAGATCGACTTTTACAAGGAGAAGCTCGGACGCGCCCACCACATGAAGTTCCAGGCGCGCGACATGAAATCGCTGAAGCCGCTGCATGCCGAAGCCGAGGGCCTGGACAACCTGCGCGTGGTCCTCAACGCAGCGTCTGCCCAGTAACTGCATGGCTCTGCTGTTCAACAAGCTGTTGAAACCGCTCCGCGTCCCCTTCGGGGGAGGCGGTTTTTTTGCGTGCCTGATGCTGTCATTGATGGGATTCACCGCGACAGCCGCTGAACTGAAACCCATCGACAACCAGAACGTCGTCGAAATCGGCTACGTCCCGCCGGTGGCGGGCAGTTACGAACTGCAGCGGATCATGACCGCGGCGGATGGCGATGTGCTCGACATCGAAGGTCGGCGCCAACGACTACAGCGCTATACCGGCGGCAAGGTGACGCTGTTGTCGTTCATCTACTCCTCCTGCGCCGACCCCAGCGGCTGCCCCTATGCCTACATGGTGTTCCACAGCCTGAAGGCCCGCCTGGAACGCGATGCCGGATTGCATGACAAGGTGCGTCTGGTCAGTCTGTCGTTCGACCCGAAGCGCGACACCCCGCAGATGCTGAAGTTGTATGCCGGTGACAACGCCTTGCCGAACCAGCCGGTGGAATGGGATTTCCTGACCACCGCCTCATTGCGCGAACTGCTGCCGATCCTCGACGACTTCGGTCAGGACGTTTATCTCGAACTCGATCCCGTCACCGGGCAACCGCTCGGCTCGCTGAGCCATGTCCTGAAAGTCTTCCTGATCGACCGCGATCATCTGGTGCGTGAGGTCTACACCACGGTCTACCTGCAAGCCGACATCGTTTACAACGACATCCTCACCCTGTTGATGGAACAAGGTCTGCCACGACCATGAAACGCCTGCCCTGGTTCGCCTGGTCCGGCATATTTCACTCGGCCTGGGTCTACGCCATCGGCACCCCCGTCCAGCTCGATCCGCCCCTGGGTCTGCCGCCGCTGAGCATCCCGGCCGCCAATCCTCTGACCCGGGAAAAGATCGACCTCGGCCGCCGGCTGTTCATGGACCGCCGCCTGTCGCACAACAACACCATGTCCTGCGCCATGTGCCATGTACCGGAACAGGGCTTCACCTCGCACGAACTGGGTACCGCAATCGGCATGCAAGGCCGCAGTCTGCGGCGCAACTCGCCTACCCTCTACAACATCGGCTACCACCTGTCGCTGTTCCACGAAGGCCGCGAACTTCATCTGGAAGACCAGGTCTGGGGACCGCTGCTGACCAAGGTGGAAATGGACATGCCGTCGATCGGCTACGTGGTCGAGAAAGTGCGCCTGCTGGACGAATACAAAGGCCAATTCGAGGCGGCCTTCGGCGGCCCGGTCAGCGCCGAACGCATCGGCCATGCCCTGGCCAGCTTCCAGCGCACCCTGATCTCCGGCAATTCGCGTTTCGACCGCTGGTTCTACGGCGACGACAAGAGCGCGTTGAACCTCCGCGAACAGAAAGGCTTCGAGATATTCATGGGCAAGGGCCGCTGCGCCACCTGCCATTGGGTGGACGAGAAAACCGCGCTGTTCACCGACCACAAGTTCCACAACACCGGCCTGGGCTGGGAACGCAGCATGTTCCCGGAACGCAACAACTACAAGGTGCAACTCGCGCCTGGCATCTTCGTGCAGGTGATGGGCGCATTGCTGAAATCGTTCGAACCACCGCAGGCCGATGTCGGCCGCTACGAAGTCACCCTCGACACCAAGGATCGCTGGGCCTACAAGACCCCGATGCTGCGCAATGTCGCCATCACCCGGCCCTACATGCATGACGGCTCGCTGTCCACGCTGGAAGATGTCGTCGAGTTCTACGACAAGGGCGGCATCGACAACGAAAACAAATCGCCGCTGCTGATGCCGCTCAAACTCGACAGCGAAGAAAAAACCGCACTGGTCGCCTTCATGAACAGCCTGACCGGCGACAACCTCGAAGCGCTGACCCGAGACGCCCGCAGCGCGCCGGTGACACTGCCGGTGTTGAGCAAGGATGCCGCCGACCTTTATATGGACGCTGTGCTGGCGGCGCCTTGAACAACTGGATTTTTCCGGCGCTGAATCGTCATGGCCCCGGTTTTTTTCGAAGAGTGGCTGACACAGAAATGGCACTTGCTTAAGCCGTCATTCCCGCGCATGCGGGAATCCAGTCGAGGAGCAAGCGCCTGGAGTCGTGCAGATTGTCAATTTAATTGACAATCTGCACGTCAGAGCGTCACAACGAGGTTCAACGCGCGCCGGAACTGTTCTCTTATCTCCAGACCCTGGTGGATGCCGGTGCCGGCATGGGCCGCTTCATCCTCACCGGCTCCCAGCAATTCGGCCTGACGGAAAGCATCACCCAGTCCCTGGCCGGCCGGATCGGCTTTCTCCATTTGCTGCCCTTCTCACTGACGGAAACCCGTGACCTGTGGGCCAGTAAATCCCTGGAAACCGTGCTCTGGCAAGGTTTCTATCCGCCCCTGCTGGACCGGGGTATCCCGCCCCACGTGTGGTTTTCCGACTACCTCACCACCTACGTCGAACGGGACGTGCGCCTGACCCTCAACATCCGCGACCTGGCCGCTTTCCACCGCTTCGTGCTGATGTGCGCCGCCCGTACCGGGCAGTTACTCAATCTATCCGCCATGGCCGCCGATTGCGGCATCACCCAAAACACCGCCAAGGCCTGGCTGGCCGGCGTGCGCGAAGCCCGGGAACTGGTGCTGGGCAACCTGCGCGGACCGCTGTTCGAAACCCTGGTGGTGGCCGAATTCATGAAATTCAAACGCAACCACCTGCGGCCGGAAGAACTGTATTTCTGGCGCGACTCGGCCGGCCACGAAATTGACCTGCTGGTCGAAGCCGGCGACCGCCTGCTTGCCGTGGAATGCAAGGCCGGCCAGACGGTGGCGCGGGATTGGTTCGGCGCCCTGGAAAAATTCGGCCGTTTGGCCGAGCACATGCAAGGACTGCTCGTCATGGGCGGTGATCAGGGCCAACCACGAAGCGAGTTTCCGGTCGTTTCCTGGCGGGAGATCGGGGCGATGATGGAAAAAAGGTTTGGCGTGCAGCACGACTAAGTACGAAGCGGACTGCCAAAGTGGTGAGGGGAAAGTTGCACATGCAAACGAGATAGATGGCATCGCGTTGGGAGCGGGCATTCGAGGAAGTGGGGGTTGATGGCTGAAACCCGGCCGGAGCGGCCATTTTTTGCTTGACGCTTAAATGACCACTGCACTTCGCATTGCTGCCATTCGAGCCGCGCTACAAGAAAATCTGGGCCGTTGAATCCGAGAGGCCGCTTACTACCCTCGCCCTATTTCGCGTGTATTGCAGGCACTTGGAATGGAAAATCTCTCGACCGCCTAGGTTACGATTTAGCATTGAGATAAACATAGGATTAGCGCTATGGCACGACGAGGATTCTTTGCAGAGCTTCAGCATCAGTCTCGCGTGGCAGCCCGAGAGCGGGCGCGGGCAGAGCGAGAAGCGGTTCAGCGCCATTTCGCGTTGGTTCGACAAGCCGAACAGGCGAAGAAGGCGTCGGAGCGTGCCCAGAATCAACTCGCGAAGGCTGCGGATTCTGAACGTAAGCGTCTAGAGAAGGAAGCCCGCGAAGCTCATTTAGCCGAGATGGAGACAATGGTTCTCGAGCGTAACGGGAAACTCGAACAGATTTACGCGGAGATTGACTCGCTGCTTGCCTCCACGCTTGCGGTGGACGACTACGTCGATCTCAACACACTTCGCATTCAAGTGACCTTGCCGCCATTCGATCGTACTGATCTTGAAGTGCCAATTCCGCAGCCGAGCCACATTGAACCGCCCCGGGTTTTGAGGAGGCTCTAACTCTTGAGAAGATAGAGCCATGAAGAAAACGAACAAATTTTCCCCAGAAGTCCGAGAACGCGCTG
>JAGUXX010000123.1 GCA_020061585.1 Betaproteobacteria bacterium | reverse complement strand
GGTGGTGGCCACCGATCAGGACCCGCGCGCGCTGGCCTGCGCCCGGGAGAACATTGCGCGGCTCGGCTATGCCGGGCAGGTGGAGGTGGTCGAAGCCGATTTGTTTCCGCCGGGGCGCGCGCCATTGGTGGTGTGCAACCCGCCGTGGTTGCCGGCGCAGCCCAGTTCGCCGATCGAACATGCGGTGTACGACCCGGACAGCCGCATGTTGCTGGGTTTTCTGCATGGGCTGGCGGCGCATCTGACGCCGGACGGCGAAGGCTGGCTGGTGTTGTCCGACCTCGCCGAACATCTCGGCTTGCGTTCCCGCGCGACGTTGCTGGCGGCCTTCGACGCGGCCGGCCTGAAGGTGCTCGGACGCCACGAGATTCGCCCGCGCCACCCGCGCGCCGGCGATGCCAGCGACCCGCTGCATCGGGCGCGGGCGGCGGAAATCACTTCGTTGTGGCGACTGGGCGCGGCGGGTTGATCCTTGCCAATGCGCACCCTTTCCCGTTCCATGGTGCGCATGGCGCACCCTACATGAGCACTGGCCGCTCAGCGTTTCAGCCGGCCATCCTCGATCAACACCGAATAGACATAACCCGCGCCGAAGTCCTTGTCGGTCCGCACGATGCCCTGCACGGTCACGACTTCGGCAACCTTGGCCGATTCGCTGGTCGTGACCAGGATGTCGTTGCTGCCGTCTACGGCGGAACCTGTGCCATCACGCAGGTGCAGCCAGTTTTTGCCCATGATGCCGGCGTTGTACTTGACCACCTTGCCGCGCACCACCACCGGCTTGTCCTTCAGCTTGGCGCTTTGGCCGACAATTTCGGCGACGGTTCGGGCATTGGCGCCAATCGCTTTGGCAACCGGGGCATCGGCGGTCGGCGGCGATTTGCCCATGGCGGGCTGAGCGGCGGACATGCCGGAGCCGCCATTCGCTCCGGCCAGAGAGGCGAACAGGATCTTGGGGAAAGTCTTGTTCAGCGCGCGGCTTTCAAAATCCTGCATGACCATGACGTTGCGCAAGGTCACCTGCTCGCCCTTGTTCACCGCGGCTTGACTGACCGCCGCCCAGGTCTCGCCCTGCGGGGTTTTGAGACGCAGGTAGGTGTAGCCCGCCGCTTGCTTGACCTCCAGCACGGCGCCTTTGACCTCGGTGGGGTTGGCCGCGCACACGAGTGGCGCGGAAATGAGCAGGCAGGTTGCCAATAGGACGCGCATGGTCTGGAACGCCTTGAGGAAAGGAGCCGCAGCGTAACAGAGCGCGGGCATGCGCCAGCGGATTCGCGCGTTGGAATTGACCAGGGTCAACCGTGTCGGTGTTGACCCCGGGTTTTCCCGTTCAGAAGCTGTAGTTGTAATTCACCCGCAGCGTGGTCTGACGGTGGCTGGAGGTGACGCCTTGGGTGCTGGTCCGGCTCGCTTCCGGAGCCAGCGCGATGGATGCGGCAATACTGCGTGACGGATCCAGTCGATAGCCGACGCCGAAGGTGTAGTGGGTTTCGACAATCGCCGGAAACAGCGGATTCAGCGTGGCATTCGGCACCGGGTTGCTGGCGTGGTTGTAGCCGGCGCGCAACGCGAGTTTGGGGTTCAGCTTGTATTGCCCGCCCAGCGCCAGCACGGTCTGGTCTTTCCAGTTCTGCGGCATGGTGACGTCGATATCCATGCCGGAGGCGGAGTCGACGAAGCGCATGCGGAAATCGGACATCGCGTCGGACCAGCGGATGCGTTTCAGGTCGGCGGCCCAGGACCATGCGCCACCGCCATCGTAGGCCACGCCCAGGCCGAAGGTTTCCGGCCACTGGAAGTCGATGACCTTGAGACTGCCGTGCATCGGGCCACCATTGACCGACAACGTCGCATCGTTGGTTTTCATGTCGCCCATGCGGGTCTTGGCGTGATACGCGGCACCGACTTGCAACTGCTCATTGATGCGCCACAGTCCGCCCAGCTTGTAACCCCAGCCGTAGGATTTGGCGCGGCCGGTCATCGCATTGCCGTCGCTGAAATCGAAGCGGGCATAGTCGATGGTGGCCGGCAGGACGCCGACCAGGCTGCCGCTGACCAGCCCCTGTCCCAGCATGCCGGCCAGATTCTGGCCGTCCATGTCCATGCGCAGATCCATGCTGGCCCAGACCAGATCGATCTGCCCGGCGAGTATGAATTGCTCGTTGGCATTCCAGGACAGCGGGAACATCAGCCGACCGAAACCGACCTCCGAGCGGATCTCCTCACCGCTCATCGCGATCGGATCGCCATTTGAATTCAAACCACCGGCAAACAACGGCGAGCCGGCGCCGTATTCGGTGCCCATGCCGCCTTGCGCCAGCATCGCCACGCCATAGCCGAAATCACCCGTACGGCGGATATACGACAAGGTGGGCATCCAGTACGCCGTGCCATCGGAATCCTGGGAACCGGCGGCGGGGTGGCTGGATTCGACATCCGGCATCAGCAAGGTCAAGCCGGCGCCGATATCCGTCTTGCCCGAGCTTTTCAGCCCCAGCGTGGCGGGGTTGTTCATCACCGCCGAATTTCCGGCCTCGAATGCGTAAGCCGCGCCGCCCATGCCGCCGGATTTGGCGCCCCAGGCTTCCATGTTCATGCCATTGGTGGCGTGGGCGCCCAACGCCCAGCCAGAGAGTGCGACTACACCCAGATTTACGACGAGTTGACGCATGTGATTCCCTTCGATGGGCCGACACCGGGTGCCGGCAAAATTCGGCGACTCTAATAAAATTGGCTGGCGTCTGGATAGCAATATTTCAATCGGCTATCCCGCCAAGCGCTTCACGTGCTCAAAGATTGCGGCGAATCGCAGATAATTGCGCCGTTTGACAATGCGCGTTGCCGGGCCTCTCCAGGCTGCCGCATGCGGAACATGATCAACCTCCTAATCGAAAGGCGCGCCCCATGTTGCTGGGATTTGTCGTTCTCTATCTGGTCGTTTCAATCGGCATCGGCCTCTATGCCGCCAGCCGCGTGCACAACGCCCGCGACTACATCTCCGCCGGACGTTCGCTGCCGTTGTACATCGTCATGGCGATGGTGTTCGCCACCTGGTTCGGCGCGGAAACGGTGCTTGGCATCCCCGCCACGTTCATCGAGGAAGATCTGGCCGGGCTGATTTCCGACCCGTTCGGCGCGGCGCTGTGCCTGGTGCTGTTCGGCCTGTTCTTCGCCCGCAAGCTGTACCGCATGAATTTGCTGACCATCGCGGATTACTACCGCGAACGTTACGACACGCGGGTCGAGATCATCACCAGCCTGGCGATCGTGCTGTCTTACCTGGGCTGGGTGTCGGCGCAGGTTACCGCTCTCGGACTGGTGTTCAACGTGCTGTCGGAGGGCCAGATCACCCAGGCGCAAGGCATCATGATCGGTGCGGCGGTGGTGCTGATGTACACCTTGTACGGCGGCATGTGGTCGGTGGCGTTGACCACGTTTTTCCAGATGATCGTCATCGTGTTGGGCCTGCTTTATATCGCCTGGCTGGTTTCCGACATGACTGGCGGCGTGGCGCCGGTGATCGAGCATGCCGCCGCCAACGACAAGTTCAGGTTCTGGCCGGAATTGAATGCGGTGGCCATGATCGCCTTCATATCCGGCCTGCTGACCATGGGCTTCGGCTCGATTCCGCAACAGGACGTGTTTCAGCGCGCCAACGCGTCGAAAAGCGAGAGCGTCGCGGTTTGGGGCACCGTCGCCGGCGGCGTGGCCTACTTCCTGTTCGCCGCCGTGCCGTTGTTCCTGGTCTATTCCGCGAACCTGATCGACCCGGCGCTGGTCACCCGCTGGCTGGCCGAGGACAGCCAGAAACTGCTGCCGGAACTGATCAAGGGTCATCTGCCGTTGTTCGCGCAGGTGGTGTTTTATGGCGCGCTGCTGTCGGTCATCATGTCCACCGCCTCCGGCACGCTGCTGGCGCCCTCGGTAACCTTGTCGGAAAACGTGCTGAAACGCTTCTTCACGCGTCGACAGCCGTTGTCCGACGCCAAACTGCTGCTGATGACACGCTGGGTGGTGGGCATCTTCGCGGTCATCGTCACGCTCTACTCGCTGTGGGCGTTGGGCGAGGAAACCAGCATCCATCAAATGGTGGAAAACGCCTACAAAGTCACGTTGGTGGTCGCTTTCGTGCCGTTGGTCGCCGGTCTTTACTGGCGACGCGCCAACACCACCGGCGCCTATCTGGCGATCGGTCTGGGTTTGTTCACCTGGCTGTCCATGGAAGTCTGGCTGCCGGAAGGCGAAGGCTTGTTGCCGCCGCAGTTCGCCGGTTTTCTGATGGCTGGCCTGGGCATGATCGCGGGTTCATTTTTTAGCTCACGACAACGAAATTGAATGTCAGAATCGCATTCCCCGGCAGCCATGCAACGATCCGACCTCGCCACACGCATATCGATGAATAAACCCTTACTAAAACCAAGTTCATCCGACCCAGGCGAGGTCAAATGCAAATACTGCGGCAGCTCGCTGGTACGCCCTTCGGTGAAATCGACCGGAAAGAATTCGCGTATTACTTACCGCTGCCAGTCCTGCAAGAAGCATTTTCGCGTCAGTTCGGGCTGGCTGGACAAGCATCGGGCCATTGCCGGCGGGGTATTGGCGGCGCTGGTGTTGTTGGGCGCGGCGGCGATGACGTTGCTCGACCAGCCGGCCGAAACGTCCCTGGAGCCGGTAACCGCACTGGATGACAAGGAAGCTCAATCGAGACTGCTGCGAGAAGCCAAACAGGGCAGACCTGAGTCCCAATATGCCCTCGGCCGCAACTATTGGGTGAATGCGGAATACCAGCAGGCGTTCCCGTGGCTCAAGGCCGCCGCCGCGCAACGCCATGTCGAGGCGGAGTTCCTGATCGGCATGGCATACCTGAACGGGCTGGGCACCTTGCAGAATTACCGTTCGGCGCTGGACTATTTCACCAAGTCGGCGGAACAGGGCCACCTGGAAGCCGAATTCCGCCTCGGCCTGCTGTATCGGGATGGCCTGGCGATGCCGCCCGACAAGGAGTCGGCTTACATCTGGCTCAACATCGCGGCCGCGCGTGGACATCCCGACGCCTTGCCGTTGCGCGACAAACTCGCCGCCGTGATGACCACCGAGGAGCTGAATCGCGCCCAGGAGTCCAGCACCCACGTACACGCGAAAGTGTCCGGCTCGAACGGGGCCATTCCTTGATCATCGCGCGTCCATTCATGCCCCGATGAGCGAGGAACGCGTCGCAAGGTTTCGTTTACGAATATTCATCGCGCTTTATGCGCTGCTCCTGACTATCGGCAGTCAGTACCCCTTCTCCGGCTGGCTGCCGCTGTCGGACTGGTCGGCAAGTTTCCTGTTCGCCGACTGGCCGCGCTATATCACCCGCACCGATCTGGCCACCAATCTGCTGATATACGTGCCGCTGGGCTATGCCCTGGCCAGATGGCACAGCCGTCCCGGGCATGGCGCGCGCGGCGTCATCACCGGCCTGCTGAGCTGTCTGGCGTTCAGTCTGATGATGGAAAGCGGCCAGGCCTTGCTGCCGAGTCGCATCGCCTCCAATCTCGATATGCTGGTCAATGGTCTCGGCGCCCTGACCGGCGCGTTGCTGACCCTGCATCATGGTCGCTGGTTGCGCGCCGGACGCGCCCTGCATCGCTGGCGGATGCGCTGGTTTCATGCCGGCCTGGCGAGCAATGTCGGCCTGGGCCTGCTGCTGCTCTGGTTTCTCACGCAATTCGCCTTGTTGCCGTTTCCCGGCATGGGCTGGCTGGACCTGCATCTGCGCCCGATCGACATGCCGCCGGGAGGGTTGAATCAGATCAACTTTCCCTGGATGGCCGCCGTGATTCTGGAAATGCTGACCCTGGGCGCTTTTGCCGCCAGCCTGTTGCGACCGGGGCGTTATGTCGGCGGCATGTTGTTGCTGGTCGCATTGGCGTTCTTCATGAAATTGCTGGCGGCGACCATCTTGCTCAAATTGAAAGTAGTTGGCGGTGTACTGTCGCTGGAAACCCTGGCGGGGTTTCTGCTGGCGTTCTGGTTTCTGCTCATGCCGGCTTTCTCGCGCAATCGCCGCAGGGTCGCACTGGTCCTTCTAATCGTGGTGATACTGATCAGGCTGGCAATTTCGCCGCGCTTCATGCCTACTGTCAGCGTGCTCAATATTACCGGGCTCGGCTTGCATCTCGCCGCTTTCTGGCCGGCACTGGCGCTTGCCTGGCTGCTGATTACGACAAGCCGCGCCAAGTAAACCCATACTCAAACAGGGCAAGGATTCTTCGCCCCGATCGCCGCCAGACTCAGACTGTTTTCCAGTCTGCGCACCAGCGCATGCGTGCTTTGCCGTCCGGAGTCGAGCACGATGTCGGCGGTATCCATATAGAGCGCGTGACGCGCGGCGTACAGTTCCTTCAACTTCTGGAACGGATTGTCGGTTTGCAGCAACGGACGGTTCTTGTCGTGGCGGGTGCGCATGTACAATTCCTGCGGCTGGCAGCGCAGATAGACCACGGTGCCCCGCTGTTTCAGCATCTGGCGATTATCCGCGGCGAGGATCGCGCCACCGCCGGTGGCGAGCACGATGCCATGCCGCTGGCTGAGTTCATCGATGACGCTCGACTCGCGCTGACGAAATCCGACTTCACCCTCGATCTCGAATATGGTCGGAATGGATACGCCGCAGCGGGCGATGATTTCATGGTCGGAATCGATAAATTCCAGACCGCGCTGACGCGCCAGAATTTTGCCGATAGTGGTCTTGCCCGAGCCCATCAGGCCGACCAGGAAAATATTGCAGCTTGGAATCATGGCGAAATTGTAACCGCGCTAATCCCGCCAATCGCTGTTCGCGGCGCGCATCACCGCCCGCGCCTGCGACTCAGCAGGCGGTCCAGGGCCTGTTTCAAACCGCCTTCGGGCAAGCTGTTCTCCAGCGCCTGGAAAGCGTTCAGCCCGGCGACCGGAATGTCGTGCTTTTCTGGCGCCGATGGCAAGCTCCAGTCGGCGCGTATCTTGACTTTCAGGCTGCTCACCGGCGCGTCGGCGCGGCTCAACACGCTGGCCACGCCCTTGGCCTGCGCGCGTACCCGGCTGGCGGCCGCGCCATTGGCGCAATGCACCAGCGCGACCTCGCCCTGCAGCGCGGCAATCCGGCACGCCCGCGCGACCGCCGCCGGCACGACTTGGGCAAAGCGCCGATTCAGTTCGAACAAGCGTTCGGCTTCCGGCAAGGCCACCGCGAACTGGGGTTGCGCCCGCAACAGGCCGCGTACTCGCAACAACGGAAAGGGGCGCATGATGACCTGCCAGAACCGGCTTGAAGAAGGCTGAAACAGTGGCATGGTAGCATTCGCGGCATTCACGAATCGCAGTCAATTCCGTCTTCGTTTACGTCCAATTTTTCGTCATACCCATGATCCCCAACTTCTTCAAGAAAATCTTCGGTAGCCGCAATGATCGGCTGTTGAAGCAATTGCGCGTTGCCGTCAACAAAATCAACGCGCTGGAACCCGCTTATCAGCAGCTTTCCGATGCCGACTTGCGCGCCAAGACCGAGGCATTCAAGGCCCGCGTGGCGCAGGGCGAAAGCCTCGACGCGTTGCTGCCCGAGGCCTTCGCGGCGGTGCGCGAAGCGGCTGTGCGGGTGCATGGCATGCGTCATTTCGACGTGCAGATGATCGGCGGCATGGCTCTGCACCAGGGCAAGATCTCGGAAATGCGCACCGGCGAGGGCAAGACCCTGATGTCCACCCTGCCGGCCTACCTCAATGCGCTTGCCGGCAACGGCGTGCACATCATTACCGTCAATGATTACCTGGCCAGCCGCGACGCGGAGCAGATGGGCCGGGTGTTCAATTTTCTCGGCATCAGCGTCGGTTGCAATCTGTCGCAGATGTCGCACGAGGAGAAGCAGGCCGCTTACGCCGCCGACATCACCTACGGCACCAACAACGAATTCGGTTTCGACTACCTGCGCGACAACATGGTGTTTCAGCCGTCCCAACGGGTGCAGCGCAAACTGAATTACGCCATCGTCGACGAAGTCGATTCGATCCTGATCGACGAGGCCCGCACCCCGCTGATCATCTCCGGCCAGGCCGACGACAACGTCGCCATGTACCAGCAGATGAACCAGATCCCGCCGCGTCTGACGCGCATGGAACACGAACCGAAAATCGACGAACCGCCGCCGCCCGGCGACTATTCGGTGGACGAGAAGGCGCATCAGGTGCTGTTGTCGGAAGCCGGCCACGAGAAGGTCGAGGCGATCCTCACCGAATTGGGCATCCTGGCGCCCGGCACCAGTCTGTACGACGCCGCCAACATCTCCTTGATGCACCATATCTATGCCGCGTTGCGCGCGCATGTGCTGTATCACAAGGATCAGCATTACGTGGTGCAGAACGGCGAAGTCATCATCGTCGATGAATTCACCGGTCGTCTGATGCATGGCCGACGCTGGTCCGACGGCCTGCATCAGGCGGTGGAAGCCAAGGAAGGCGCCAACATCCAGCGCGAGAACCAGACCCTCGCCTCGATCACCTTCCAGAACTATTTCCGCATGTACAACAAACTGTCCGGCATGACCGGCACGGCGGATACCGAAGCCTACGAATTCCAGCAGATCTACGGTCTGGAAACCGTGATCATCCCGACCAACAAGCCGATGATCCGCATCGACCATTCCGACCGCGTGTATCGCACCGCCGAGGAAAAATGGACCGCCGTCGTCGAAGACATCCGCGATTGCCATAAACGCGGTCAGCCGGTGCTGGTCGGCACCACGTCGATCGAGGTCAACGAATTCCTGTCGGCGCGTCTGACCCAGGAAAAACTGCCGCATCAGGTGCTCAACGCCAAACAGCATGCGCAGGAAGCGCAGGTGGTCGCCCAGGCCGGTCTGCCGGGCGGCGTCACCATCGCCACCAACATGGCGGGCCGCGGCACCGATATCGTGCTGGGCGGCAGCATCGTCAAGGAGATCGACGCGGTACACAACGACGAATCGCTCGACGCCGAGCAGAAGGCCGCGCACATCGCCGCCATCCGAGCCGAATGGTCGCCGCTGCATGCCGCCGTGCTGGCCGCCGGCGGTCTGCACATCATCGGTACCGAGCGGCATGAATCACGCCGCGTCGACAACCAGTTGCGCGGCCGTTCCGGCCGCCAGGGCGACCCGGGCTCGTCGCGTTTCTATCTGTCGCTGGACGATTCGCTGCTGCGCATCTTCGGCGGCGAGCGTCTGAAGATGATCATGGAAAAGCTCAAGATGCCCGACGGCGAGGCGATCGAGCATGCCATGGTCAATCGTTCGCTGGAATCGGCGCAACGCAAGGTCGAACAGCGCAACTTCGACATCCGCAAGCAACTGCTGGAATACGACGACGTCGCCAACGACCAGCGCCGCGTCATCTACCAGCAACGCAACGAATTGCTGGAAACCAACGATGTTTCGCAAGGCATCGCCGGCATGCGCGCCCAGGTGCTGAACGAAACCATCAACAACCACATACATCCCGGCAGCATGGCCGAACAGTGGGATATCGGCGGACTGGAACAGGCGCTGGCCAGCGAATTCCTGCTCGAATGCCCGGTTCAACAATGGCTGGCGGCCGATGAAAAACTCGACGAGCAAGGCTTGCGCGCGCGCATCGTCGAAACCGCCGACCAGGCCTACGACATCAAGGTCGGCCTGGCCGGCGCCGAGAACATCCGCCAGTTCGAGCGTTCGATGCTGCTGCAAAGTCTGGACAGCCATTGGCGTGAACATCTGGCGGCGATGGATCACTTGCGCCAGGGCATCCATCTGCGCGGCTACGCGGCCAAGAATCCCAAGCAGGAATACAAGCGCGAGGCCTTCGAACTGTTCGAACGCATGCTGGAAACCATCGCCCGCGAAGTCACCCAGGTTACCCTGACCGTGCAGATCCGCGGTGAAACCGATGTCGAGGCGGTAGCGCCGCAAGACAGCGTATCCAACGTGCGCTATCAACACGCCGATTACGAAACCGCGCTGGCCGATGAAGCCGAGGCCGGCGGCGCGCAACCGATCGAACGACAGTTCCCGAAAGTAGGCCGCAACGATCCTTGCCCGTGCGGCTCAGGCAAGAAGTTCAAACACTGCCACGGCAAGCTGGCCTGATCGCCATGCCTTACTACGTCTACAAGATCGGCCCGCTCAACATCCTGGCCAAACTGGGTGTGGCGGAAAACTTCAAGGCGGCGAAAGCGCTGGCCAACGAGCATCGCAAGCAATTGCTGCCGACCAGCGGCCAGTCGGTGAAGATGATCTTCGCCGAAAACGAACTCGCAGCCGAAGACACGCTGTCACAGCCGCGTGAAGGCGAAGTCGGCCTGATCGGGGACGACTACTAGCCCGAGCCATGTCCGGCTTCAACGAATCGGCCTACCAACAAGCGCGCGATACCGCCATCGCGCTGCCCTGCCCGTTCGAACGGGCGCTGCTGTCGCTATGCGCCACCTGCCACAAATCCCGCAAGCTGCTGCTGGCCGAGCGGGAAGCCATTTCCTGCACCGAAGCCCAAGCCAATGCCTACTGCCAGGCGTTCCACCAGGCGCTGCACGCCAACGCCCGCTTCGCCCTGCACATGGATCCGTTGCAACCCTGGCCGTTCGGCAAGGAAATCCGCGCGCAATGCGGCGGCGTGCTCGGCCTGCGCGACATACTCGGCCTGCCGGACAGCAATACCGGCGTGGACATTGCGCAACTGGTCGATACCGCGCTCGCCCGCCACGGCGACATTGCCGACTTTCCCTACTCGGAAATCATGCGCGCCATCGTTCACTACGAGCCGCGCAAACGGCGCGGCGACAAATAGCGGCGGGGAGACGCTACCCTTTATCCTGGCTCTTGGCTCCCGGGATTATTCGCTTCCCAGCCGTTTCTTGTGCCGGTTCAAACTGCCGGTCAGTTCGGAAATGATTTCACCGGCGGCGTGGATGATCTGGTTCGGCGTAAAGCCGCAATGGCGCATTTCGCGGTAGAAGCCGCGCGCCAGCATCTTGGCGACCTTGTCCGGCTCGTGCGCGGTCAGCGAGATGACGGTGCAGGCGTCGGTGGCGCCTTCCAGCGTGAACGCCATCTGGGCGAAGCGGGAGTCGAGCATGCGATCCAGACGTCCGACCTGGATCGTACGACCGATCAGCAACGCAGCCAATTTGGCATTGGCCAGATCGGTTTTGGAGAAGCCGGCGCGGGCTATCGGCTGGCTGATATTGAGCACACCGGCCGGGCGACCGCCCAGCAGCACCGGACAGGCCAGAAATCCGCCGCATTCCTCGCCATATCGCGCCAGCTCCTTCCACGGCGATTGGGCGATATTGGCGATCCGCACGCAGACACCGCTGGCCAGCACCTCGCCGGCAATGCCCTGGCCGGCGGCCTGTTCTTCCTTCCACGCGGCTTCCGGCAGTTCGCCATACAACGCCGCCAGTTTCAGGCGCGGCCCCTGGTCGCCGGGCGCCACGTCGAGCAGCATCAGGGATACCCGACCGGCAGCCAGAAGTTCGCCGACGATGCAGGTCAGGCGATACAGGTTGTCCTCGAACGGACCATGGATTTCGAAACCAGCCAGTTCCAACAGTTTTTGCTGATGCAGTTCAGGATTGGACATCTCACCTCCCTATTTTTTCAACAGCATAGGCCAATCAGATTCGAAAACGTAGCACGCGTTCAGGTTTCCCCGATATCTCGCGCCATCTCGGCGCCATTGCCGGTGTAACTGGCCGGGGTCATCGCCAGCAGATGTTGTTTGGCGTCTTCCGGAATGGCCAGATCAAGGATGAAGGCGGCCAGCGTTGCGCGGTTGATGCCGGCCTGGCCGCGAGTCAGTTGCTTCAATTGTTCATAGGGCTTTTCCAGGCCGTAGCGGCGCATCACGGTCTGGATCGGCTCGGCCAGCACTTCCCAGTTGTGCTCCAGGTCTTCCGCCAGTCGCGTCGGATTGGCTTCCAGCTTGCCCAGGCCGCGCAGCAGGCTTTCGTAGCCGAGCAGCGTGTAGCCGAGCGCGGTGCCCATATTGCGCAGTACGGTGGAGTCGGTCAGGTCGCGCTGCCAGCGCGAGATCGGCAGCTTTTCCGAGAGATGCCGCAGCACCGCGTTGGCCAGTCCCAAATTGCCTTCCGAGTTCTCGAAATCGATCGGGTTGACCTTGTGCGGCATGGTCGAGGAGCCGACTTCGCCTTCCTTTACCTTTTGCTTGAAGTAACCCAGCGAGATGTAGCCCCAGACATCGCGGTCGAGGTCGATCAGGATGGTGTTCAGGCGGGCGAACGCGTCGTACAACTCGGCCATGTAGTCGTGCGGTTCGATCTGGATGGTGTACGGGTTGAATCCCAGGCCGAGGCCGGTGACGAATTTCTCGGCGAAAGCTGCCCAGTCGAAGTCCGGATAGGCCGACAGATGGGCGTTGTAGTTGCCTACCGCGCCGTTGATCTTGCCCAACATTTCGACGCGCTCGATGCGTTGCGTGGCGCGGCGCACCCGGTACAGCACGTTGGCCATTTCCTTGCCCAGCGTGGTCGGCGATGCCGGCTGACCGTGGGTGCGCGCCAGCATCGGCAGATCGGCCAGATTGATGGCGAGTTCCCGCAGCCGGGTTTCCAGGCCGCTGATCGCCGGCAGCAGCACGTCGCGCCGCGCGGCTTGCAGCATCAAGGCGTGCGACAGGTTGTTGATGTCTTCCGAAGTGCAGGCGAAGTGGATGAATTCACTGACCCGCATCACTTCGGCATTGCCGGCCAGTTTGTCCTTGAGGAAATATTCCACCGCTTTGACATCGTGATTGGTGGTTTTCTCATGCGTCTTCACCGCTTCCGCGTCGGCCAGCGAGAAGCCGCTGACGATGTCGTCGAGTTCGCTCAAGGTGGCGGCGGAAAACGCCGGCACTTCGCCGATGGCGGGCTCGGCGGCCAGCGCCTTGAGCCATTCGATTTCGACCAGGACACGATAACGGATCAGGCCGAATTCGCTGAAATACGGCGCCAGTTTGTCGCCGCTGCGACGGTAACGGCCATCCAGCGGGGAGAGTGCGGTAAGGGCATTCAATTGCATGTCGTTCTCTTTCAAAGTTTCTGGCGTAGCGCCAGCGCGGCCTGATTGCGCAAGGCCTTGAGCAGGCCGAGCAGATGCGACGGAATGCGCAACGGCTGACTGAGCTTGTCGGCGTAGATCAAGCCGAGCGCTTTGTTGTTGATCATCACCGGCAACAACAGGAAGGCATGCGCGGGTTTCTGGTCTTTGAAACCGCGCAAATACCATTCCGGAATGCGGCTGCGAATGTTGTCGGCGGTGGCGTCGGAGATCAGCACATCCTGACCATTGGCGATCGCCGCATGAAACACATCCGGCGTGAACGACAGCGGGATGCGGAAGGTGTTGCGCATGCGCGCCGCATTGCGACCGAGACTGACGCGGCCAACCAGGCTCTGGCTGGCGCGGTCGAGCACGCTGACCACGACATCGTCGAACAACTCGGTGCGATAGTAGAGTTCCGCCAGCAGCTTGAAGATGTCGGCCAGATGATATTGGCCGAGCATCAATGCCGTCATGTCCTGCATGCCCAACGCCAGAACGCTGGTCGCATCTTCGCCGACGCCGTCGTTCTGCGACTCGGTGGGCGGCAAATCTTCCTCCGCCTCCACCTCCGCTGGTTCCTGCAGCAATTGCTGCATCAGCGGACTCTTGCGGATATCGACGTTGAGGATGGCGGTTTCGCTGCGCATGATATGCGCCGCGCGGCGCGCGGTTTCCATCAGGCTGTCCTGACTGATCTGCACCGCGTCACGAAAGCGCAGAAACAGCGAATCGATGGATTGCGCCTGTTCCGCCGCTCCCTTGCCGGCGATGCTGCGGTGCAGATCGCGCGCCATGTTGGCCACCACTTGCAGACGATCGTTATCGTTCGCGCCCGGCTTGCGCAACGCGCCGTCGGGTAGCGGCGTCATCGCATGCAGGATGGCGGGCGGGAAATGCCAGTGCTTGGCGATGGCCAGGCCGAGGTCATCATAGCTCGCGCCCAGCAGCCGCTGACTGGCGGTCTGCTCATCGAGCAGTTCGTTGCGCATCAGCTCGCCGACCCGTTCGGTCTGTTCGAAGAAATGAAACCGCGCCATGAGTCGGCCCAGATCGCGAAACAACGCGCTGATGAACGCTTCCTCGCTGTCGCGCACGCCGGCGCCGCCAGCCAGCAGGCGGCCGAGCACGCCGCGAAAGAAGCTGTCCACCGCTTCGCCGCGCAGCGCGTCGACATGGGCGCGGTTGTGCAGGTGTTCGAACAACATCAACGATACAGCGGCATTGCGCACCGCATCGAAACCGAGGATCACCACCGCCCGCGAAATGGTGCTGATCGGCTGATTGCCGAACGATCCGTAATGCGCGGCATTGACCAGCCGCAGCAACTTTTTGGTCAGCGAGATATCGCGCAGGATGATTTCCGTCATGCGATTGGCGCGGCTGTTATCGTCGCCCACGGCATGATTGATTTCGGTGATGGTGCGCGACAAGGCCGGAAAATCACCGCCCTGATCCATCTCGGACAACAGGTTTTGCAAAGGGGTCTTGGCGACTTCCTGATTCATGGCGCTGCTCAAGCGGCGCGCCGGTCGTGCAGCGCCTGGGCGATGGTCATGCCATCGACATGTTCCAGTTCGCCGCCCGCCGGCAAGCCGCGGGCGATGCGCGAAACCTGGAGGCCGCGCGTCTTGAGCAGTTCGCTGATGTAATGCGCGGTCGCTTCGCCCTCGGCGGTGAAGTTGGTGGCGAGGATCACCTCCTCGGTGACGCCGTCGCGGGCGCGTTCGATCAAGCGTTCCAGGCCGATCTCCTTGGGACCGACGCCATCGAGCGGACTCAAACGGCCCATCAACACGAAGTACAAACCTTTGTAAGCCTGGGTTTCCTCCAGCCGATTCAGGTCGGTGGGCATCTCCACCACACACAACTGCCGCGCTTCACGCCGCGGACTGGCACAAATATCACACACCGGCTGCTCGCTGAAATTGTTGCAGCGCCGACAGTGGCGCAACTGCTCCAGCGCCGCCGACAGGCTGGCCGACAGACGCGCGGCACCAGGTCGATCACGTTGCAGCAGGTGATAAGCCATGCGCGCGGCGGACTTCGGGCCGACGCCGGGCAGCGCGCGCAATGCCTCGATCAGGCTGGCCAGGGTTCCGGGCAGGCTCATCGGCGAGTGGCATAGCCAGCAACGGTCATCGGGGGCTCGATGCGGGTGATCAGAATGGCAACTTGAAGCCCGGCGGCAGCGGCAACCCGGCGGTCGCCGCCGACATTTTTTCCTGACTGTAGGCCTCCACCTTGCGCACCGCATCATTGACCGCCGCGGCGATCAGGTCTTCCAGCATGTCCTTGTCGTCGGCCAGCAGCGAGGGGTCGATGCTGACCCGCTTGACGTCGTGCTTGCCGGTCATGATCACCTTCACCAGACCGGCGCCGGATTCACCCTCGACTTCCATTTCCGCCAGTTTGGCTTGCAGCTTCTGCATGTTTTCCTGCATCTGCTGCGCTTGTTTCATCAGATTGCCGATTCCGCCTTTGATCATCGTCCGCCTTTCCGTGGTTTAGCCCGTCGACGCGGCGCGCGGGCGTATGTTGGTTAACGTGGCATCGCATTCGCGAAGCAGAATTTGCAGCGTCGCGTCGTCCTGTATGGCCAGCTCCGCCGCACGCTGGCGCGCCGCCTGTTCGCGGGCGCGTTCCGCCGCCGGCGATTGCCGGGTGTCGGCGACCAGTTCGATTTCGATCTTGACGGCGCCGCCGAGTTGCTCGGTCAGCGCGCCGCGCAACTTGTCGCCGACGCTGGCCAGCAAAGCCTTCTGGCCTTCCGGCAAAGCCAGACGCAGCAAATTGTCACCACGTTCGAGCGGTTCGCAGTGCATGGCCAGTTGTCGCACCAGGCCGGGCAGGCTTTCGGCAAGCCGTCGCCAATCGCCATCGACCGCGCCGCCCAGAGGCAATTCGCCACGCGGCGGCGGCAACGGTTCGTTGGCCGCCGAGGCCAACGCCGCTGGCGCGATGGTCTTGACTTG
>JAGUXX010000113.1 GCA_020061585.1 Betaproteobacteria bacterium | reverse complement strand
GCGAACATCATGATCTCGGTTTCGACACCGGGTTCAGCGTTCACCATCTTGCGGGCCAGCATTTGGGCGCCGGACTGGGCCAAGGCAATTGAGATGTAATAGCGACCGTCCTCGTCCTTGAGCGACACGTTCAGGTACGGGGTCTTACGACCTTCAACATCCCGCTCTATAACCCGAGCGCTGGTTAAAACACCAGAGACCTTGCAGGGTGTGACGCCCTTCTCGCGAAGGAGGGCTATGGCCTTGGCTGAAGGGGAATCCCCCTTGTTGCCCTGGAAGCCCTTCTTGACTTCCGATTCGCCTCCAGCATGGATTTTGGCTTCCTTGATAAGGGCCTCGTTCTCCGTGCTGCTGACGTACAGCATCCCGAGAAAGGCGCTGTAGCGAACATTAGTGCTGGAAACTTCGTTGGCGGTGTTGGTGATGCCCATGGTACTTCTCCTTGAAATTGTGTCCCCACGGACACAATGGTTGAGGGCTCGACGGATGCCGAGCACAGGTTTCAAGGAGGAGTAGGTGTTGCAGGGGGGTGTAAGAAATGGCCACTGCTTTCCCCTATCCGAGTTGGTTTTCTGATATCCAACTGGGCTGTGAAGTCGCTTGCAGGAAACCGTCAAGCGGCTTCCGCATTTTTAGGGTTGCGAACATGGACAAGGGGAAAATCAATGCAGATTGCCCGTTCCGATGCATAGGTACTAATTTACATATACCTATTTTATGCAACACCATAGTAGGCATGGACACCACCGCCGAGAGGCTGATCAATCTGGTGCGATCCAGTGGACTCGTCCGCCCGTGTGATCTGGCACCACTGGGAATCCCCCGAGTTTCCCTGACCCGCGCTGTCCGGCATGGGCAGCTGGAGCGTGTCGGGCGTGGCCTCTACGGGCTGCCTGGGCGAGAGGTATCGGCCCACGGATCGCTGGCGGAGGTGGCGCGCAGGGTTCCCAAAGGTGTTGTCTGCCTGCTCTCGGCGCTGCGATTCCACGACCTGACTACCCAAGCTCCGTTCCAGGTTTGGCTGGCCATCGAGAACAAAGCCATTGCACCGAAGCTGGACTACCCGCCACTGCGCATCGTCCGCTTCTCCGGTGCGGCGTTCACCGAGGGGGTCGAGGAACACGTCGTGGATGGCGTGACCGTTCGCATCACCGGCGTCGCCAAGACCGTTGCTGACTGCTTCAAGTACCGCAACAAGATCGGCCTCGATGTTGCCCTAGAAGCGCTGCGCGAAGCCTGGCACGATAAGCACATGACCAGCGACGACATCTGGCGCTACGCCAAGGTCTGCCGCGTCGCCAATGTGATGCGCCCTTACCTGGAGAGCCTGGCATGAGCGTTCGGAACATTGGGGCGTCGATCAGGGATCGGCTCCTCAACAAAGCTCGGGCTGAAAAGCTGGACTACAACCTGCTGCTGACCCGCTATGCGCTTGAGAACTGAAATTTTGGCCGCAGCGGGCGGGAATAGCCGAAGGCATGCAGGCGTTTTTCAACACCCTGCTAGACCATGCCTCCCCCCTGGCAAGTGCCGATAGAGCGTAGACGGTGCCACGCCTAAGCGCGCTGCCACTTCATCCACCGTGATCGACGGATCACTCAGGAGTTCTCTTGCCGCAACCAAGTCATCCGGTTTGAGGGCTGGAGGCCTTCCACCGACTCGCCCTTGAGCCTTCGCCGCTGAAAGGCCGGCCAAGGTTCTTTCCCGGATTATTCCCCGCTCGAACTCGGCCAGTGCTCCGAAAATCTGGAACACCAGCCGGCCGCCTGTGCTGGACGTATCGATTGCTTCGGTCAGCGACACGAAACCGATGCCGAGCTGAGCCAAGGCCTCGACCGTCTCGATGAGTTGTTTTAACGACCTGGCCAAACGATCCAGCTTCCAGACCACCAGAGCATCGCCCGCGCGCAGGTGGCCCAGCGCGGCCGTAAGTTCCGGCCGGTCGCGCTGCGCGCCGGAGGCCTTTTCCGTAAAAATGCGCTCGCAGTCTGCCGCCTTCAGTGCGTCAGTCTGCAGTTCGAGGTTCTGCTCCTGGGTGGATACCCGGGCGTACCCAATCCTCATCAGACACCCCTCGCCGCTTGCGTCTTGTGCGCTTCCTCGATGATTTCGTCCACCACCCGGCTGCATTCTGCACAGAATGCACGAAACGGCACCGTATCTCCCTCTGTATGCAGGATAGCTGCGCCAGCCCTGGCCGGGCCAACTGCAAAATCGTAGTCTGACAACAGACGGACATATTCAGCACGTCGCTCACGAGGAATCACGATCGGCGGCAGCCCAGCGCGCAAAAGCGGCAGGTTTGCCAACAGCCTGGCCATCCGACCATTACCATCACAGAAGGGATGTACGCGAACGAAGGCCAAGTGAAGATCCGCGTAACGTGCAGCTGCGTTCTGAATGGTCCAGGTCGACAGCGCCCGGTTCAAATCCTCAAGCCAGGCCTGCATCAAGGCGGGCACTTCCGCCGGTGTCGCGTATTCGATGAAACGGATGCGACCCTCGGCATCAACGGCCTGCGTGCCGTTGGGAGAGTTCTTCCATGCGCCGACTGGACATTGCGTATCCAGCTCTATAGCCGTTTGCACTGCACGATGCAGATCGAACACATCGCTTGTCTCAACCGCCCGCTCAGAGCGCGCTAAATTCAGAATAAGATCAATTGCACGGGCATGGCCAACGACTTCCTGGTGATCCTTCAGCGGCTTGCCCGAAATGGTCAGGCCTTCCTCCAGGACGAACGCGGTTTCACCCAGGGACAGCGTATTGCCCTCGATCGCCGTGGACGTGTGCGTCCAGACGTTACGGATTGCCTTGAGCAGCGACTGCTGAAGATCCGGGTCGAGTCTGTCGAGGAAAGACGGCATGAAAACCTCCTGTAAACGGTCTACAGGATAGGTATTCGGAGTATTGATTTCAAGAGACTGTTTTGGGAATAACTTGAGGTTTCTGTTGTGAACCTGGCGTCGGGTGACTTCGGATTCCGAATGACAGCCGTGACATTCTCGGTACGGTGAAGAACGTCAACTTCGCCGCCGCAATCGGCCACCAACCATCACTTGTGTCACACCGATTCCATCGGCAAGTGCCCGACCTTCACGAAAATCAGGCAACCCGGTTCGCTGAACGGGACATGTTCGCTCATGTGCGGCGAGCGCAGCCAAGTGCCGGCGGGGTAGTCGCCATACTCGTCCTGGAAGACCCCTTCCAGCACGAAAATTTCTTCGCCTCCGTAGTGCCGGTGGTACTGAAAACGGGTGCCGGGCGCCCATTCCACCAAAGCAGTGTGCGCGCCTTCGAATTCGCCCAGAGAAAGCACACGCAGTCCCGGCACGAGCCCGGGGTGCCAGACGCGCTCCTGAGGGCGCAGCACCACCCTCTCCCGGGTATCGAGCGTCGCTGGATGGCCTCGCTTAATGAACAGACTGCAGCCGGCCGTGCTGGTGAGGTTGGCCGATTCGCCGGATGGCAGCTTCAGATAGCTGCCCGGCGGGTAATGGGCAAACTCGTCGCCAAACTCATCTTCCAGAAGTCCGGCCAAGACCAGAATCTCGGCGCCGCCAAGCGTGGCGTTATCAATGCGCGCGCCGGCCGGATATTCAATGATGTCGGTGCGCTGGACGGGATCGTGAGCGGTACAGGCAAGGGGTTTCAGACGCACGCCGGTAGCCACGTCATCTTGCCAATCAAGCCGGCCGGTATCGATCATGACGCGTTGTCGCAGGTCTGTATTCAAGGGCATGGCACTTCTGTGGGCGGGTTGCAATGGCTCAAGTTTATAGAGGCCTTCGGATTGATACTCCACTTGGCGGTCAGTACGCTGCACCAGGGAAACCTATAAGCGGCTGGAAACGATGACTAAGGGCTGGGCGTGATGATCACCCCGAGTACCCTTAAGTTCAGGGTGCTTCGAGATGAATGACAATGGCGCATGCGCCCTGATACCCAAAGCCCTCCAGCCAGCCCGCGCGCCCTGTCGACGCTGAAAGGCTTGTGGCCGTTCCTGCAGCCCTACCGGGCGCGACTCGTGCTGGCCTTCATCCTGTTGTGCCTGGGTTCCGCAACCATTCTGCTGGTGCCACTGGCGTTTCGCGATCTCATTGATTTCGGTTTCGGCAACCGGGCACAGTCGAGTGCCGGCCTGCTCGGTGCAATGAGCCTGAACGGGCATTTCATCGCCTTGTTCGGACTGGCGGGTTTCTGGGCGCTGGCCGTTTCGGCGCGCTACTACACGGTGTCGTGGGTCGGTGAACGCGCGACGGCAGACCTGCGCAGTGCCGTCTATGCGCGGGTGCTGTCCCAATCGCCACAATTCTTCGAGACCTTGCAGACCGGGGAAGTGCTTTCCCGGCTTACCGGCGACACCACGCTGATTCAGACCGTGGTCGGCAGTTCCATTTCGATGGGCTTGCGCAGCCTGTTCCAGTTCATCGGCGGCATGATCATGCTGGCTGTCACCAGCCTTTATCTGTTCTCCCTCAACCTTGGCCTGATGGCCCTGCTGACGCTGCCGATCATCGCCATCGGCCGCAGGGTCAAGAAGCTGTCGCGGGAATCCCAGGACCGCATCGCCGATACCTCGGCCCTGGCCGGCGAAATCCTCAACGCCATGCCCACGGTGCAGGCTTACACGCAGGAAATTCAGGAAGCCCGGCGCTTCGCCGAACGCACGGAAACCAGCTTTGTGACCGCGATCAAGCGCACCCGCGTGCGGGCGGCACTCACCGCTCTGATCATCACCGCCGTGATGGGCACGATCATCTTTGTGCTCTGGATCGGAGCACGCCAGGTCGCCGAGGGTACGCTGACCGGTGGCCAACTGGCCTCATTCGTCCTGTACGCGGCCTTGGTGGCCGGCGGTGTCGGAACCATGGCGGAAGTGTGGGGCGACGTGATGCGTGCCGCCGGAGCGACCGAACGGCTGCTCGAACTGCTGCACGCGGAATCGGCCATTCGTGAAGCGCTCAAGCCGGAAACACCGGTGCAGCCGGCACGCGCGACGATCCGTTTTGAACACGTCACCTTCCGTTATCCGGCCCGCCCGCAAATCAATGCCCTGGATGACATCTGCCTGGAAATCGCGCCCGGCGAGAGCGTCGCTCTGGTCGGGCCCTCCGGCGCTGGCAAGACCAGCCTGATTCAGCTCCTGCTGCGTTATTACGACGTGTCGGATGGCTGTATCCGGATCAACGGCCAGGACATCCGCCAACTGAGCCTGCACGACCTGCGTAAAGGCATCGCCATCGTGCCGCAAGACCCGGTGATCTTTTCTGCCAACACGCTGGAGAACATCCGTTACGGTCGCGCCACGGCGAGCGACACGGAAGTCCTGGAAGCGGCCAAGGCGGCCTTGGTCGACGAATTCATCGACCGTTTGCCCGAGGGCTACCAGACCTTCCTGGGGGAACGTGGCACCCGCTTGTCCGGTGGCCAGCGCCAGCGCATTGCGATTGCTCGCGCCATCCTGAAAGGTGCCCCGCTGCTGCTGCTTGATGAAGCCACCAGCGCCCTCGATGCGGAATCGGAAATCCTGGTGCAGCAAGGCCTCAGCACGGCCATGCAAGGGCGCACAACGCTGGTGATCGCACATCGTCTGGCTACCGTGCAAAAAGCCGACCGCATCGTTGTGATGGAACGAGGAAAGATCGTGGAAATCGGCACACCGGAGGATCTACGTAATCAAGGCGGGCTCTACGCGAGGCTGGCGGCGCTGCAACTCAATCATTGACCTGTGAGCGGGTTAGGGGCGGGGGCAAGGGCAACTCTATTGCCAGCCGGTTCGGTCAGCAAACAGACCGAGAAAACCAGGGATTACAGGACAGCTATCTGTCGCTCATGAGTCAGCCGCAAAAAATATTTGGCGGGCCGCACCTCGGCCACAACGGCCGTTCGCCCCAACCTGAAAGCGGTCATTCACCAACGTCCGCTTCCCCCTGCATCAAGGGAACGGTATCGACCCAATTCAGACCTTCAATATCATCAAAATATTTGTAGGGAAGTGTGCGGTTCAATCCTCATGCTCTCCACCACTAACTGAAGGCCAGATGTTGCTCTGGCCTTTTTTACATCTTTCCAAAACGCTATTACTGGCGCGGGTTTCCGGTTTTGTGTGAAAAGCTCCTTTCGCACAACATCCCATCTTTACGCGGGTTCCTGGAAGTCGCGTCGCCATGCCGTCATCGCTGCGGCATCAACCCGCTTGCAGACGATAGATGCGGCCATCGTCGGTCCGACAGGCGCCGATGACTTCCTGGTTGTGGCTGACCCATTCGCAGTTCAGGCGCGTGTTGTCCTTGGCCACCAACTCGGCGACGCCTTTGCGGATGTGCTGCCGGTGAACCTTCTCGATGTTCCAGAACTTGCCCCGGCATTCCTGCGTGAAGCAACGGCTCTCGCTCCATTCGCCGACATAGCGCTTGTCGTCCAGACGAATCTGGGCACGGTTAGGGCGCAACCAGGCGATTTGCACTGTGCCGGTGCTGGCCTCGGGTTGGTCGGCAGACGATAAGGCGACACCAGTCGTGGCACAGCCGGTAAGCAGTAGCAACATGGAAAGTTGCGGAATGAAACTTGCCCCGGACAGAGGCAGAAAAACTTGGCGTTCCATACTTGTATCTCCTTCAAATTAATGCCTTGCGCAAGCGCAAGGCATTGGTGACGACAGAAACGGAACTGAAGCTCATGGCCAGCGCCGCGATGAGCGGCGACAGCAACAGACCGAAGAACGGATACAGCAGCCCGGCCGCGATGGGGACGCCCAAAGCGTTGTAGACGAACGCGAAGACCAGGTTCTGGCGCATGTTGCGCACAGAGGCCTCCGACAGGTGGCGGGCGGTGGCGATGCCGCGCAGGTCGCCCTTGACCAGCGTGACCTGGGCGCTGTTCATGGCCACGTCGGTGCCGGTACCCATGGCGATGCCGACGTCGGCGCGGGCCAATGCCGGGGCGTCGTTGATGCCGTCACCGGCCATGGCGACGACACGGCCGGATGCTTGGAGACGGGCGACCAGCGAGTCCTTGTCCTGGGGTTTGACTTCGCCATACACCTCGTCGATGCCCAGCGCATGACCCACCGCGCTTGCTGTGGTCAGCCCGTCGCCGGTGGCCATGACGATGGACAGTCCGTTTGCGCGCAGGCTGTCCAGCGCTTCCCGCGTGGAGGCCTTGATCGGGTCCGAAACAGCGATAAGACCAACCACCTGGCCGGCAACGGTCAGATACATGACGCTTGCGCCTTCCAGGCGCAAGGCCTCGGCCTGTTCACCGAGCGGTCGCCAGTCGATGCCCCGTTCTTCCATCAGCACCGTGTTGCCGAGCGTTACCTTCTGGCCGGCCAGCGTGCCCGTCACGCCGATGCCCGACGCGGACTCGAAGGATTCCGGTTCGCTCAGTTCGAGTCCGCGCCGACGAGCTTCGGCAACGATGGCATTGGCCAGCGGATGTTCTCTGCCCTGGTCGAGGCTCGCGGCGAGGCGCAGGACTTCGGTATCCATCCAGCCCTCGGCCGCCGCCACGGCGTGAAAAGCGGGCCTGCCCTCGGTCAGCGTGCCGGTCTTGTCGACAATCAGGGTATCGACCTTGCGCAGCGATTCGATGGCCGCTGCGTCGCGGAACAGAATGCCGTGCGTGGCGGCCTTGCCGGTGGCGACCATCACCGACATCGGCGTCGCCAGCCCGAGCGCGCAGGGGCAGGCGATGATCAGGACGGCGACGGCGTTGATCAGCCCGTAGGCCCAACTCGGCTGCGGTCCGAACAGGCCCCAGCCGAAGAAGGTGAGCAACGCGACAGCCACGACCGCGATCACGAACCAGCCCGCCACGCGGTCGGCCAGCCGCTGCATCGGCGCCCGCGAGCGCTGGGCCTGGGCGACCATTTGCACGATCTGGGCGAGCACCGTCTCGGCGCCGACCTTCTGGGCCCGCATGATCAGTGCGCCACTGGTGTTGAGGGTGGCGCCGATCAATCGGTCGCCAGCCGACTTGGCGACCGGGATGGGTTCGCCGGTGAGCATGGATTCGTCCAGCGCGCTCGACCCTTCGAGCACCACGCCATCGACGGGCACTTTTTCACCTGGCCGCACGCGCAGACGGTCGTCGGGATGCACCTGGGCCAGCGGCACATCTTCCTCGCTGCCGTCGTCGTGTATACGCCGCGCCGTCTTGGGCGCGAGCCCCAGCAGCGCCTTGATGGCGGCCCCGGTTTCCGAGCGCGCCTTGAGTTCGAGCACCTGCCCGAACAGGGTGAGCGTGATGATGACGGCTGCGGCTTCAAAGTAGACCGCGACCTCGCCAGCCACCCGGAAGGCGCCTGGAAAGAGGCCGGGGAACAGCGTGGCCATCACGCTGTAGGCATAGGCGGCGCCTGTCCCCAGACCGATCAGGGTCCACATGTTCGGGGCGCGGTTTTTCACCGATTGCACGCCGCGCACGAAGAACGGCCAGCCCGACCACAACACCACCGGCGTGGCGAGCGCCAATTCGACCCATTTACGTGACGCGCCGAGCAGCGGGTCGAACACGCCGCCGGACATGGCGATGGCGGTGACCATCAGCGTCAGCGGCAGACCCCACCAAAAACGCCGGCGAAAATCTCGGAGTTCCGGGCTGGCCTCTTCGCTCGATACGGGCAGAACGGGTTCCAGGGCCATGCCGCATTTCGGGCAATTCCCCGGCCTGGGCTGTCGCACCTCTGGGTGCATCGGGCAGGTGTATTCGTTTCCCGGTGGAAACTCGTGGCCGGGCCCATGGGCGTGAGACGCGTGGGACATGTCAGCCTTTTGATTCGGGGCCGTGATGGGAACCATGCCCAGCATGACCGTAGAGATGCAACAGCGGGCACAGCAGCAACAGCAAATAGACCCAGGCGCCGAACAAATGGGTCCAGTGCTCGCGAATCAGGGAAAACAGCGCGATCACGGCCAGCATCGCGACCGCGACTGCCCCTTTGGTCCGATACCGGGGCGCGTGCGGGGTATTCACGGCTTGTCTCCCCGGTGGATGCATGAACCGCCGGCTCCGGGCGGCGCGGTCGAGCAACAGGAATGGGGCTTCGACTTGGCACATGCCTCTTCATTAGCTTTGAGCCAGGCGCGGAAGGCATCATGGAATCGTTTTAACCAGAGTGTCATATTGGCCTCCAGGTTGGTTACTGCCACGGGCAGTCACGGCATCACCCCGTCAGATCGGCGCGTCGTTTCAGATACTCGTCCCGGTCGATCTCGCCACGGGCATAGCGTGCATCAAGAATATCCAAGGCGCTCTTTACGGTTTTCCCGCCACTGTCACGGGTGAAGTAGCGGACGAGTAAAACGACCAGAAGTATCGGGATAGCCCAGATCAGAACCATCCATAACCCACCCCAACCCATACCGACATGTTCGTATCCGTACATAAGTCACCTCTCGCCGTTTGACCAATCCAAACACAGGCCTTGCACCCCCCGGCGGCTAACACCGCCGGGAAGGTGCGGCAGCCTACTTTTTGGGCACGTCTTTGAGCACGGAACCATAGGCATCCCCCGTGCCTTTCTCGGGGGCGTGGCTGTCGCCGGGCTTGTGCGGCGTGTGCGAGCCCTTGTCCAGCAGAACCGAGCCGTAGGCATCACCGACGCCCTTGGCCGGGTCGGTGCTATCGCCGGGCTTGTTGGGGTAAACGTAGACATGAACGTTGAGGATGCTCTGTTTCAAATCGGGGTTGGCGTCCAGGTCGTGCGCCCAGGCCGGGGCGGTCGATAGGATCAGGGTGGTGAGTGCGAGGATGGCTTTCATGATGGATTCCTTTTTACGGATTGAGGTGGAGAGGTGGTCCGCCCGGCGAGATAGCCCGCCGGGCGCGAGGGGCAAGCCGGTTCACAGGTCATTGAGGATGGAACCGTAGGTGTCACCGAAGCCTTTTGCCGGCCCATGGCTATCGCTGCCGGTGTGCGGCACATGCGATTCGCCGGCCTGGACGTCGAGGACGATCCAGCCGTAGGTATCGCCGGCGCCGCGCTCCAGTTTGGCGGGCGAGAAACCGGTGCCCACGAAACCGCTGGCATGGTCGTTGAGGATGCTTTGCCGCATGTCGGGGTTATCGTCCCAGTCGTGGGCAAAGGCGGAAGTGGCGGCAAAAGCCAGAACTGCGAAGGGAATGAACGCTTTCATGATCGACTCCTTAGAAGTTGGGGAAGGACATCACGACTGCTTGTGATGTTGAGGTCAGTATGGACAGGGGTACCCAACAGGAAGCTGATGCGGCGATTACAAATGCGTCATGTGCCCCGCATGAACGCGGAGGCCTTGCCAAGGCGGCAGGCCCATGGCTGTCGCTGTTCTCATGCGCTTCCCCCTGGCGCTACACTGAACCCGGTCCAGGGCATCCTTCCCCCGGATCGGGGCTTGGCGATGGAGATGCGGAATGAAAGTTGGCCAGAGAATCCTGCAGCTGTTTTGTCTGTTGCCTTGGGCCATGGTCGCGTTCGCGCACGCGCCGGACTGGACCACGCGGGTTTACAAACTGGTGGCCACCAGCGTGGACGGCACGACGGAACTGGGATCCGCCGTGCCCCTGGAGGGTGAGCGGCTGGTCACCAACTGCCATGTACTGCGTCGGGCGGCGCGCATCGAGGTGCATGTGGGCGTCACGATCCGGCTGGCGCAAGCCGACCTGCGCGACGCCTACCGCGATATGTGTTTCCTTACCCTGCCTGGGCTTCAGGCGGCGCCGATGCCCATGATCGATGTGGGCGAGACCCGCGTCGGCCTGGAGGTCATGGCGGCGGGCTATCCGGCCGGTGAACTCGCCATCGGCAAGGGCAGGATCGTCGGCCTGCACAGTTGCGAATGCGACGGCGGCAAGATCATCCAGACCTCAGCGGCCTTCGACCGGGGCGCCAGCGGCGGCGGCCTGTTCGACCGGCAGGGCCGTCTGGTGGGCATCCTCACCTTCAAGGCCAAATCCGGCGGCAATTTCCACTTCGCCCTTCCGGTAGGCTGGGTGCGACAGCTTGCTGTGGCGAAGAATGCGCCCGGCACCGGCGAGGCGAGTTTTTGGGAGCATCCGGGCCGGGAAAGCGGCTATTTCCTGGCGGCCTGCGACCTCGGCGCCCAAGAAAAGTGGCGGCCCCTGTCCAGTCTGGCCGATGAATGGACGGGACAGGAGCCCAATAACCCGGAAGCCTGGATGGCCCTGGGGCGCGCTCGCAGGGGCTTGGGCCAAGCCGAGACGGCGGTCCAGGCCTTCCAACGCGCGCTGATACTGGATTCGACCCACGCCGAGGCGACATGGGCTTTGCGTGAACTGGAATTCGAATTGGGGCGTTCCCTGACGGGGCCGGGTGAACTGTGATCGCCAGACCACCCGCGTCTCATGCCCTGATTGGGGCGCTTTATTTGCCCGGCCCAGGCATGCCGCCCTGGCCCATCTGCTTCTGCATCATGTCCATGCGCTTTTCCATCATCTCCATGCGCTTGGCCATCATGTCGTCGGAGCCGGACATGCCCGGCTGCATGCCGCCCTGCATGCCCGGCTGCCCCATCATGCCCATGCTGCCCTTGCCGCCCATCATCCCCATGCCGGGCCCCATCATGCCGGCCTTGCCGCCGGCCATCATCGGACACGAGCCGTCCTGCATCATGGCTTCCATGTCCTTCATCTGGGCTTCCATTAGTTGTTTGCGTTTCTCGGGATCCTTGCTGGCGTGGATTTCCATCATCCGCGCCCGCATGGCCTGCATGTGATCCGGGGCAGCCTGAGCCGGGGCGGACGCCGCCTGTCCTGGATGATGACCGCTGTGCTCGTCCTTTGCTGCGTCGGCGGCCATCAGTGTGGCGGGCATGACCAGAACAGCAGCCAGGGCGAGCATCAGGGTGTTGCGTTGCATCGATTTCATGAATATCTCCAGTTGGTAGGGAAGTGAAAATTCAGGCCGGATTAGCGGCCAGGTTGAAGCGCAGTCACCGTCAAGGCGCCGCCGAGACGTTCGACCACGAAGCGGATACGGTTGCCGGGCTTCATCTGATCAAGCATGGCGGGATCACTGACCCGGAACACCATGGTCATGGCGGGCATGTCCAGGCTTGTCAGGGGGCCATGGCTGATGGTGACCTTGCCAGCGTCGGCATTGACTTTCTTTACGGTGCCGTCAGCCCAGGCCGGGTCCATGGCTTGCCCTTGCCCCATCGCGGGGCCGTCGTGGTCGTGCTGTCCCGCTACGGCAGGCATGACCGGAACGAGGACGAGTCCGAACAGAATCGCAGCGGCGGTGAGTTTCATGGTGGTTTCTCCTTGCATTGAACTGGTTTTCAGTATGAAAGGGCGATCCCGACCGTAGCCTGACGCGTGAATTACATTTGCGTCATCTGCTAGGATCAGGTTGCTTATCTGGAAGCGAAAAACAGGCGGTGTGATTGCGCGAGGGAACAGCGGCCGCAGCCACGGCAGACAGCATCGGTATGCAAAAACAGCGCTTCTACTGTCAGTCGTTCTTGACCAGGAGCGCCTTGACCGAGTCCATCTCGCCGAACCCCCGCCAGTTCTCGCTGCTTCGTTTCGGCGTCTCGACGGATAGGCTGCCGTGGTCGCATTCCATGACCCAGCGGCGCTGAAGCACGGACCGGCAGAAAGCAAAGGTCACGTTGGTGGGATCGCAGCCGCAGGCTTGCGCGAGCAGACGGCAGGCGCAGTGGCTGCCGTGGCAACACCTGATCTCAAGCATCTGAAAAGCCGGGCGCTTGTGCAGCTTGTGCGTACTCCCCGCCCCGGCCTTTCCGGTTAAACGCTACTTCCCGTCGCGGGGATGGTAATGCTTGGTCTTGTCTTTATCCGCCTTGGGTTTGTCCGCGATGGCTTCGGGCGCCTGCTGCGGCACACCGGTTTTTTCCTCCATGTGGGAGTGCGGTTTTACTTTTTTCTGGGTGGCCGCCTTGGTGGCAGTGGCCTTATCCACGTTGGTGTCGGCTGGGTTGTCTGCTGCGACGCTGGCGTTGAACGGGACTGCCACCATAAGGGCAAACAGGCTGGCGGCGAGGGCGTAGTTCAGTTTCATGTTCATCTCCTGGAAAGGGTTGGCAGCCTGCCAAGAATCGCTCGACTCTCGGTAAGGCTGCTGTCCGAAGTCATCAGACAGTCTCAGCCTATGCCATCACGCTGTCCCCCACCTGACGGGCCGATTACATTGTTGTCAGGTTGCGGGCGCTTGCCAGCCACCACCCTGCACCGGCTAGTGTTCCCTCTCTCGCGTCAGTTGCCATTGCTTGACCAGCGCGTAGATGGCTGGTATCACGGCGAGCGTGAGGACCGTGGAGGAAACCATGCCGCCCACCATGGGTGCGGCGATGCGGCTCATCACTTCCGCGCCGGTGCCGGTGCCCCACATGATGGGTAGAAGACCGGCCATGATCGCCACCACGGTCATCATTTTCGGGCGAACACGCTCGACGGCCCCTTCCATCACGGCCTCATAGAGATCGCTGACGTTCGGCGCGCGCCCGGCTTCTCGGCACCTCGCCTTGGCCTCTTCCCAGGCGCGATCGAGGTAGATCAGCATGACCACGCCGGTCTCGGCCGCCACCCCGGCGAGCGCGATAAAGCCCACCGCGACCGCGACCGAGAGGTTGTAGCCAAGCAACCACATCAGCCACACCCCACCCACCAGCGCGAACGGCACCGAGAGCATGACAATGAAGGTCTCGGTCAGGCGCCTGAAGTTGAGGTAGAGCAGCAGGAAAATGGACAGCAGCGTCACCGGAATGACAACTTTCATCTTCTCGATGGCCCGTTCCATGTACTCGAACTGGCCGCTCCAGGTCACGTAATAGCCGGGCGGTAACTTGATCCGCGCCGCTACCGCCTTCTTCGCATCGGCGACATAGCCGCCAATGTCGCGATCACGGATGTCCACATAGATGTAGGCCGAGAGCAGTGCGTTCTCGGTGCGGATGCCCGGCGCGCCCTTGGCGACCTCCACCTTCGCGACCTGTCCGAGCGGAATCATTGCGCCGTCCATGGTCGGCACCAGCACCTCGCGGGCGATCTGCTGAGGATCAGACCTGAGTTCACGGGGATAGCGGACAGTGACACCGTAACGTTCCCGACCCTCTACCGTGGTGGTGACCATCTCGCCCCCCAGGGCGGTGCCGATAACGTCCTGAAGGTCGCCCACGGCCAGCCCATAGCGGGCTAGCTGTTCCCGATCCGGTTCGATGTTGAGGTAAAAACCACCGGTGATGCGCTCGGCGAAAGCGCTGGTGGTGCCGGGGACGGTTTTCACCACGGCTTCGATTTCCTTGGCCAGCTTTTCCATCTCACCGAGATCCTTGCCAAACACCTTGATGCCGATCGGCGTGCGGATACCGGTCGACAGCATGTCGATGCGCGCCTTGATCGGCATGGTCCAGGCGTTGGCCACACCGGGGAATTGCAGCGCCTTATCGAGTTCGGCAATCAGCTTGTCGGTGGTCATGCCCGGACGCCATTCGGATTCCGGCTTGAGGTTGATCACCGTCTCGAACATCTCTACCGGCGCCGGGTCTGTGGCGGTATTGGCCCGTCCTGCCTTGCCATAGACCGACGTTACCTCGGGGAAGCTCTTGATGATCTTGTTCTGGGTCTGCAATAACTCAGCCGCCTTGGTGATCGACATGCCGGGCAGCGAGGCCGGCATGTAGAGCAGCGTCCCTTCGTTGAGCGTCGGCATGAACTCGGAGCCGAGCTTGGAAGCCGGATAGACCGAGATACCCAGGGCGAGCACGGCCAGAACGAGGGTCGTCTTCTTCCAGCGCATCACGCCGGCGATGATCGGCCGATAGACCCAGATCAGGAAGCGGTTCACCGGATTCTTCGCTTCCGGCATGATCTTGCCGCGAATGAACAGCAGCATCAGCACCGGCACCAACGTTACAGAAAGCAGCGCCGCGCCGGCCATGGAGAAGGTCTTGGTGTAGGCCAGCGGCGAGAACAGCCGTCCCTCCTGACCTTCCAGGCTGAACACCGGCAGGAAGGAAACGGTGATGATGAGCAACGAGAAGAACAGCGCCGGGCCGACCTCCTGGCACGCCACGATCATGGCTTCGGCGCGATCACGGTTCGTGTGTCCTTCGGGCAGGCGCTCCAGGTGCTTGTGCGCGTTCTCGATCATGACGATGGCCGCGTCGATCATGGCGCCGATGGCGATGGCGATGCCGCCCAGGCTCATCAGGTTCGAGTTCATACCCAGGGAGCGCATGGCGATGAAGGCGATCAGCACCCCGACCGGCAGCATCAGGATGGCAACCAGGGCGCTGCGCACGTGCAGCAGGAAGACGATGCAGACCAGCGCGACGATGATCGATTCCTCCAGCAGCGTCCGCTTGAGCGTCTCGATGGCGCGATGTATGAGTTCGGAGCGGTCGTAGACCGTCTCCACCGTCACCCCCTCGGGTAGCCCGGGGCCGATTTCCGCGATCTTGGCTTTCAGGTTATGGATGACTTCCAGCGCGTTCTGGCCATAGCGGGCCATGGCGATCCCCGACACCACTTCGCCTTCGCCATTGAGTTCGGTCAGGCCGCGCCGCTCATCAGGCGCGAGCTCGACCCGTGCGATATCGCGGATCAGGACCGGGGTGCCCTGGTCGCTCTTGACCACCAGATTCTCGATGTCGCCCTTGCCGCGCAGGTAGCCCTTGCCGCGCACCATGTACTCGGTTTCGGCCATTTCCACCACGCGGCCGCCCACATCCCGGTTGGAATCGCGGATTACCTGGGCAACCTTCATCAGGGGAACACCATAAGCGCGCAGCTTCACCGGGTCGACCGTGACCTGATAGGTCTGCACGAAGCCGCCGACCGAGGCCACTTCGGCGACGCCGTGGGCCTTGGTCAGTTGGTAACGCACGTACCAGTCCTGAATGCTGCGCAGTTCGGCCAGCGTCTTGTCCTTGGCAAGCAGGGCGTACTGGTAAACCCAGCCGACGCCGGTCGCGTCCGGGCCAATCTGAGGCGTCACCCCCTTGGGCATGCGACCGGAAGCAAAGTTGAGGTACTCCAGGACGCGTGAGCGGGCCCAGTAGATGTCGGTGCCGTCCTCGAAGATGATGTAGACGAAGGAAGCGCCGAAGAAGGAGAAGCCACGTACCACCTTGGATTTTGGCACCGACAGCATCGCGGTAGTCAGCGGGTAGGTGACCTGATCCTCCACCACCTGGGGTGCCTGTCCGGGGTACTCGGTATAAACGATGACCTGGACATCCGAAAGGTCGGGCAGCGCGTCGATCGGCGTCCTGAGGACGGCGAAGATGCCCCAGAGGGTGACGAACAGGGTCGCGAGCAGGACCAGGAAACGGTTTCTGCCGGACCATTCGATGAGGTTGGCCAACATGGCGCGGATCTCCGTCGATGCCCGTCAGTGACCAGCGTGCGCGTTGGCGCCGGAGGCCGGGGTGCCGGCTCCTTTGCCCACCGCCAGCGGTTTGACAGCGGTGATGACCCATTCACCGGGCTGACGCTCGACGAACTGGACGGCCACGCTTGCGCCCGGTTTCAAGTCCTTGAACAGGGAGCTATTGGCGATCTTGAACTCCATGACCATGGCCGGCCACTTGAGGCTGGCTACCGGACCATGCTTGAGACTGACCGTGCCTGCTTTAGCGTCAACGTCTTCCACCGTTCCTTCGACCTGGTGGCCGGTTCCCTTTGCGGCAGGCGCGACTTTTTCCGCATTGGATCCCTCCTTGGGCGCCGCTGCGTGGGACGAGTGGCCGAAACCGCCTATTGCTGCTTTGAGATTGCTTTCGGCGTCGATCAGGAAATTGGCGGCCACCACCACCCGTTCGCCGTTGTTGACGCCCGAGATGACTTCAACATCGTTGTCGCTGCGAGCGCCGAGCTTGACCTCGCGTGGCTCGAAGCGGCCTTCGCCGTGCTGGATCAGCACGATTTGGCGCGTGCCGCTGTCGATGACGGCCGACACCGGCACCGTGACGACCTTGTTCTTGCCGGCGACGGGCAGTTCCACCTGGGCGAACATGGCGGGCTTCAACAGTAGGCCGGGATTGGGGAGTTCCACGCGCACCGGCACGGTCCTCGTCTCGGCCTTGAGAGTCGGATAGACATAGGTCACAAAGCCCTGGAACACCTTGCCCGGGTAGGCGTTGATCAGGACCTTCGCCTTGGCACCGGTTTTGACCAGGCCGATGTCCTGCTCGAAGACGTCGGCGACCACCCAGACGGAGGAGAGGTCCGCCACCTGGTAGAGCGCCTCGCCGGCCATGAAACGCATGCCCTGAAGGGCCTTTTTCTCGGTAACGATGCCGGCCACCGGGGAGCGGAATGTCATGGTTCGCTTCGCCTTGCCGGATTTCGCCAGCGCCTGGATCTGTTCTTCCGACATGTCCCAGTTCCTGATGCGTTGCAGGCTGGACTCGGCCAGTTGCTTCATGCCCGTCTGCGCCTGGCCGCCCGCATCCTTCAACGCTTCGACGCCTTGCGCGGCAATGATGTACTCCCGCTGGGCGGACACCAGTTCCGGGCTGTAGACCTCGAACAGGGGCTGGCCACGGCCGACCGGCTGGCCGGTGACATTGACGTGCAAGCGCTCGACATAGCCTTCGAACTTGGGAGAAATGGCATAGATCCGCCGCTCGTCGGGTTCGATGCGGCCGGCGGCGCGAACCGTCTTGTCCAGGGTGCGAAGCTGAGCGGCTTCGCTGCGTACCCCGAGTTTCTGTACCTTGTCGACGCTGATCCTGATCTGGTTCGCGGACGCCGGTTCGTTATCATCTTCGCCCGCATAGACCGGTACGTAGTCCATCCCCATGGGGTCTTTCTTGGGGACTGACGAGGTGTCGGGCAAGCCCATCGGGTTGCGGTAATAGAGGAGTTTTCGCGGCTTCTTGCCGGTCTCGCCAGTCTCGCCGGTGACCTTGGCGACGCCTGCGGGAGATACTGCGCCGCCTTCGCCATGGGCTGCGGCTCCCTTGGTGCCGAACCAGTAGCCAGCGCTGGCGGCGACCGCGACCGCGATGACGCCGATGGCCATTCCAGTTCCTTGTTTCATAGATCTTCCCCTAACAGCTTTTCGATTTCGGCGAGGCGCATTTGCGCTTCGGCCTGTGCCTTGATCTGGTTTTGTTTCGCTTGCCGGATCTGCCGTTGGGCTTCGAGCAGGGTGGCGAAATCGACTTTGCCGTTCTCATAGCCTGCCAGCGCGGCCTGGAAGGTGAGTTCAGTCTGGGGCAGCAGGTTGCTGGCGATCAGCGTTTCGCTCCGACGGGCAGCCTCGATCCCGGAGAGATTCTCAGCGAGTTCGCCGAGCGCTTGGTTCGCTGCCGCCTCCTTGCGCGCCCGGGCGGCGGAAAGCATGGCTTCCGCTTCACGTTCCTGCGAGCGGCGCGAGGCTTGCTGCAGGGGAATATTGAGTTCGACCATCAACTCCCATTCCTTGATCGAGTTCTGGTACTGGATGGGGGAAACGCCGAAGGTGAAATCGGGGTAGCGATTCTTGTAGGCCAGCGCGCGTCCCTTCTCGGCCGACTTGATGCGCGCATCGAATGTGAACAACTGTGGATTGCGGGCACGGACGCGATCCACCAGCGCCACACCATCAAGTTGCACCGGCGTGGGAAGCGGGCGCAAGCGCTCCGGTTCGGCAAGCAGCGCCCCGGCAGGCCGGGCAAGCAGCGCGTTGATGCGCGCCTGAAGCTGGCGCCGTTCGTTTTCCAGGGCGACCAGTTCGTTGTTCATGTTGGTCTGTTCAACTTGCGCCCGGATGACGTCCTGCTGTGCCGCAAGGCCACCGGCATAGCGAACCTGGGCGACTTGCTCCAGGCGGCCCATGAGATCGAGTATTTCCCGGGTGAGCCGCTCGTTGCGGTACACGGTGTAAAGCTGGGCATACGCCGACTTGATGCGCGCCGTGAGTTCCACCCAGGTTTCCAGGGCCTGCGCCTTGGCGCCTTCGGCCTCCAATCCAGCGATTTCCCGCTTCAAATCGCGTTTGCCGAACCAGGGAACGTCCTGCATCAACAGATAGCGGGTGCTGCCGACGCGACTGGGGGATAGGGTCGGGCTCTGCGCGCCGAATTGGGTGATATCGCGCAGTTCGGCACGAAACTTCGGATCGGGCAAGGCGCCCGCCGGCGTCACCCGCTCGCTGGCGGCATCTGCTTCGAAGCGCATGACCGCATAGTCCGGGTTGCGCTCCCGTGCGTAATCGAGCAACGAGTCAACGCTGAACCCCGGGGCGCTCGACCCTGGCTCCTGCGCTTGAACCGTCGCGACCCAGGCCCAAGCCATGGCAAGCGACAAGAGATGTAACGAGATTGTCGAGAATTTCATGCGCGTGCTCCCAAAATTCAGGCCCGTACCCGTGAGTAGCCGAGCGTAGTTGCACGCTGCTGAAGCGGCAACACCATGTGCCGTATAAATAGGGCCAGTGGTCCAGTGCTTATGGGCAGGAACAACAGGCGATCAAGGCCAGTCATGGTCGCACCACGATTTTCCCACGCATGCCGGCCTCGAAGTGGCCGGGCACCAGACAGGCGAAATCGAAATTGCCGGACCGTGTGAAGCGCCAGACCAGCTCACCGGTCTTGCCCGGCTCGACGCTAACGGCATTGGGATCGTCATGCTCCATTTCCGGGAACTTGCGCATCAGCGCGGCGTGTTTCTGCAGCTCATCCAGCGTACCCAGCACCATTTCATGTTTCATCTGGCCGCCGTTGACGACCCGAAAGCGGATGGTTTGGCCGCGTTTGACCCGTACCTCGTTCGGCGAGAAGCGCATGTCGTCGCTGGTGGCGATCTCGATGCTGCGGTCCACCTTGGCCGGGTCGCCCGGCTTGCCCAGGGCCGAGGCATGGCCCGGCGAAGCCTGGGCGGTGCTGGTGGAGAGGGCGATCGCCGCGAACAGAGTGAGAATGTGCTTACGCATGGCGTTTCCTTTCGAGTCAATGGCCGTCGTGGCCGGTGGGTTTGCGAGCCTTCAGGGTATGTTCGTCGGCGGTCGGACCGGACCGGTGTTCCGCGGACGGCGCGTCTCCGCTCCATTCCCAGGCCACGGTGCCTTGCGGATGCTTGAACCAGCCCGGGTCACGGTAATCGCCGGGCCGCACCTCGTCGCGCACTTTCACCACGGTGAACATGCCGCCCATCTCCAGCGGCCCGAACGGCCCCCAGCCGGTCATCATGGGCAGGGTGTTGTCCGGCAGGGGCATTTCCATCTCGCCCATTTCCGCCATGCCCTTGCTGCCCATCTCCATGTAGTCCGGCACCAGTTTCCCGATGCGCTCGGTGATGCCGCGCTGGTCGACGCCGATCATGGTGGGGACGTCGTGGCCCATGGCGTTCATGGTGTGGTGCGACTTGTGGCAGTGGAAGGCCCAGTCGCCCGGGGCGTCGGCGACGAACTCGATGGCGCGCATCTGGCCCACCGCCACGTCCGTGGTCACTTCCGGCCAGCGCGCCGACTTGGACACCCAGCCGCCGTCGGTGCCGGTCACCTCGAAATCGACGCCATGCAGGTGCAGCGGGTGGTTGGTCATGGTCAAGTTGCCGGCTCGGATGCGCACCCGGTCGCCGGTGCGGCACACCAGCGGGTCGATGGCCGGGAACACCCGGCTGTTCCAGCACCACAGGTTGAAGTCCAGCATGGTGTTGACCTTGGGTGTGGCCGCACCCGGTTCGATGTCGAAGGCATTGAGCAGGAACACGAAGTCCCGGTCCACACGCATGAACTCCGGATCCTTCGGATGCACGACGATGAAGCCCATCATGCCCATGGCCATCTGCACCATCTCGTCAGCATGCGGGTGGTACATGAAGGTGCCCGACTTCTTCATCTGGAACTCGTAGACGAAGGTCTTGCCCGGCTTGATCTGGGGCTGGGTGAGCCCGCCCACGCCGTCCATGCCGTTGGGCAGCAGGATTCCGTGCCAGTGCACCGCCGTGTGTTCGGGCAGCTTGTTGGTAACGAAGATGCGGATGCGGTCGCCTTCCACGCATTCGATGGTGGGGCCGGGGCTGGCGCCGTTGTAGCCCCACAGGTTGGCCTTCATGCCCGGCGCCAGTTCGCGCACCACCGGTTCGGCCACCAGATGGAATTCCTTGACGCCGTCCTTCATGCGCCAGGGCAGAGTCCAGCCGTTCAAAGTCACCACAGGGTTGTAGGGCCGGCCTTCCGTGGGATGCAGCGGCGGCTGGGTGGCGGGGTCGGTGAGGCTGGCCGCCTCGGGCAGGCTGGCGGCGCCGGCGCGGGACACCAAGCCGGTGCCCAGCACCGCAGCTCCGGAGCGGGTCAGGAATTGTCGACGATCCATGGCGTGATCCTTTTCTTAGTGGCCGCCGGCCGCTTCGGCCGTGGCGGTATTTTTCGAGACCGGCGCGGCACTGGCGCCGCGACCGTTGAGTGCGATTTGCAGATTGCTTTCGGCGACCCAGAAATCCCTCTGCGCCTGGATCGCGGCATTGACGGCGGCCACCTGGCCTCGGGTGTCGGCCAACAGGTCCCAGACGCCGATCAGCATGCCGTTGTAGCGCAGCAGGGTTTCCTCGGAGAGCTGTTTGCGCAGCGGCACGATCTCGTCCCGGTAACTTGACGCCAGTTCATGCGTGGTGCGATAGCCGGCATAGGTGTCACGCACCTCCGATTCGGCGTTCACCGCCAGTTCGGCGACCCGGTGCATGGCCTGGGTGTAGAGGGCCTCGGCCCGGGCGGAGCGCGCCCCGCCCCAGTCAAAAATGGGCAGCGACAGTTCGATTTCGTAGCCGCGCGAATGGGGTTGTCCGGACACGTTGTTGTTGAGGTAGCTCACCTCCAGCACGTTGATGAGGCGGGTGGCCTTGGTCAGGCCCAGGCTCTTCGCCAGGCCCTCCAATTCCCGCTTGGCCACGTCGAGGTCGAGGCGGCCGTCCATCGCCCGTTGCAGGACGACCTTCTCGTCCTTCAGGCCAGCGGGCAGGTCGGGCAGACGGACCGGCAGAGTGAAACCGCGTTGCGCCCCGATTAGCCCCAGCATGCGCGCCAGGCGTTCGCGGGCAGCGGATTCCGCCAGGCGGGCGCGGGTCAGGTCGGCCCGAGTCTCAGCCTGGAACAGGTGTTCGCGCTGCTGGCGTTGGCGGCTGAAGTTGCCCGCGTCGGCCATCCGCTTCGCAAGTGCCGCGCCTGCCTCGGCGGCGGCGAACACATCGTCCTGATACTTGGCGGCCTGCCGAGCCGCCACCGCCTCGAACCAGGCCTGGCGCGTCATTTGCGCCAGTCGCAGGGCTTCTTCGGCGACTCGCATCTGGGTGGCCTGGAAACGGCGTTGTTCGATTTCGGAGCGGGTGGACAGGATCAGGAGGCCCATCAGGTCGAACAGGAACTGGCGCTCGTATTCCTGTTCACCACCGCCGCTGGTGCGCCGGAAGGTGAAGCCGGGATTGCGCAGGCGTCCGGCCTGCACCAGATCTGCTTCGGCGATACCCAGTTCAGCCAGGCTGGCCTGGAGTCCACGGTTGTTGAGGATGGCGATCTTGACCGCACCGTCTACGTCGAGTGATTCGGACAGCAGGCGTTTCACCTCGTCGGCGACGCGCGCCGCATCCTGATCGGACTGGATGCGCTGCGGATTCAGACCCTGGCGCTCACGGGTGATCGACGCCACCTGATCCAGGCCGCCGTCCGGGCTGAATGAGGCACAGCCTCCCAGGAAAGCGACGCCAAGCAGCATCACCGGCAACCTGGCCCGTGCGGGGGGAAATAAGAAGCGAATCGTCATGGCTATCCTCCGTAACAAGCGTTTAACGCATGCTGCGCGGAGGTGCCTGTCACGTGACTGACAGAGGGATTACATATTTGTCAGATGGCGTCATCAAGGCGTGACCTGTGGCAGGATGTTTCCTCCAAACGAGGATGGCGGCATGAAAATCCTGATCGTCGAAGACGAGCCCAAGACGGGCGATTACCTCAAGCAGGGCCTAACCGAGGCGGGGTTCGTCGCTGATCTGGCGCGCGACGGCTGGGATGGCCTGGAACTCGCCAAGGACGGCCACTACGATCTGATGATCCTGGACGTCATGCTGCCCGGCCTCGACGGCTGGCAGGTGCTCGATGACGTGCGCCGGTCCGGGGTGGAAACGCCGGTGCTGTTCCTGACCGCGCGCGATCAGGTGGAGGACCGGGTCAAGGGCCTGGAACTGGGCGCCGACGACTATCTGGTCAAGCCTTTCGCCTTCGCCGAACTGCTCGCGCGCGTGCGCACCCTGCTGCGCCGGGGCCGAGGTGGTCTGGAACCGACCGTGCTAAAGGTCGCGGACCTGGAACTTGACCTGCTGCGCCGACGGGCCATTCGAGCCGGCAAGAAGATCGACCTGACCGCCAAGGAATTCGCCTTGCTGGAACTGCTCCTGCGCCGCCAGGGCGAGGTGCTGCCCCGGTCGCTGATCGCCTCCCTGGTGTGGGACATGAATTTCGACTCCGATACCAACGTGATTGATGTCGCGGTGCGCCGTCTGCGCGCAAAAATCGATGAAGGATTTGCGTCTCGGCTGATCCATACCGTGCGTGGTATGGGATATGTATTGGATATGAATGAGCATTAGCGTATTGCTCAAGTCTGGAAGAAGGGAACGGCATCATCATGCAAATATTGACGGACGAGCCTCACGAACTTTGTTTTGGCTGCGTTTACTTTCCACCCAATTTGCCACGTCACGCCTATGGTCAAGAGGACTGGGACATGCTTCAGGCACGCCAGTGCTCGTTCGAGCACGATCCTGGCGGCAGCGATTGCCTGGCAACCAGGAAAACCAGTTGCGCAATCCTGACTCTGGCGCCGAATCAGTCGGCTACCGAATGAAGGCGCTTTATTGGCTCAACCGTTCCTGCCTATCCAACGCGGGTAGCGCGCCATGACACCCTTGTCGCTGACTGCCCGCGTCAGCTTGCTGTTCGCCATTGGCGTGACGGTGGTCCTGCTCGGACTAGGCTGGCTGGTGGCCTGGTCAGTGGATCGCCATTTCCAGGAAATCGATCGGCACGCACTGGAAGGCAAGCTCGCCCTGGTGGGCAACCTGATGGCCAAGGCAAATTCACCCGAGGCCATGGATGAGGTGCCAAGGGAACTGGACGACGCCCTGGTCGGCCACGAAGGGCTCTCGGTTACCCTGGTCGATGCCCAGGGCAACAAATGGTTTGCCAGCCGCGACCTGGACTATCCGGCCGCGCTTTTCCGCGCACCTGCGGAGCGTGGCCTGACCACCTGGCGCGAAGGCGAACGCGGCTATCGCGGCCTGAAAGCGCCCGTAATGACCGGCGATGGCCGGACGCTCACCGCCGCTATCGTGCTCGACATCAGCCACCACCTGCACTTCATTGATGCTTTTCGGCAGGGGCTGGTCATCGCCATGACGCTGGCCGCCTTGCTGACCGCCGGCCTCGGTTGGCTAGCCGCCCATACCGGCTTGCGGCCACTGCGTCGGATGACCGACATGGCGGCCGGCCTGTCGGCCAGTCGCCTCAACGAACGCCTGCCGAAGGCTGGCCTACCGCCAGAGATTCAGAACTTGGCCACAGCCTTCAACGCCATGCTGGATCGGCTGGAGGAGTCCTTCCGGCGGCTGTCGGAATTCTCGTCCGACATCGCCCACGAACTACGCACGCCGGTATCCAATCTCCTTATCCAGACCCATGTGGCCCTTGGCCGCTCCCGTAGCACAGATGAATACCGCGAGGTACTGCTATCCAGCGCTGAGGAATACGAGCGTCTGGCCCGGATGATCGGCGACATGCTGTTCCTGGCCAAGGCCGACAACCGGCTCATCGCCCCCAGCCAGGAAAGCATCGATCTGGCCGCCGAGGCGGGCAGACTGGTCGAGTTTTACGGCATCCTTGCCGAGGAGCGCGGTATCCGGCTCCAGGTTGTCGGCAGAGCGACCGCAGTCGGCGACCGGCTCATGCTGCGGCGGGCCTTGTCCAACCTGCTCTCGAACGCCATTCGCCATAGTCCGACCGGCGGAACCGTGACAGTCAGGCTGGACAGCGATACCGCCGGCACCGTCGTCACGGTAGAAAACCAAGGCGCCATTCCCGCCGAGCATTTGCCCCGCCTGTTCGACCGTTTCTTTACCGGCGACCCCGCGCGCCGCGCCGGTGGTGAAGGCGTGGGACTTGGACTGGCCATCGTCCGCTCCATCGTCGAGGTCCACGGCGGCGAGATCACAGCCGAGTCGGAGGGCGGTTTCACCCGCTTCGTCATACACCTGCCTATGCACGCCGCCTGATTAAAACGGCGTCGACAACATAGATCAACGCCTCGTCGGGGCAAGTACCAACTCAGTACGTGGATGCTGCACAACGGTGAATGC
>JAGUXX010000140.1 GCA_020061585.1 Betaproteobacteria bacterium | reverse complement strand
GGCCCGCACCAGCTCGGCCAGTTGCGCCAGCTCGGCGCCCGGCGGCGGCTCCGGCGCGATCGGCGGCGATGGTTGCGCCGGCTGACGCAGATCCAGGTGCAGATGATCGAGCACATCGGCGTCGACCCATTCCTTCTGCACGTTGTAGGGAATGCTCAGCAACACCGGCCCCGGCTCGCGCGACAACAGCGCCCGGGTGGCCTGGTTGAGCACCTGGCCGAGGTAGTCGGTACGCTCGATCAGCTTGTGATAGCGGGTGATGCTGGAAAACAGCACGCCCTGGTCGATGGCGCCGCCCTCGCCGGAGCTTTCCTGCAAACCGCCCTTGCCGAAGATGTAGGTCGAGGTTTCGCCGGTGATGATCAATACCGGCAGGCGCTCGGCATAGGCGTTGGCGATGCCGGTGACCAGATTGGTCGCCCCCGGCCCGGCGGTGGCGATACAAGCGGAAACTTTGTGCGACACCCGCGCATAACCGCCGGCCATGAACGCCGCGCCTTGCTCGTGCTTGACCAGCACACTTTTCACTGACGAATCGCGCAACTGATCGTAGATCGGCAGCACGTGGGCGCCCGGCATGCCGAAGATGACTTCGACGCCGAGGCGTTCCAGGTACTGGACGATCAGTTCACTGACGGTGATTTTCATGGTGCTGCCAACTGTTGCGCATCAATTTTTCCGCGATGCAGCGGCGGAAGGGGGGGAATTGGAGCACAAGACGCCGCCTGCGGGAACCGTTGGCGTCATTGGCGCCACGCAAGACCGTCATTCCCGCGCCGGCGGGAATGACGAAAATCGGCGGTTCAAGGCGCCGGATCGGGATATTCCAGGTGGATCCGTTCGATGGCCTGTAGCACTTCGGCGGACAGGCTGACCGCCGCCGCATCGAGATTTTCCCGCAATTGCGCCAGGCTGGTGGCGCCGATGATGGTGCTGCCGACGCACCAGCGGTTATAGACGAAGGCCAGCGCCAGTTGGGTGGGCGTCAGACCGTGCTGCTCGGCCAGCGCCACATAGGCCGCCAGCGCCTTGGCGGTATTCGGCTTGCTGTAGCGCTGGGCGAAAGCGCTGAACAGATTGGCTCGGCCCGGCGTTTGTGGATCTTTCAGATACTTGCCGGTCAGAAAGCCGAAACCCAGAGGCGAATAGGCCAGCAGGCTGACCTGTTCGCGATAGCCGATTTCCGCCAGCCCGTGTTCCCAGGTACGGTTGAGCAGACTGTAGGCATTCTGCACCGATACCGGGCGCGGCAAGCCCAGTTCGTCGGCCAGTTGCAAATAGCGCATCAAGCCCCACGGCGTCTCGTTGGATGGCCCCCAGGCGCGTACCTTGCCCTCCTTGATCAACTCGGCCAGGGTTTCCAGCGTTTCGCGCAGCGGCGCGCTGTCGCGTTCCTGCGCGGGATCGAAGTGGTAGCCGCCGAACATCGGAACGTTGCGGTCCGGCCAGTGCAACTGGTAGAGGTCGACGTAGTCGGTGCGCAGGCGTCGCAGCGAACCCTCCAGCGCCCGCCGCAAATTCGTCCGGCTGAAATTGAGCTGGCCTTCGCGTATCCAGCTCAGGCTGCGCGCCGGCCCGGTCGCCTTGGTCGCCAGGATCACCGTGTCGCGCGCCTGCCGCGCCAGCCAGCTGCCGACATATTGTTCGGTGCGCCCGCAGGTTTCCGCGCGCGCCGGCACCGGGTACATCTCGGCCGCATCGATGAAGTTGACGCCCTGGCTGAACGCGGCATCCAGTTGTTGATGCGCCTCGGCCTCGCTGTTCTGCTGGCCGAAGGTCATGGTTCCCAGGCAGATGCTGGATACCCGCAGCGGGCTGTTGCCCAAGGTGACATAGTGCATGGCTGACCTCGCGTCTGGTTTTTCCGGTAATTGTCGTCGAAAAGTTGATCCTGGAGCCGGTCGGTTCCGGATGCGGGACAATGACGCATGCGTCGCGACTCCCACACTCCGCCAACCGACCCGCGTTCTCTGTCGACGCTGCAAGGCTTGTGGCCGTTCCTGCGGCCTTACCGGGCGCGACTGGCGCTGGCCTTTGTGCTGTTGTGCCTCGGTTCGGCGACCATCCTGCTGGTGCCGCTGGCGTTTCGCGATCTCATCGACTTCGGTTTCGGCAACCGCGCCCAGTCGGGCGCCGGCGTGCTCGGCGCAATCAGCCTGAACGGCCATTTCCTCGCCCTGTTCGGCCTGGCGGTTTTCTGGGCGCTGGCCGTTGCGGCGCGCTTTTACACGGTGTCGTGGGTGGGCGAACGGGTCACCGCCGACCTGCGCGGCGCCGTTTACGCGCGGGTCCTGTCGCAGTCGCCGCAATTCTTCGAAACCTTGCAGACCGGGGAAGTGCTGTCCCGCCTGACCGGCGACACCACGCAGATCCAGACCGTGGTCGGCAGTTCCATCTCGATGGGCTTGCGCAGCCTGTTCCAGTTCGTCGGCGGCATGATCATGCTGGCCGTCACCAGCCTGTATCTGTTCTCCCTGAACCTGGGGCTGATGGCCCTGCTGATACTGCCCATCCTGGTCATCGGCCGCCAGGTCAAGAAGCTGTCGCGGGAAACCCAGGACCGCATCGCCGACAGCTCGGCCCTGGCCGGCGAAATCCTCAACGCCATGCCCACGGTCCAGGCCTATACCCACGAACGCCAGGAAGCCGCGCGCTACGCCGAACGCACGGAAATCAGCTTTGTGACCGCCATCAAACGCACCCGGGTGCGGGCGGCGCTCAGCGCGCTGATCATCACCGCCGTGATGGGCACCATCATCTTCGTGCTGTGGATCGGCGCGCGCCAGGTGGCCGACGGCACGCTGACCGGCGGCGAACTGGCCGCCTTCGTGCTTTACGCGGCGCTGGTGGCCGGTGGCGTCGGCACCCTGGCGGAAGTCTGGGGCGACGTGATGCG
>JAGUXX010000286.1 GCA_020061585.1 Betaproteobacteria bacterium | reverse complement strand
CGGCTCTCGTGCCATCCCACTCCCCTCCGAACACCCGGTGCTAATAGGATAGCCATTAACGGATATATGTAAAGGCATTAGTGAGACACCACACTAGTGCGGTGTTGCCCGTGTAACGGTAATCGCCTGGTCCGCCGTGCCGGCGTAGAACACCACGATATCGGCCGGAACATCGCCGTCATTGCGGCCGTAATGCCAGGTGTCGACCAATTCGACCAGCGCGTCACCGGCCTTCAGTCGCAAAGTCGCGCCATCCTCGGCAACCACCGTCAGTTCGCCGCCGAGCAGCACGCCGGCATTGATGACCGGGTGTTTATGCATCGGCAATCGCGTTCCGGGCGCGATCTGGATGCGCAGTATGGTGATCCGCGGCTGTCCCTCGGGATAAACGGGCAATACCTGTCCGTTCCAGCTGGCGTCCGCGCTCAGCAAAGTTTCCACCCGCACGCCCGCCGACTCGCCGGCATATGCCGCGCCCGGCGACAGCGGCGCCAGACACAGCAGCAGTTGCAGAAACGGAACTATCGCCGGATACCTCATCACGTCTCCTTTGCCGCTGGTTCGGCGGTGGTTTTCATGTCTTCGATATTGTGCGCCGCCAGCTGAATTCAAAACCATTCGAACCGGGAAAACATCACCGTTTGTTGCCTTGGTCACCAGACGGCAACGAATGTCGGCAGCGGAACAATCGCCACGTCCGGGTATGCCGCCCACAGCCTGATCCGCGGCGGACTTCGCGACTGGTATGGATGTTGCTGTATAGGGCTGAACCCAAGCTCGTACAGCGAACAATGTCGAACCCGGAACAGGAAATTCAGCAGGTCAAACAGCGCATCGCCGAGGTCTACGCGCATCGCGAGCAGTTAAAAGCCGAACTACAGAGCGGCGTCCTCGCGCCGCGTGCCGGCTTGGCGCGACTGGAGGAAACCGACCAGGAACTCTCCGCGCTCGACAGCCGCTTCAAACAACTCTGGGACGCCCGGAAAGCAACGCTCGGCGACCTGCCGCATCCGGCCGCCGCCTGGGCGCGGCGTACCACCTTCGAGCCACTGCATCTGGATTGCGTGAGCGCCATCATGCTCAAGATACTGGACGCCAAGTGCAAGATGGGCGAAGCGGAAAAAACCGCCCTGGCGGCCGTTTACGATGTCATCAAGGACCGCTCCGGTCAGAACCTGGGCGAACCCGTTCACACCCTCATCGCCGCCGCCCGCCTGGTCGCTTCCAGCCACCTGCCCGACGCCGAGCTGGCGGAGCGCATCCACGCCTGGCGGGTGCGCGCCGAAGCACTGATCCCGAAGCCGGTGATGAAGGACTTCAAACAATTATTGCGGGCATCCCTGCCCATGCACTGAATCGGAAAGGACTGACCATGGCCTATCACGACCTCGATTGCGCTGAACTCGAAACCCTGCGCAATGAACAGGATCTGCTGATCTTCGACACCCGCGACCCGAACAGCTACGCCCGCAGCCACTTGGACGGCGCCCAGCCGGTGTCCGACGCGGCCATCAAGCAATTGATGAAGAACCGGCAGCAGCAGCGGCCGATATTGGTCTATTGCTATCGCGGCAACAGCAGCCGCGACATCTGCCAGTTCATCGCCGGCTTCGGCTACAGCCGGGTCTACAACCTGACCGGCGGCTGGCAGGCCTGGGAAGCCTACAACCAGCCCGCGCCGGCCGCCCAACCGGGGCCGGATCTGGCGGCCTGGCTGGTGCATTGGGGCTTCGCGACCGACAACATCCACGCCCGCGCCGAAAACGGCATGTCGCCGCTGATGCTGGCGGCGCTGAAAGGCGAACGGGCGCTGGTGGAAGAACTGCTGGCGCTGGGCGCCGACCCCAACCACGTCAACGACGACGACCATCACGCGCTGTGGTTCGCCTGCGTCAACGGCGACGCGGAGCTGGTCTCGTTGCTGATCGCGCGCGGCGCCAACGTCGACAACCAGAACGTCAATGGCGCCACCTGCGCCATCTACAGCGCCTCCACCGGCAAGCTGGAAGTGCTGCAACGCCTGGTCCAGGCCGGCGCCGATCTCGCCAAGGAGACCAGCGGCGGTTACACGGCGCTGGAAAGCGCATCGACTTTGCCGGTGCTGAAATATCTGCGTCAATTCGCGGCGGATCGGCGCGCGCTGGCGGCGGCCTGAAGTCCGCTCCTAGTGTGGTGTTGCACGCTTGCCGGCGCAAAAAAACGGATGAATTTTGCCGTCAGGCGAGGCCCGATCCCGCCGCCGGATGGGGGATACGGCAAGAGCTCGCAACGCCGCATGGAGGGAAAAATCTGTCGTGGGGGGCGGTAAAAGCCGAAGGCATGGCTGTGATTTTCAACACCCTGTTAGGACAGAATTAGGCATATAGAAAATTCCGAAAGCAGAACTTCCGCATTTGCTCCGTGAATTTCGCGCTTGCTTCCAGCTACCTCGCCGCCGCCGCTTTTCCTCCCCGTGCTTTGATTTCAAACACATTGTCCAGATAAGGATGTTTGCCGCGTATCCAGGCGTACAAACTGGCCAGCGGGTAGGCGAGGAAAAACAGGCCGCCCCAGCGTTCGTATTGCGCGACATGCACCCGTTCATGCCGCCGGGTTGCCGCCAGCGCTTCCGGCGAGCAGGCCAGCACGACATGGCCGAAGGTGATCGCCGCTACCGGGCCAGAGAAAGGCAAACGCCTTGACAGCAGCCAGCCCGGAAAACCGCCCGCCACTTCCAGCACGCCGCTATGCCACCGCGCCTGTCCGCGATCCAAACCACGCCCCAAGCCGCGACCCGCAAGCAGCGAGGCGGCCAGCAGGAGTCCGACCAGACTAGCCGGTGCCGCCCAGATGTATTGCAGATACAGCAGTTTCAAAGCTGCGCCGCTTTGAACGTGTTGCAGTCGCCGGGATCGCCGCTTTCGATGCCGCGCTTGAACCAGCGCACGCGCTGCGCCGAACTGCCATGGGTGAAGCTGTCCGGCACGACATGGCCCTGTGATTGCTTCTGCAAGCGGTCGTCGCCGATCGCGGTGGCGGCGTTCAGGCCTTCATCGACGTCGCCTGCTTCGAGCACCTGACGGGTGCGATCGGCGTGATGCGCCCAAACGCCGGCAAAACAATCCGCCTGCAATTCCAGCTTCACCGATAGCTGGTTGGCGCGCAGCGGATCGCTGCGCTGGCGTTCGGTCTGGACCTGTCCGGAAATGCCAAGCAGGTTTTGCACGTGATGGCCGACTTCATGGCCGATGACGTAGGCCTGCGCAAAATCGCCCGGGGCGCCGTAGCGGCTGCCCAGTTCCTTGAAGAACACCAGGTCGATGTAAACCTTGTGGTCGCCCGGGCAATAAAACGGACCGGAGGCGGACTGGCCGAGTCCGCAGGCGGTATCCGTGGACCCGGAAAACAGCACCAGCTTCGGGTCCTGGTAGGTTTTGCCGGATTTGGCGAACAGCATGCGCCAGGTGTCTTCGGTATCACCGAGTACATGACTGATGAAGCGCGCAGCTTCGTCATCGGCAGGTGGTGGCGCGCTTGGCGATTGCGCAGTGGGTTCATTCAGACCGCCGACCAGGTTCAGTACAGTGCTCGGGTCCACTCCGAGCAACATCGCGATCACCGCGATGGCCACCGTACCCAGACCAATGCTGCCCGCACCGATTCTTCCCCGACTACCTTGACCGCGACGATCTTCCACATTCTGACTGGCACGACTTCGATTCCAACGCATGGCTGACTCCCGATGACACTGACCCAAACCTTTGTAGCGAACGCAAATTATGCGTTGAATGCGGGTCACGTGCGGCAAACGCTGGACAAATCACCCAACCCGCCAAAACGCCGCGTCAACGCCCATGGCACGCCCTGCCCTTTGGCACTATCCTGCCGCTTTATCCCCAACCGAACCCCCACCATGCCCAGCCTTGCCACCCTTGTCTCCCGCCTGACCGGCTTCGCCCTGCTCCTGGCTGTGCTGGCCGGTTGCGGTCACGAACAAGAAGCGGCCATGCCGGCGGCAGCGCCCATGGCGGCCGAAGCCATGGATGCCGGCATGGCGCAACGCGCGATGGCACCGGAAGCAGCCACCGGCACAGCCCCGGAAGCCACGCCGAAATACCTGGCCGAGCGCCAGTATTGGAACTACGAACTCCCCGAAGCGGACATCGAAGCCCGCTGGCAGGCCCACCTGCAACTCTGTCGGAGCGACTGCGAAGTGCTGGGCGCCAGCCTGAGCAAATCCGTGCATGCGCCAGTCCGGGCGCATCTGCTGCTGCGCGTCGGCCGCCCCGGGGCGGCGAAGCTGATGACCGCCATGGGCGACACCGGCATCAGCGAACGCCGGGTAGAACGGGAAGACAAGACCATGCAGGTGGTCGACATCGAAGCCCGCCTGAAAAACCAGGCCGAACTGCGCGACCGCCTGCGCGGCCTGCTGGCCACCCGCACCGGCGCGCTGAAGGATGTGCTGGAAACCGAACGGGAACTCGCCCGGGTACAAAGCGACCTGGACGCCATGACCGCCCAGCGCCGGGTGCTCGCCAACGAAACCGAAAAGATCCTGCTGGAGGCCAACTATCAAGCCACTCGCCGGCTGGGCGAAACCGGCGCCTTGCAACCCCTGGTGGAAGCCTGGGGGGAAGTCGGCAATGCCTTCGCCCGCAGCCTGGCCGCCGCCCTGTTGTTCCTGGTCCAGGCTCTGCCCTGGCTGGTCATCGTCCTGCCGGCCGGCTGGGGTGCCTGGCGGCTGTTGCGCCGCCTGTTCAAACGCAGCCCGGCCCAATAGGCGGATAAGCTCAGCGCCCAGCCGCCGCCGATCCGCGCAATGTCATTTCCGTACCCGCCACCAGGGTCGTGGAGTACGGCGGTGTCGTCTAGGCGACCGAGCGCCCGCACTTATCCCAGCCTTCCATCTCAACCGGCCTCAAAGCTCGCGCCGATTTCGTCGGCAAGCCGGCTGAAGTTGCGCGGGTAAGGTTGGGGATTTTGACTACCCGGCCCGGACCATGCTTATCCACAGTCCGGCGGCGGCGTCTCGATCAGCAATCTGGCTACGCCAGTTGTGCCGGTAAAGCCAAACAGAGTGCCATGATCATCCTGCTAGCTCGGGATAAACAAGGCCGGACTGACTCCAAAGAACTTGCCCAGCTTACCCGCCAGCGTTGCGCTGATTTTGCGCTTCCCAGACAATATCGAAGAAAGGTTGCTTTGCGGCACAATGGCGCTCAAGTCTTCCTGGGCAAGCCCTCGCGCTTCCATCAGAAAACGCAGTGAATCCCGCGGGGTCGCGGGTTCGATGGCGTAATGCTCACGCTCGTACTTAGCGACAACATCGCCCACCAGTTCGAGCAAACCGGAGAGCACATGGTCTTCATCCTCGCCAATCTCATCCAGCAGCGTGTTCATCAGGGCGACCATCTGGTCGTACCCGGTCTGGTCGTGAATCGGCCGAAGATGCACCATCGAATCCAACTCAGCCCAGGAGGACTGGATGGCGCGAATATCAAATTGGATTTGTGCTGTTTGCATGATCAGATCATTCCCTTTCGGTAGCGTTTGCACCAGACATCGTACTCACGATGCGTCATGACTTCCCGGACGTACACGCGTTTCGCCCGGTACTGCACGACGACAACGACTCGATAGTTATTACCCGACACATCAAAGACGACAAAGGGCGGAACATAGTCGGCGGCGTTGTAGAACTCCTTGATATGACTGAAATCCCGGAAGTCGGCACTCTCCACGATCGAATGCCACTGGCGCAAGGCATTCTCTGCTGCGGGATGTTTCTGCCAGAACTCTCGAAGCATCTTGATGGAGATAATATGCATGGACCGACTATATCATATTGATATATTCAATCCGGTGTTACGCTTCTTCCAGGAAAAAGCTGGGCAAGCCATTTCGAAAACTCGACCAAACTTCGATCCCGAATAACCTGCCGCTGTCACAACAATTCGAAGCGGCGAAAGGGTCGACAGCAGGGACGGTATCGAGGTCGGAGACCTTGATACCGGCGATCTCTAGTGCGCGTGCCCCAGAACCCGCATGATGGCTGCTTTGGAGCGATCATGCCGAACGAACGCAGCTATGGCGAATAGTTCCGAGCGACAGGTCATGGCCGTTTGCGGATGTAACCACCCACCCGCATCCAGTTCCAACGCCATGCACGATCCCAAGGCCGAGACATATGGCGAGGCGGCTGCAATGAAGTTGCATCTCCCGCAACAGCGGTTGTTCAAGCCGATGGTGGTGGAACTTGATGGCAAGTCGCTGGCTGTGGCAATGGCGCCGAACGATCCATCAATACTGACCGCCACGCGTTTCGGCCATCAGCCTCTGAAGTTGCGACTCGCGCGGCCTAATCGCTGGTCGCTTCCAGGTCCAGCCCACGAAACACCGCGCAGCGTTTGAACACTTCCAGGCTGGGTCCGACCTGTTTCTGGTTGCAGTATTTCGCGGTCAGTTTGGCCAGCCCCTTGATGTCGCGACCAGAGGCTTTGGGGAAGCTGTCGGCCAGTTGGTCGACCAGTTCCGGCGCCAGATCGAGGGCGAATTGTTCGCCCATGACCTGCCAGATCTTGCGCCGATCTTCCCGATGCGGCGGGTGGAAACGGATCAGCGCGATGCAGCGCGAGACGATGGCTTCGTCGATGTCGTCGACCCGGTTGGTGGTGAGGAACAGCAGGCCGTTGAAATACTCCAGCACGCGCAGGAACACGCCGACCACGGCGTTCATGGTGATGTTGTCGTCGCGCCGCTTGATGTAGACGTCGGCTTCGTCGATCAGCATCACCGCACCCCAGCGTTGGGCGCGGGTGAGCACGTCCTTGAGGGCGGTTTCCATGGCGGCGACGTTGAGCCCGAGCTGGCCGGAATGCACCCGGTACAGCGGGCGGCGAATGATCTCGGCGTAGACCTCGGCGGTCAGCGTCTTGCCGACGCCGGGCGGGCCGGCGCAGAGCACCGTGGTGCCGCCGGATTTGCCGGCGACGATGTCGTCCATCAGCACGTCCATCTCGGCGGTGAGGATGTCGATCAGATCGGTCTGCTCCGGCGGTAGCACCAGTTTGTCCTTCAGTTCCGGCTGGTATCGGTAGAGCTGCATGTTGTCGACATGCACCCACAGATAATGATGCAGGTCGAGGTGGAACATCAGCAGATAGAAGTGCACCGGCAGTTCGGTGAACATGCCCGGCGGAATTTCTCCCTGGCTGGCTTCGACCGCGTCGTCGGCCTTGTAGCGCAGGCTCTTGGCGGCGCGGCGCAGATATTTGCCGAGGATGTCGCCGCTGGCGTCCAGCGCCAGCACGCGTTCGCCGAGGATGCCCTCGTCGTTCACCAGGCGCGCGCTGCCGCCGCTCGACGACAGCACCACCACGTCCTTGCGCGACCAGTCGTTGTCGCGATGGGTGGCGGTGGGGTTCTCGGCGAAATAGCCGGTACCGCGCCCGGAAAACTGTTCGCCGTAACGTGCCCGCCAGTCGAAGTAACGCGCGGCGGTGGCATCGTAGGCAGCCAACAACGCCGAGGTTTCCTTGACATAGCCTTTGGCGGCGAAGATTTCGCCCAGCGTGCGATCGGCGATGTCGGCGGCGACGATGCGTATCGTGGTGTTGGCCATGCGCGCCCTGGCGTTGGCCTTGAGTTCGATCAGCACCTTGCCGGTTTCTTCATCCGAAGGCGGCGTGAAGTCCAGCCGGGTGACCACCCAGGCCAACGGCTTGCCGGTGACCCCGGCACTGAACAGCCAGCCGCGCCGGGCATCGGTCACCAGATAACGGGCGATGGCCGGCAGCAGCATTTCAAGGTTATCCGCGTCGAAGCGTTCGCCATCGTCGGCCATCGCCTGACGCAGAGTGGCGAGTTGCGCGGCGCGCGCCTGCAAATCCGGGCTGCCTTGCCGGTAGCGCGCTTCCAGCAGATCCAGGGCGGGCTCCGACAAACGGCTGAAGGCCACTTCGGCGCGATTGCCGAAGCGCAGTTGCTCTCGCAGATCAGCCAGTTCCGGAATGGCCGCGGCCAACGCTTCGGCATGCGCGCGTTCGAGCGTCAGTTTCATGGCGCGCCCCGGTGTGCGGACAGGATGGAATGTTGATCAACGGAATACATGAAATCGCCAGGCCTGAATGGGGTTAGCGTGGCTTTGCAGGATCGATGCCAACCCGCGACGATTGCCGCAAAACAGAATCAACCCATTGTTATTTATCGATTAATTCGGGTTGATCAGACGCATGGATGGATACCCGGCTTGTCGTTTCTGCGACAAAGCCCGGCAAAGCTGCTGAAAATCGCCGCCTACAGCCCCCCCGAAAAAATTCCAACGCCTCGGCCAGACTCCCGACCCCCACCACCTCCATGCCGGCAATCTTGGCGTCCTTGCCTTTCGGCAGGTTGGCTTTCGGGCACAGGGCCTGGGTGAAGCCAAGTTTGGCGGCTTCTTTCAGACGTTCCTGACCGCGTTGCACCGGTCGTATCTCGCCGGTCAGGCCGATTTCACCGAATACCGCGAGCTTGTGCGGGATCGGCTTGTTGCGCAGTGACGACACCACCGCCATGGCCACCGCCAGGTCGACCGCCGGTTCGGTGATCTTGACCCCGCCGACGGCGTTGACGAACACATCCTGGTCATAACAGGGTATGCCGCCATGTCGGTGCAGTACCGCAAGCAGCATGGCCAGACGGTTGCCATCCAGGCCGACCGTCAGGCGACGTGGATTGGGCGCATGCGCGGCATCGACCAGCGCCTGGATTTCCACCAGCAACGGCCGCGTCCCCTCCTGTGCCACCACCACGCAGGAACCCGGCGCTTCGCGTTCATCGCGATTCAGGAACAGCGCTGAGGGGTTGGACACCCCCTTCAGGCCTTTGTCGGTCATCGCGAACACACCGAGCTCGTTGACCGCGCCGTAGCGGTTCTTGAAGGCGCGCACCAGGCGGAAGCTGGAACTGGTATCGCCCTCGAAATACAGCACGGTATCGACGATATGTTCCAGCACCCGCGGGCCGGCCAGCGTGCCTTCCTTGGTGACGTGGCCGACCAGCAGGATGGTGATGCCGGATTGTTTGGCGTGGCGGGTCAGTTCCTGCGCGCATTCGCGTACTTGCGCGACACTGCCGGGCGCCGATTGCAACTGGTCGGTATAGACGGTCTGGATCGAATCGATCACCGCCACCTCCGGGCGTTCGGCTTTGAGCGTGGCGAAAATCGCTTCCAGGCGGATTTCGGTCAACAGCGGAATATCGGCGTTCAGACCAAGCCGACGCGCGCGCAAGGCAATCTGCGCGGCGGATTCTTCACCGCTGACATACAGGGTGCGGCAGCGCGCGCTGAGCTCGGCCAAGGCCTGCAACAACAATGTCGATTTGCCGATGCCGGGGTCGCCGCCGATCAGCACCACGCCGCCGCCGACCAGACCGCCGCCGAGGACACGGTCGAACTCGGCCATGCCGGTCGCCAGGCGCGGCGTATCGATCGCCTGCACCGCCGACAGGCGAACCACCTCGCCATTTGCCGCCAGCGCCTGGAAACGGCTTGGCTTGGCTTCGCGCAGCGATTCGGTCAAAGTATTCCAGGCCATGCAGTGCGGACACTGGCCTTGCCATTTGCTGGTCTGGCCGCCACACGCGGAACAGACGTAATTGGATGCAATTTTTGCCATGCGCCGTTATAGCGGGCCGCTTGACGGCAGGCAAGGAAGCCGACCGGACCGGCTGGCTGGCGGCTGTCATAACGCTTATCATGCCGCTCTTGCGAAAATTTCTTATTCACCGTCGACGATTGGCCGTCTCTTCCAGCCTTTCCCGGCACTTTTTTGCCCCAGGATCAACATGAAATGCGTGGATGATTTCCGCTTCCGCTTAGGCCGTCACGAGTTGGTGCCGATCATGATCGGCGGCATGGGGGTCGATATCTCGACCGTCGAACTGGCGCTGGAGGCCGCGCGTCTGGGGGGTGTCGGACACATTTCCGACGCCATGGCGCCTACCGTCATCGACCGCCATTTCAAGACCCGTTTCGTCAAGGACAAGCTCAAGCTGTACAAGGCCAACGTCACCAATCTGGCCGACAAGACCCTGGTCAAGTTCCATCTCGGCGAGCTTGAGGAAGCCACCCGCATGCATGTGCGGCGCGCGATGGATGCCAAGCACGGCTCCGGCATGGTGTTCATCAATGTCATGGAAAAGCTGACCATGAACGCGCCCAAGGAAACCCTGAAGGTGCGCTTGAACGCCGCCCTGGATGCCGGCATCGACGGCATCACGCTGGCGGCGGGACTGCATCTCGGCTCGTTCGGCCTGATGGCGGAGCATCCCCGCTTTCGTGACGCCCACCTGGGCATCATCGTCTCCAGCCTGCGCGCCTTGCAGTTGTTCATCCGCAAAAACGCTCGCACCCAGCGCCTGCCCGACTACGTCGTCATCGAAGGTCCGTTGGCTGGCGGCCACCTGGGCTTCGGCATGGACTGGGCGCAGCATGATCTGGCCAGCATCGTCGGTGAAATCCAGACCTGGCTGCAAGCCGAACAACTCGACATTCCGCTGATTCCCGCCGGCGGCATCTTCACCGGCAGCGACGCCACGGCCTTTCTGGAACACGGCGCCGCCGCCTTCCAGGTCGCCACACGTTTCACCGTTACCCATGAATGCGGCCTGCCGGACCCGATCAAACAGGAATATTTCAAGGCTGACGAAGACGATATCGAGGTCAACGGCATCTCGCCCACCGGCTATCCGATGCGCATGATCAAAAGCAGCCCCGGCATCGGCGCCGGCACCCACCCGAATTGCGAGTCGTTCGGTTACCTGCTCGACGCCAATGGCCGCTGCGCCTATATCGACGCCTACAACCGCGCGGTTGCCGACCATCCGGGCGAGAAAAAAATCAAGGTGTACGACAAAACCTGCCTGTGCACCCACATGCGCGACTTCGATATCTGGACCTGCGGGCAATATACCTATCGCCTGAAAGACACCTCGGTCAAACAGCCGGACGGCAACTTCGCCCTGCTCTCCGCCGAACACGTGTTCCACGACTACCAATACAGCAAGGACGGCAAGATCGCCCTGCCCGCCGGCTGAGCGACCAACTGCGAAGGTTCAGCGCCGCGCCGCCAGTTCCTCGCACAACACCGCCAGCGGCCGGGCGGCGGCGAAGTAGTGGCCCTGGCCGTAATTCACCCCCAAGGCCCGCAAAGCCTCGGCTGTGGCCTGTTCCTCGACAAACTCGGCCACGGTCTGGATACCCATGATGCGCGCGACCTTGGCGATCGCTTCGACCATCGCCGCATCGACTGGATCACGCGTCATGTCGCGCACGAATGCGCCGTCGATCTTCAGGTAATCGACACCCAGATTATGCAGATAGGCGAACGACGACAGTCCGCTGCCGAAATCGTCCAGCGAGAAACGACAGCCCATGGCTTGCAGATCTTCGATCAAGCTGCGCACCGATTCGAGGTTCGATATCGCCGCGGTT
>JAGUXX010000195.1 GCA_020061585.1 Betaproteobacteria bacterium | reverse complement strand
AAGGCGGCGCGGGTTCGTCCTGGCTGACGGTCGGCGCCGTGGCTGGCGTTTCCGGTGCCGGCGCTGTGACCGGCGCGGGCGTCGCCTGATCGTGCGTCGCCTCGTCTGGTTCGAGCGCGGCCAGCCGTTGCCGCACCTGGCGCAGTTCATCGGCCAGAACACTCAACTGCTGTTCAACCTTGAGCAAGCGATCCGGCTGGTCGGGCGAACCGTCGCTCCGCCAGCGGTTCAACAAAACGCCGCCGACACCGCCGATGAGCGCCCCAAGCAACCAGGCCTCCGACCACATCACCCCAAACAATAGTCCCCCGAGCAAAGCTCCGATGAACCACATACGCTTCCCCTCTGTCCGATTCCCGCGTTGGCCGGCCCACCGGCCGCCGGCACGAGTCGGCGACCGGAGATCATCGACCTATTCCGCCGGCTTTTGCCGCAGATCGCGCAGCACCACCCTGGCCCCGGTGACCTTGCCTTCATGGATCTCAGGCACGCCGCTCACCTCCACCGGGATGCGCTCGCCGTTTTTGGCGCGCACACTGCACGGTACGCCATTGAGCATGGAACCAGACAGCAACTGTTGCAGATTTTGCCAACCGGTCTGCCTATCGTCCTCGTGGACCAGATCCAGCGCTTGCATGGCGGCCATCTCCGCCGGCTCGTAACCCAGCGCCTCCCGCGCGTAGGCATTGCTGTCCTTCAACAAGCCGGTCTCGTCCAGCAGGCAGATGATGTGCGGCGCTTCGTCGAACAGCCGACGAAAGTGCAGCTGGTTGTCTTCCAGCGCCGACTGAGCCTTTTTCAAGCCGGTGATGGCAACCAGATTGATGATCACGGCGCCGGTGGACTCGATGCCGATGCGGTATGGATGACATTCCAGCAGGAACCAGCGACCATCGTGCGTGCGCACTTCCATTTCCCGGGCCTGCCGCTCGATCTGAACCTTGCGCGCCAGCGCCGGGAGATCGACATCGGCGATCTGGTGGCTGAGTTCGCCCAGAAAGCGGCCAATGTCGCGATCGGTGATGCGGCATAGATGGGTGAGACTCGGCGTATAGCGGCGCACCCGCAATTCCTCGTCGAGGAACAGCGTGGCGATGCCGGTGCCGGAAATCAGGTTGTCCAGATCATTGTTGAGCAGGGAAAGTTCGACAATCTTGGTCTGATACTCGGTGTTGACGGTATAGAGTTCCTCGTTCACCGATTGCAACTCTTCGTTGGTGCTTTGCAATTCCTCGTTGCTGGCCAGGAGTTCCTCGTTGGTGGCCTGCAGTTCTTCATTGGAGGTTTCCAGTTCCTCCACCGTGGCTTGCAGATTTTCCCGGGTGAATTGCAGCTCCGCCTCCAGGTCGCGGATACGCTGCTCCGCCTCCCGATCCAGGTCATAGACCACCGAGGCCGAGTTGGACGCCGGTTTTACGTCCACCGGTTCAATCAGCACAACGGCCAGGCTGGGCTGACCTTTCTTCTCGACCAAGGGCCGAATGTGCATATGCACCACCTGGGTGCTTTCCCGCCCCTTGATATGGACATTGGTATAGGACGCATCTTCCCCGCTCTTGAACACTTTCTGCAAACCGGTGGCCAGCGGAATGGCCAGATCCTTGGTCGCCAGCCGGGTGATGTCGGTGTGCATCTTGCCCGATGGCATGCGCAGATAGCCTTCCGCGTCGCCCAGCACGTGCAGCAGTTCCAGCGCCTCGTTGACCACCAGGGTAAGCGGCAGAAAATCGCCGCTCAGGGTATCCAGTAGACGCCCCAGCAAGCGCTCCTCTTCGCCGGCCCTGAGCATTCCGCGCTGGCTCAACCGCCGGGGACGCGTGGATACGCCGACATGACCGTAGGCGCCGATCTCCTGATTGTCGTGCAAGCGTCGCTTGCCCCGGCTGCGGAACATGCGCAGCTTGACCTGCTGCGGGTCGTAGAGATCGGCGGAGTCGCCCACCGTTTCGCTGCTGCCGAGGAACAACACGCCATCCGGATTCAGCGAGAAGCTGAACAGATCCAGCGCCTTCTTCTGCAGCACCGGTTGCAGATAGATCAGCAGATTCCGGCAGGAGATCAAGTCGATGTTGGTGAAAGGCGGATCTTTGAGCAGATTATGCGGCGCGAAAACCACCATTTCCCGGATGCGCCTGGCGATGTGGAAGTTGTCATCCTTGCGCTGAAAATACTTGCCCAGCAGTTCCGGTGACAGATCGGCGACGATGCTTTCCGGATAGACCCCATTGCCGGCCCGCAGCACCGCATCCCGATCCACGTCGGTGGCGAAGATCTTGACGTCAACCATGATCCCGACACGTTCCATGGCTTCCCGGCTGACCATGGCCAGGGTGTAGGCTTCCTCGCCGGTTGAACAGGCCGCGACCCAGAAGCGCAGCTCCTTGCCGTCGCAGCGCTTGATCAATTCGGGCAGCACTTCCTCGCCCAGGTATTCCCAGGCTTCCCGGTCCCGGTAAAAGCTGGTGACGCCGATCAGCAGCTCCCGGTACAGGGTGTTCACCTCCACCGGATAACGCTCCAGGAAACGGGCGTAATCGCGCAGCTCCTGAATCTGGTTGACGGTCATCCGCCGCTCGATTCGGCGTACCACGGTGCTGGGCTTGTAGAAGGTGAAATCCAGCTTGGAACTTTCACGCAGCAGGGCAAAGATGCGGGTCAGGGCATCCTCGTCGGTCACCAGCACCGGCGCGCCTTCAACCTTGGCGGCATAGGGATGTTTGACGAAGGACTGCAGCAGCCGGGGCATCTCCTCGGGGGCCAGGATGAAGTCGGGCAGGCCGGTGTTGATGGCGCTTTTGGGCATGCCGTCAAACTTGGCCGACTCCTCCGACTGGACCATGATCATGCCACCCTGTTCCTTGACGGCGCGGATACCTCGGGTACCGTCCGAGCCGGTGCCGGACAGGATGATGGCGATGGCCTTCTCACCCTGGTCTTCGGCCAGGGAGCGCATGAAGATGTCGATCGGCAGGTTCACGCCGCGGCTGGGATCCTGGTCCGACAACAGCAGCTTGCCGTGGAAGATGGTCAGATTCTTCTTCGGCGGAATCAGATAGACGTGATCGGCCTCGATCGGCATGCCGTCCTCGGACCGCCGCACCGGCATGCGGGTGTGCTTGGACAGCAGTTCCGCCATCAGACTCTTGTAATCCGGCGACAGATGCTGAACCACGATGAAGGCCAGGCCACTGTCGGACGGCATGTGCTTGAAGAAGGCCTCGATGGCCTCCAGGCCGCCGGCGGAAGCGCCGACGCAAACGTAATAACTGGGGGACTCCTGGTCCATGTCTCAGGCTCCGTGGTTCAGACCCGCTCGGAAAAATCAGCGCACCAGCGCGCGCATTCTTCTCCCGGCATCGGTCTGGCAAAAAAGTAACCCTGAATCAGCCTGCAACCCTGAGCCTTGAGCATCTCCAACTGGCCTTGGTTCTCGACGCCCTCGGCGAGAAACACCATGCCGAGATGACGCGCCATGGTGATGACCGTGTTGACGATGGCCAGATCCTTGACGTCATGCGGCAAACCGTTGACGAAACTCTTGTCCAGCTTGACGATGTCGATCGGAAAATGCCGCAGACGCCCCAATGAAGAATGGCCGGTGCCGAAATCGTCCAAGGCGACATGGGCGCCCATTTCCCGGATTTCTTGCAGGCTCTCGATGATCGCGTCGGGATGATGGCGAAAGTGATCCTCGGTCACTTCCACCACCAGCCGAGTCGGAGACAAGCCCGAGATTTCCAGCGCTTCTCGCAACCAGTCCACCCGCATGCGATACAACTGCTGGGGCGAAAGGTTCACCGACAACCAGAGGTCAACGGCGCCGGAAAAACGCCAGTTCCGCACTTCACGGCTGGCTAGGGAAAACACCCAGCGGCCCACATCATGGCCGAGGCCCAGATCCTCCAGAACCGGCAAAAATTCCAGCGGAGAAACCGGCCCGTCCGGGCCATCCCAGCGCAGCAGCGCCTCCACCCCCACCACCCGCATGTTTTCCGCATCCACCACCGGTTGATAGACCAGTTTCAACTCCTCGCGGCGCAAGGCCAGACGCAAGGCGGTCTCCAGCGCCACCCGGCGCACCACTCGCGCATTCATCTCGGCGGAAAAGAATGCATGGCCGTTGCCGCCATTTTGCTTGGCGTGATACATGGCGATGTCGGCGTGCTTGACCAGATCGGAATAGGTGTCTCCATCCTGGGGGTGGACCGCGATGCCGATGCTGCTGCCGGTAACCACTTCCCTGCCCGCCAGGAAAAATGGCCGCGCCAATTGTTCGCGTATGTTCTCCGCCACGCGCCGCGCGGTTTCCAGCGCGATCGCGTGATCTTCCATATCGCCCAGCAGCACCGTGAACTCATCCCCGCCCAGCCGTGCCACCGTATCGTGAGCTCGCACCACCTGGCTCAGACGCGCGGCAACCTGTTGCAGCAGCAGATCGCCGGTCTGGTGACCCAGAGTATCGTTGATCGACTTGAACCGATCCAGGTCCAGGTATAGCAACACCACCTGGCGGTGGTCTCTGTGCGAGCGGATCAGCGCGTGCTTGAGCCGTTCCACGAACAGCACCCGATTGGGCAGATCGGTGAGGTTGTCATAAAAGGCGAAACGCTCGACATCCTGCCCGGTCAGCTTGTGATCGCCAATGTCATTGAAGATACCCACGAAATGCCGAACCGCGCCCTCCGCATCACGCACCGCGTTGATCTTCAGCCACTCCGGGTAGATCTCGCCATTCTTGCGCCGGTTCCAGATTTCGCCCATCCAGTGCCCGGTCCGGACCAGGCGGTCCCACATGTCCTGATAAAAACCGACTTCATGGCGCCCCGATGCAAGCATGGAAGGCGTGTGGCCCAGCGCGTCCGCCTCGCTATAGCCCGTCACCACGGTAAAGGCGCGATTGACCCGCTGAATGACGCCCTGAGGATCGGTAATCAGCACCCCCTCATTGCTCTCCTCGAACATGGTGGCGGCCAGACGCCGTTGTTCCTCGGCCTGGCGACGCTCGCGGATATCCTGGGCGCTGAGGCGGTAATGCGGCTTGCCATTGGTTCGGCTCAAGACCAAGGTGAATTGAATCGGCACAGGTTCGCCATCACGCACCCGTAGCGCCAGTTCCGTGGTGGCGGCACGGCGTCCAGCCGCCGCGTCGACCAGAAACGAATCAAAGGCGAAGCGATGCTCCGCCGGCACATGCAGCCGCATCGGTCGTTGCAACAGGCCAGACCGATTCTCCCGCAGCAACTGGCAAGCGGTGAAATTGACTTCCTCGATGACGCCATGCTCATCGAGCTGGAAATAGGCTACCGGCGCATAGTCGAACAGATCCTGGTAGCGCCGCCCCGCTTCGACCACAGCCTGTTGCGCCGAGCGCAGTTCGTCGTTCTGGGCGCGCAACTCTTCCTGATGCAAGTGCAGATCCTCGACCACCCGCATGTATTCCGCGCCCACCGCTTCCAGTTCGGCGATGCGCGACTCGGCGGCGACAAGATCCCGAGGCGTATCGACAACACCGCCCTGTTCTTCGACTTCACGAGTCACGGATTCTTCTCCTTGTTTTGGTCCGTGATGATGGTTAACCGCACCCCCAAAGCCGGAGGAAAAAATTCAGACTGTCTTGACCGTTTGGAGTATCTGGTTTCTCTATAACCTCAGTCAACCCCGGGGCAACTTCGCCATCTCGAGACAGCCCATGCCGGCACCACCTCAATCGAAGCCGCCGCCAGCCTGTCCACGTCCCTGTTTACCAGCACCAGTCGCCTCGATAGACACGTTGAGCGCGAGCAAATCGGCGGGCCCTGCCATAGCCCGACGCGCGCGCCGACCACTGATGTCGACACGATCCGCGTCCGATTCTTCTACAGCATTTCCACCACCCAGCGCGTCACGCTGGCCGTGGCCTGCGCGCATTTCAGACCGCGCGCATCGCTGAATTCCTTGTATTCCTCGGGCTTCCACATGTCGTAGGTACGGCCGGTAAACTGTTTTTGCAATTCCTCGCAGGTCACGCCGCCAAATTCGTTCTTGAAGCGCTCGACCAGTTCTTTGCCTTTCTGGAAATTGCCGATGAACCGGCCCTTGTCGAGTTTGTCCCGATCGCGACCACGTTTTGCGCTGAGCGCCATCAACCCGCCGGTCAATGCGCCGCAGGCGCCCTGACCACTCAGCGCGCCACCGCCGGAGAGACCATGGCTGGCCTTGATGGTGGCATCGTCGATGATGCCTATCGTCTCCTGCACCGCCGAAAGCACGCATTGCGGACAGCAACCGAAGTCGATCTCGTATTTCAGTGCCTTGTCATAGGCGTCCTGGGCGATCCGAATTTTATCCTGGGCAAGCATGCCGACCTCTCTTATATAAGCAAACGCTAATGTTTATAGCACGCTCCACCAGCCTTGCGATCGATTGACTGCCATGAAATTCACGGCGACTGCTCCCCCTCCGGCAAGCGAATTTAACTACGACGAGAATTCGTCATTTATGACGAAAATTTGACGCCCACAGCCATCGGTATGCTTGTACTATTTTTGTAGATATCTTTACAATTCTTGACAGAAAGGCGCCAACCTCGACAGGCACACGTATTGCTTATGTACGCAACGTTGTGCCTGTACTTGATTGATCACTCCCTCTTGCAGGGCGTCAGCTTCGACTCTGAAAAGTGGATTTATAGATATTTTCAACTGAATTGAAGGGAGGTTGTGCGATGAAGACCCAGGTTGTGATTGTCGGCAGTGGTCCCGCGGGGACCGGTCTTGCCATTACGCTGCAAAAGCATGGTATCGAGACCATCCTGCTCGAGAAGGAGAGCTTCCCCCGCCTGCATGTGGGCGAGTCGATGACCGGAGAGTGTGGCGCCTCGGTACGCGCCCTGGGTCTGGAAGAGGAAATGGCCAAGTTCAAGTACCCCATCAAGTACGGCACCATGGTCTACGGGACCGATGGCCGCAACAGCTTCTACGTCCCGGTCATGGGCCGCAAGAAGGACACCAACGAACTGTTTGCCCAGCCCACCTGGCAGGTTCGCCGTTCCGATTTCGACAAGATGCTGCTGGACGTCTGCGTGGACAAGGGCATCAAGACCATCAAGGGCACCGCCGTCGATGTGCTGAAGAACGAGCAGGGCGTGCCCTGTGGTGTGACCTACAAGACCCCGGAAGGCGAATTGCACGAGATCCACGCCGACATGGTGGCCGATGCTTCCGGCCAACACACCTTCCTGAGCAACAAGGGCATCACCGGCAAACGCCAGATGGGCAAGTACGCCAAGCAACTGGCCATCTATTCCCACTTCAAGAACGTCAAGCGCCCGGAGCCCGGCGAAGATGCCAACCTGAAGACCGATGACACCATCATCTTCTATCAGAAGCGCAATCACTGGGCCTGGATGATCCCCATCAACGACGAACTGGTCAGTATTGGCGTGGTGACCCCCGCCGAGTACTTCCGCTCCAGCCGGGAAGACATGAAGACCTTCCTGAAGCGGGAAATGATGACGCTCAACCCGGAGCTGGCAAATCGCCTGGTGGATGCGGAAATGGTGGAAGACGCCCATTCCTGCGCCAACTACTCCTACCAGATTCCCGATTGGGCGGGTCCCGGTTACATCTGCGTCGGCGATGCCCACCGCTTCGTCGATCCGATCTTTTCCCTGGGCCTGCACTTCACCTTGGTGGAATGCCGCAAGGCCGGCGATGCCATCGCCGACTACCTGGGCGGCAAGACCGCCGACATGGTCAACCCCTTCGAGGAACACATGAAGTACTGCGAACTGGGCATGGACAACGCCCAGGTGCTGCTGGACGTGTTCTGGGCCTATCCGTTCGCATTCTCCCTGTATATTCGCGACGCCAAGTACCGGGACGGCTTTATCGACCTGTTCGCCGGCCGTTGCTACGTGACCGACCCGCCCGCCTGCATCCCGGCCCTGCGTCGCATGCAAGCGGAGGTGTCCAACGAAGAGGCTGTGGCCGCCTGAGGCGAGTAGCGGGGCTTGGCAGCCTGTCGGAATTTGGAATCGTCGGCTGCTAATTTCACCCCAATGGGGCCGGCCCACAAACCGGCCCCATTTATTTTGAATTTCGGAAATCCGGAAGGACGGAGCGGAGGCGCCTCCCCTGTTCGTCCAGTCACCTATTGCGCGCCATGAGCCAGAACAACAAACCTGAAACACGGGAAATCTCTCATCAACCCAAGAAACGGTTGCTGGCTTGGGCCAGTGCCGTGCCCTATGGTTTGGGATCGCGCATTCTAAGCAGCTTGCTCGGCAACCCCTTGACGCAGCGTCTGCTGCTGCGGGGTCCGCGCCGCCAATTCATGTCGCTGTGCCGGGCGGTAGGGGCCACCGCCTCGCCAACGCAGCAATTCGCGCTGCATCTCCAGTCTCGATTCACCGTGCCCTGGCGGGTCAGCGTGCTGTCGCATCTGGACGATGCGGACTTTGACCGCTGGGTCCACGTGGAAAATGCCGACCTGCTGACCAGGCTGCAGAACGCGGGCCGTCCCGTCCTGCTGGTCAACAGCCACACGGCCATCGCCCGCCTGACGCCCCTGGCCATCCTGCGCCTGGGCCATGAACTGACGGTCATCGAACCTGAGCCCTACCTGAAGATCATCGGCGCCCGCGGCGCGGAACGGATACGCTCCATTACCCTGCGCGGCCAGGGCGAGAAGTTCTGGATGAAGGAGTTGTACCAGGCGCAGAAGGTCCTCGCCGGCAAGGGCATCGTGCATCTGGCTCTGGATGGACATCAGGGCTCGGGTGGCGTAGAACGGAACTTTCTCGGACAACAACGACTCTTTCACGTCAGTCTGGCCCAACTGGCCATGCAGATGGGGGCTGATATCGTGCTGGTTCGGGCCTTGCTCAACCCGAATGGCGCCATCAGCCTGCAACTGACAGGCCCCTTGGACACGGGGCTGGACACGGACTCGGGCGAAACCCGCCTGAAGCTGTTTCTGGACCAGTATGTGGGCTATCTTGAAAATTTGTGGCGCTCCCAGACCGGCAACATTTCGCCCCGCCATCTGCGGCATTTCATGCAGCAGAAAGCGGTTTGACCAAACCTGAGTGACGTTCCGATCGAGGCTTGACTTCACGCCGCGCCGATCGGGATGGCGCTCGTATCCACCGCCAGCTTGGCAAGGATTGCAATACCATCATGACCAATGCCGTAAAAGCCGGGCACAGCGGAAAAATGCGACTACTGCTGGATGTGACAGGCTTCATCCCCTACGGCGTGGGCATCGGCCTGCTCCGTCTGGTGCTGAACAACCGCCTGCTGCAACGGACACTTTTCAGTCGACAGCGACGGGATCTCATGAACTTCATGATGGCTACCGGCGTTCGCGTCGAACCGCGTTCCGCCCTGGTTCGGCAAGGGCTGGCCAATGGCTTCATGCCCTGGGTGGTTCGAGCCCTATGCGCGTGCGACGAGCCGACTCGGCAGCGCTGGATGCGGGTCGAGAACGAATCGATCCTGGACGAGGCCAAGGCCCGGGGCAAGGGTGTCCTGGTGGTCAATTGCCATACCGGGGTTTCCCGTCTGGTTCCCTGGCTGCTCATGCGCAAGTGGGATGATGTCTCCGCCATGGAGCCCGAGCCCTGGCTTGCCGGCATGGGCGTGAAGGATGGTGAACGGGTGCGTTCCATCAGCATGCGCGGTAGTGGCGAGCAATTCTTCTGGCTACGCCAGTTGTTCATCGCGCGCAAGGACCTGTCCAGCGCGCGAAGCGTCCACGTGGCCATGGATGGATTGCAGGGCACCGGTGGCAAGGAATGGCATTTCCTCGGGCGGGCGCGGCTATACCACGTGGGCCTGCCCAAGATGGCTCTGGCCCTTAATGTTCCCATTGTGCAGTCCATCACCAGCATCGACGAGGCGGGGCGAATCACGGTGCGCTATGAGGATCCCCTGACCGGATTGACACCGGAGATGGACGCGGACGCCCGCATGGCGTGTTTTCTTGCCGGTTATCTGACGAACCTGGAAGCCTTCTGGCTGAAAGATCCAGGGAACATTCAGAATCGCCACCTGCGCCATTACCTGGCATCGGAACCACACTCCACTGAAAATGGGACAGCATCCAACGATCTGGAAATGGAGCCTGAGACCTCATGTTAATAGCAACCCCGCGCGCCACGATTTTTTATCTGGATCTCACCCGCGTCGACCGCCCGACGCTAGACTAGCGAGCGCTTGTCCGGCAAGTCTGTCGGAGAGCTGGTTTTAGTGAATCCGATTGGAGTGAGGCGTCATGAATGAAAATCCCGTGGATGTGGTGTTGGGCTGGGTTCGCGAAAACCGCCTGAAAGTGAAGCACTCAGGCCAGGTTCTGACTCCCGATACCCCCCTGCAGGGTACCGGCTTGCTGGATTCCATGGCTTTTCTGGATCTGGTTACCTACCTGGAACAGCATTTTGGCATTCGGGTTGATGAGGACGACATGGAGCCCGCCAATTTCGAGGATGCCCGTGCTGTAGCCCGGTTGATGGAACGGCTGATGCATCCCGGATGAACCCTGGGCAAACGCCCCTGTTTTGAAGGCGGGGCTTCCCGCCATCGAAGAAATGAAGCGACACGTCCGATGAACAAGTCCCCGCTGGGCTCCGCGCCAGCCAAGAACGCACCCCTAGTGTGGTGTTGTACGCCAGGCGGATAGGGATCTGAACGGATCGGGAAAGCCGAACCACCAGCGGCTGAATCCGTAGTAAATTCATCCCAACAAATTATTCTCGTCAGGTTCATGGCAAATACCGGCACCCGGGATCAACGCCGTCATCCCAGGCTTGCGACAAGGGAAGCCGCGCGCTTCATTTGTGCCGGCGCCACGTTGCGCTGCGAAATTCGTGACTTCTGCCTGCATGGGCTTTATCTGTCTTTTTCCGACACACATTGCCTGGATGGCCTGCTTCCCCGTCTGCCTGGCGCCAGTGCTCAAGTCGAATTCCAGACAGAGGCCGGCCAGAGCCGCCGTTTCCTGATCGACGCTCAGGTAGCCCACCTATCGCCAGGCGGCATCGGTCTTTATGTCGAGCACTTGCCCGAAGGCGCCGCGCAGGCGTTGCACACCGCCGCACAGGTCACGATCGCCAATATCGCCGACTTGCCTCAATACCTGGATCCCTCGCGCGGCAAGTCCCTGCATCAGGAGTGCAGCAACCTGTTCCGCATCTTTCTGGATACGGTGCTGCAGGATTTCTTCTCCCAGGCGCCAACGAAACTGACCACGGCGAGCTATGAACTGAGCAGCTTCATCGAGCGTGGTCAATACGCCCAGGGCGTCCAACTGCTGGTCCAGGGTCGGGACCGGCTGCAGGAGACGTTTTTCAACACCATCCGCCAGCATGTCCAGCGCATCGGCCTGCCGGACTCCGATGCACAGAAAGAAGGTACGGACAGCGGGCTTGCCCTGATCGACGAGGAGGAGTTTCAGGACTGGTTGAACCTGTCCGGCTCGATCAATGAGGTCGAACTGGCCGCGACCGTCCAGTTGGCCGAACTCGAGCGCGGCCTCAACCAGTTGTTTGGCGCGCCGCTGCCAAGGTGGCGCAACCCCTATGCCCCGGAGCTGCTCTGCCGCAGCTTCCAAGACGCGATTCAATTCCTGGATTTCTCCATTGGAATGCGGGCTATCCTCTACCGGACATTCGGCCATGCGCTTAGCCGCCACATTGGCAGCCTGTATGAGCAGATGAACGCGATTCTGGCCCCTCTGCAGCCCAAACCAGCGCCTAAACGCAAGCCCGGCGCTGACCAGCCGGCCATGCCATCTGAACAGCGGGAGCCGGTCGAGCAGCCCCGGACGGCAACCACGCAGCCAGAACAGAACCCGCCAGACTCGATCCAGGCCAAGCTGGGCGAAATCCCCAACATGCCGGACAACCGCATGCCAAGAAACGCGCCCCGTGCCCCGCTCGGCGGCATGACCGCGACTGACAGTGCTGAGTACAGTCTGGACAGCATTCTGGCCCGCATCAACCAGCCGACCAGGATATCGGCTGGCCTGGCAAACGGCCATCCCGCCAATAACGTGTCCGGAGGCGGCGTTGGCCGCGCATGTTCGACCAGCGCGGGGCGGGAGCGGCCATACCCAATCAAGATGGCGGCCTGGCTGCGGCAGTCGTACCCATCGAAAGACGATGCGCGGAACGACAGCCTGGAGGCGGTCGCCGGCGCATTGCCGGAGGCCGGTTCGCGGCAACTGATCAGCGCGCTCAATGCGCTGTCGCAGGCGCCGCTGGCGGATGGCGCGGTGACGCCCGCGTTGAGCGAGCGCGTGCAAGCCTGGCTCGCGGCGACGGGCGACGCACCGAGCAAGCTCGCGCCGGCTTCCCGCCAGGTCTTGGACATGGCATCCAGCCTGATCGGCCGAGCCCGGGCGGAGCATGTCGCCAGCTCGGAGGTCGAACTGCTGCTCAGGCGCCTTGAGCGCCCCCTGCTCAAGCTGGCGGTCGAGGACGAAGCCTTGCTCGTGAGCTCGGACCATCCCGCTCGCCAAGTGGTCAATTTGATCGATCAGTACGCCATTGCGGCTAACGACAAAGGCCAGTTCTTCGATCCCCAATTGCAGCGCTTCCTTTCCCTCATGGTGGACCGTGTTTGCGCCAAGGCCGACGAGGAACCCGACATATTCGCCACGGTGCGCGACAACCTGACCAAGACGCTCGTCCCCATTCTGCAGGCGCGCCGCGCACGTGTGGCGCGCCTGCAGGAGTCTTGCGAAGCCCGAGAGCGGATACGCCAGGCGCGGGCTCGGGTCAGCGCCGCATTGGACGCGCGCTTCGCCGGACGCGAGGTGCCCGCGCTGCTGCCGCGATTGCTCGACGCGGGTTGGCGCCAGTATCTGGTGCTGCTGGAAATGCGCGCCGGCATGGGCGAGGCATGGCAAGCGGGACTGGAGGTACTGGATCGAATTGCCGTGGGTCTGGCTGATGGGCACCGGACGCGGCGGGAAGATCAGCATGAAATTCGCACGCTGCTGAACCTGATCGACAACAAGCTGGCCAGCGTCAATGTCGATACCAGGCAACGTAGCGCGCTGATGCGGGAACTCGCCGAGGGACTTCAACGCGACGCGGCTCCGGCGCCACCGACGCTGCGCTTTCCGCCGGCCGCGCAACCGATCGCCGCGACCGACGCAGCGGTCGAGGTACAGGAACGCCTGAAGGAACAACTACGGGTTGGCGAGTGGTGGGCGTTCTCAGTGGACGGCATCTGGGTGCCGATGCAGCTTATCTGGCTGTCCCAGCCGCCAACGAATTGCACTTTCGTCAATCGCTCGGCCACCGACAAGCTTGAACTCGGGCTCGCCGAGCTCGCCAGGGAAACGCAGGGCGGGATGGCCAGGCCGGGGGCGAATCTCGAACTGCCGCTGCTGGACCGTTCCGAATTCGCCCTGTTCGATGACACCTATCATGGCTTGCTGCATCAATTGCATCAGGATCCGGTCACCGGCCTCGACAACCGCGAGGGGTTCCTGCTCAAGCTGGGCCAGGTCGCCAGCGCGTCGGCGCGGCGGGGACGGGTAGTGCATACGCTGTGCGTGCTGGAGTTCGACCAATTCCGCCTGATCAACAACCAGCACGGCCCCAAGGCCGGAGAAACGCTGTCGCGCAAACTTGCCGATGCGTTGCGCAAACTGATCCGGCCGCTCGACATCCTGTCCGCCTTCCACGAGGACACCTTTGCCCTCTTCCTGTCCGACCTGGGTCAGGTCGACGCGATGAAGATGGCCGAGGGGCTGGCGCGGCAACTCGGAGATTTCCGCTTCCAGCACGGCGAAGACAGCTACAGCATCGGTCTGAATCTCGGCCTGGCGGAATATGTGCCCACACTGGTGAGCATCGTCGAAGCCATCCGCCGGGCCGATTCCGCCTGCCTCACCGCCAAGACGCTCGGCAGAAATCGCATCCAGGCGTACGAGCCGTCCAACATCCAGCTACGCAGCCAGGAATCCCTGATGGAACTGGCCGGCCGCATCGACGCGCTCATGGCGAATGGCGGCCTGTACCTGCGCGCCCAGATGGTGATGCCGATCAATGCCGACACGGATTTGCTGCCCTACTACGAGATTCTTCTCGGCATCAACACCGATGACGGCCAGGCTGTGCCGCCTATGCTGTTCATTCCCGCCATCGAGAGTCTGAAGCGGTCGCACGAGATCGACATCTGGGTGGTGAAACAGGCGTTCGCCTGGATCCGGGCCAACCTCGATACATTCGCCGCGACAGGTGGTTTTTCCATCAATCTCTCCGCCCTGTCCTTGAGCAATTCCGAGGTGTTGGCCTACCTGCTGAGCGAGCTGGCGCGAGCGGACCTGCCCACCGAAAAAATCATCTTCGAGATCACCGAAACCGCCGCAATTGAAAGCTACAACGTGGCGCGGGACTTCATGCGGCAGATCAGCCGCTACGGCTGCAAGTTTTCCCTGGACGATTTCGGCAGTGGCTACTCGTCCTATTCGCACCTGAAGAACCTGCACACCCATTCCCTCAAGATCGATGGCAGCTTCGTCAAGGAAATGATCCAGAACCCGGCTGATTTCGCCATGGTCAAATCGATGAACGATATCGGCCACTCGCTTGGCATGAAAACCGTGGCGGAGTACGTGGAGTCAGCGGAGATTCTCAGCCAACTGCGGGTAATTGGTGTCGACTATGCGCAGGGCTACGTTCTCCACAAACCCGCCCCGATCGACGACCTGTGCCCCCCGGGTGGCGGACTGACAAGATGAATGCCAGACTCGCAATGCCATTGTCTGAATACCCGCCCAGGTGGGCATCCAGGCAAGGGCAGGCCCCAATGACCGCTTCGGCAATCCAGCTTGCGGACCTGGCGCCCTGACAGATGTGCCGGCAGCCACCGCCGCACCAGACTGGAGCAATAGCCGTTGCGATAGAACGCCGCGACGCCGCAGGACAGCCGTGCCTCGTGCTCGCCCCTGGCGACGCCCCGGCCGGTGCGAAACGCATCGAGGGTCTTCTCCTCGTCGAGCCACATCGACGCGGGCACGTTCCACGCCGGCGGAATGAACACCGGGCTGTCTTCGTCGGCCAGCGCCTGCTCTGGCGACAGCTCGCAGTTGTCGCTCACCGCGTGGTAGTCGACATAACCGCCAGCGGCCCGCGCGTTCAGCCACTCGCGCACGTAGCGCTCGGCGCAGCTCGCGCGACTGGCGAGTTCCTTGGCGCTGATCGGGCCGGCACCCGACAGGGCTTTGTACAGTCCAAGTTTGCTGCCCAAGCTGACCATCACCCCGCCATAGACGGAGGACAGGTCGCCGACGGCGCGCAGGACAAAAGACTCCAACTTCGTTTGATCGATCGCAATTGAGTTCATGGTGTTTGACTCCTTGGATCAATCCATTGAGGTAAAAAAACTACGCCCCCATAATCGCAGCGACACCCAGCCTGCTGAAGAGCCGGAATCGCCCAAGATCAGTCCTTTCGTGCCACATGACCACGCACCATGACTAAACTATCCACCGACGCCGGATCGACTCCGCGCCACGTCAGCCTCGTGGCGTTGCCCGACGCCGTGCTGTCGACGCTGGCCGGCATCCTCGATGTCTTGAACGGGGCGCTATCCGCGGCTGGTTGAGTGGTTGCGCGCGATGCACGCGCGCGGCGCCGTGCTCTGCTCGGCCTGCTCGGGGATCTTTCTGTTGGCCGAAACCGGACTCTTCGACGGCAAGGACGCAACCGTGCATTTCGGCTACGCCCGGACCTTCGCGACCACCTATCCAGCCGTGCTGATTCATCCGGAACGCGTGCTGGTCATCTCCGATCTGCATGAAGAGCTGGTCAGCTCGGGGGCATCGACGACCTGGCATGACATGGTGCTCTACCTCACCGCCCGCTACGCCGGCGTGACCACCGCGCAGGAGGTCGCGCGGCTGTTCGCGCTGCAATGGCATCAGGACGGTCTTACGCCTTACATCGTCTTCGAAGGCAAGAGTGACCACGGCGACGCCGAAATCCAGAGCGCGCAACAATGGTTGAGCGATCATTTCTCGGTCGCCAATCCTGTAGAGGAAATGATCAAACGCTCCAGACTTGCCGAACGCACCTTCAAACGGCGCTTCGCCAATGCCACAGGACACCCCCCGATAGTCTACGTGCAGCGGCTGCGCATCTAAGATGCCAAGCGCCGGCTCGAACGCACCGAGAGTTCAGTCGACGAGATCAGTTGGCGGGTCGGTTATGAAGATGCGGCTTTCTTCCGGCGCCTGTTCAAACGCACGACCGGCCTCACCCCCGGCGCCTACCGCAAGCGCTTCCGCATCCCCGAATTTGCTCGGCCTTAGCATGGCGTTGCAAGGCGCTTGACTTGGGTGGATGTATACCGGCGGGCGAGCATGCAGATGCGCCCACGGACGGAAGCCCGGGGCGAGGCCCGCTCAAATGAACAGACACACATCCGCCTTCTTCGCTTCGGCCAGGTAGCTGGTAGCGCCTATCCATTCGGCGATGTCCGGGATGAATTCGTCCTTGCGGAAGTTGAACAGGTCGACGGTCATCTGGCAGGCCACCAGGCGCACCCCGGACTCGACGCAGATATCACGCAATTCCCGGATGCTGGGCACGCCTTTGGCTTTCACCGTCTGTTCCATCATGCTGGTGGCGAAGTGCTCAAAGCCAGGCAGATTGCAGGCCAGCATGTTGGGGATGGGCATATTGATGCGCTTCAGCCATTCCGGGCCGAACGGCATTTTCATCGGCATCGCTGGATTGCCCAACGGCGAGACCTTGATCGTGAGGTCTTTCTTGAGCAATTCCAGGCCGTAGAAGGTGAAGAAGATCGAGGCGTCCCAGCCCAGCGCGGCGGCGGTGGAGGCCAGTATGAACGGCGGGTAGGCCATGTCCATCGTGCCCTTGGTGGCAATGATCGCCAGCGAGGGAATCTTGGCGGCTTCGCGCGCAGCCAGTTGCTCGTCCAGACGTTGGTCGAACCAGGCTTCCAGGCTGGCCAGATCGGTGGGCATCGATGGCAAGCTCACGGGGTGCAGTTTGGTGACGTTCATGGCGTTCTCCTTAAGCTTTGCGGATGACGAACTCGTAGTCGCTGCCGGCTTGCTGCGAGGACAACAACGTGTTGCCGGTCTGCGCGCAGAACGAGGCCATGTCCTTCAGCGAGCCGGGGTCGGTGGATACCACTTTGAGGGTTTCGCCCGATTGCAGACTGCTCAGGCTTTTCTTGGTGCGCAGGATCGGCAGCGGGCAGTTGAGGCCGCGTGCATCGAGGGTCTGATTCGATTGCATGGTGTTACTCCTTGTCAAGTTGCGCGGCAATGCCGCAATAGTAGACCGGTCGGTCTAGTGCGAGGTCAAAAAAAAGCCCGAATGGGCAGCTACGCCATCCCGAGCTATCGGGAAGCACAGATTCATTGGCTCGTTTCGATACGCAAGGTCTTGATCGCTGGTCCCAGCAGCAGAATCACGTCGGGGTCATTACGCGTCTTGGCCAACAGGATGATGCCTTCCAGATACGCCAGCATGGCCGTGCCGGTGGCCTCGGTGTTCATCGGCGCCAAGGCGCCGGTTTGTACCGCTTCGTCCAGTGTCGCGCGGAAACGGTCGCGCGCCTTGTCGAACACCGCATTGAGCTTGGCGCGCATCACGTCATCGCGGGTGCTCATCTCCAGCGCCAGATTGCCGAACAGGCAACCGGGCATGCGGCCCTCGATGTCGCTCGCCGCCTTCTGCCAGTAATAAGCGGCGTCGATCATGTAATCCAGCCGTTCAACCGGCGGCAGGTTCTGGTCAAACGCCTCGGCGACGAAGCCATGCGCCCAGTCTTCCGCCATGTCGTCGATCACCGCCATGACCAGTTCCTGTTTTGATGGGAAGAAATGGTAGAAGCTGCCCTTTTGCACTTTCGCCCCCACGCAGATTTCCTGTATGCCCACATCCGCATAGCTGCGGCCGTGGAACATCTCGCGGGCGGTCGCGAGGATGCGGGAGCGGGTGTCGGTTTCCGGATTCATGCCTGCATGATAATAGACCGGTCGGTCAAGTCAAGGATGTAAATCATGTCCGTGCCAATTGCATGCCTGCTTACATGAAATGGCGCGGGCCCTCTGGCTGCGTCATCACTGACAGTCCGATTAATACCTGTCTGTCATTAGAATGTTTCTACTATACTCATTGCCATCTATAGTGGCCTTGCCGAAGTGACCAAGTGTTCCACGTAGATTTGTACATAAGTCATATCAAGAAGCTGTGCATGGCCTACGGGCCATATAGATAGTCGAAAACCGAGTCTGCCCGGATCGAAATTGGCTGGCGCGGTGATCGCCTATCCTTACTTTTCCCCAGTCAAAGCCAGAGCGTCATTTCCCTTGGGAAACTGGGGTCTTGTGGATACATCTCACGCACGACATGAGGGAACTGCAATGGTTTTCATGGGTGGTTCAAAAACGGAACAATCGCGGCAACGTATCGAAGAACTCGAACAAGAAAACGCTTCATTGCGCCAGCAACTTGCGCATATGAACGACCATAACGACACACTCGGCGCGGACCGCCAGCGACTGACCGACGAAGTTCTCCGCATGAGCAGTCTGACCGAGCATCTCGGCAATTTCAGCGACTCGCTCAAGCTGTCCCAGTCCTCCCTGGCTTCGCTGGCCTCCGCCATGAAACATGAGACAGAGCAGGTCGTGACCAATGTGCTTTCGGTCGGCGACAACCTCAGCATCATCGAACGCATGTCGAGCAATCTGACCAGCTTCGTCCAGCGTTTGCATGACACCTCGAAAGCGGTCGCGGATTTGCACGAGCGCACCGGTGAGATAGGCGGCATCGGCAATCTGATCCGGGAAATCGCCAACCAGACCAACCTGCTTGCCCTCAATGCCGCCATCGAGGCGGCCCGTGCCGGCGAGCAAGGTCGCGGCTTTGCCGTGGTGGCCGACGAAGTTCGCAAACTGGCCGAACGCACACGCAAGGCCACCGAGGAGATTTCCACGCTGGTGCAGACGGTACAAGACGAAGCGAGTTCAGTGCGCGCGCGGGTCCAGGTCGACCCCAAACACACCCAGGCATTCACCCAGGAAGGCGAACAGGCCTATGCCGGGATGAAGCACCTGATGGAAATGTCGCACACCATGATCGGCACGATTTCCGCGACCGCGTTGAGAAGCTTTGTCGAGACCGCGAAGCTGGACCATCTGGTATTCAAGATGGAGGTTTACAAGGTTTACCTGGGCCTGTCCGACAAAACCGCTAAGGATTTCTCTAGCCACAAGGATTGCCGCCTGGGCAAGTGGTATTACGAAGGCGACGGCCAACACTGCTTCTCCAAATTGCCCGGCTACGTCGAACTGGAACCCCCGCATGTCAGCGTGCATCGCCATGGCGTCGAAGCAGTCGAGCATTTCAAGAACGGCAATGTCACCGCCGGTGTCGAAGCCCTCCACCGCATGGAAGCCGCCAGCGTGAAGGTGCTGGAACATCTGGAAGTCATGGCCAGCAGCGGCAGCAAAGACCCGAGCATACTCTGTGCGGGCAGCGGGATTCTTCTGCACGAACATTAATGACTGCTCTGAGGTTTTCGCCGGCGACCGACGTCGATCAGCTTCCTTGCCGCTCGTTCGTCAATATTTCGTACACACAAAAGCCAACGCCCCGCGGAGCGGGGCGTTGAAGAGGGGAGTCTGGCGATGACCTACTTTCGCGGGCGAGATGCCTACTATCATTGGCGCTGGGGCGTTTCACGGT
>JAGUXX010000332.1 GCA_020061585.1 Betaproteobacteria bacterium | reverse complement strand
CAGCAAGATGCCGTCGCAGGACATGTACAGCCTGTACATGGACAGCTTGGAACTGGCGCGCGACAAGAGCGCGTTGATTACGGCCGCTTTCAAGAAACATTTTTTCAGCCGCTACAACGAGGAAAAGCGACGCGGACGCAACGGCTCGTCCAGTCTTGAGCAGTCCAGCTTCGATTTGTCCAGCCTGAGTCTGGTGGAGCCTGACGATTTGGAAGAATCGCTGGCCGCCAACACCATCGCCAATGCCATCGCCAATACCTGCGGCGAGGAGTTGTTCGGACTCGGCAAGCGCATGGGGGTATTGCTCAACGAACCGGATATGCAAACCGAACGCATCCCGCTCGGGCCGGAGGTCATCGGCACCGCGCTGCTCGACGCGCTTAAAGACCAGAATGCCAGCGTCAAGATCAAGTTGATGCTGGTCGCGCGGATCAACAAGCATTTGCCGGACAAGGTTCGCGCCGCCTATCAGGAAATCAACCGATACCTGATCGAACACAATGTCCTGCCGACCATCCGCGTCGGCATGACCCGCGGCGCGCCATCAGCCGCCTCCGCCACGCCGAGCGCGGCTGGACTCGCCAGCCAGCAGGACAGCTCGACTGCCGGCATGCCGGCCGGCATGCCGGCTGGCGGCGGGCAGGACTTGTTTGCCATGTTGCAGCAATTGATGACTTTTGGCCGAACCGGCCCGGCGCTGGTCGCCAATGCGCTGCCCGGCGCGCTGGATATCGACGCGGCGACCGGAATTTCCACCCGGCAATATGCGCAAACGATCAATCCGGCGGTGATGCAGGCCCTGACGCAATTGCAGCATGGCCGTCTGGAGGGGCTAGCCGGCGGCAATCTGGGTAATCTGAATTCCGAGCTGATCGCGGATGGTCACATCAACGTGCTGCGCGAACTGAAAAACACCCAGGCCGCCGGAATGATGGGTCAGATGGAGGCCATGACGCTGGACATCGTGGTGCTGGTGTTCGACTACATCCTCGGCGACAGCCGCGTGCCGGATGCCATGAAAGCGCTGATCGGGCGGCTGCAGATCCCAGTCTTGAAAGTCACCATGCTGGACAAGTCGTTCTTTTCGCAGAAGACGCACCCGGCGCGGCGCCTGCTCGACGCGCTGGCGGAAGCGGCGATCGGCTGGGACCCGGAAGAAGGCCACGACAGCCGACTGTATCGCAAGATCGAGGAGATCGTGCTGCGCATCATCAGCCAGTTCGAGGAAGGTCTCGATGTCTTCGCTGAAGCGCTGAACGATTTCCAGGCCTTCCTCGCCGAGGAAAAGCAGTTGAGCGACCAATTGACCACGCGCAGCGCGCAGTTTCTGCGCAACCGCGAGCAGCTCGAAATCGCCCGCGTGGTCGCCCATGACACGGTGATGGCCAGCTTGCTCGACCATCCGACCCCGGCGCCGATCCGCGACTTTCTGCTTAGCCACTGGGAAAACCGGCTTGCGGCGGTGAATCTGGCGAAAGGTGAAAGCAGTCCGGAATGGCGGGAAACCGTGCAGACCATGAACGATCTGTTGTGGAGTCTGACCCCCAAGACCGACAAGGATGAACGCCGCAAGTTGATCGACCTGCTGCCGCGTCTGCTGAAACAACTGGATGCGGGCATCCAGACGCTGGAACTGGACAAGCAAGTGCGCGACGCGTTTTTCTCGGACCTGGTTAAATGCCATGCGGTAGCCGTGAAAGCCGGCTTCCGCGGTGAGCAAGGTGAAGCCGCCGCCGCCGAAATCATCGCCGCCGCCAGCAGCCAGACCGATACCGCCGTGTCGCCGTTGCCGGATAGCGGCCCGGTGGACTTCGAAGACATTCCGCCGCTCACCGAGGCTATCCTTCCCGATGCCGCGTTGTTGCGGGAAATTGCCGCCGCGCAGGAAATCACGCCCGATGTCGAGGAAATCACCATCGGCGGCGTGCGCGGCGAGGCCTGGGACGAACCGCCACAGGATGGGCATTACGAAAGTCTGGTGAAAGACCTCAAGCGCGGCGTCTGGATCGAATTCAAACAGGACGATGGCGCCGCTTTGCGCGCCAAACTGGCTTGGATCAGCCCGTTGCAGGGTACCTATCTGTTCACCAATCGACTCGGCCAGCGCGCCGTATCGATCAACGCCCAGGGATTGGCGGCCAAGTTCCGCGAAGGGCGCGCCCAGGTCATAGACAACGTGTCGTTGATCGACCGCGCGGTCAACAACGTATTCGAGCACTTCCAGAGAGGCGCCTGAACCATGATGAACAGCGCATCAACAAACGCCGCTCCGGAGCCGCCGGTCGACGGCATCGCCAGCTTGCAGCGTTTTCTGACTCGGCAACCGATACTGGACGGCAATCATGCCATCGTCGGCTACGAACTGAAGCGGCGCGCGCCGATTCCCGCCGGTTCCGCCGCCTTGCCCGGCGGCGCCACGCCGCAACAAGCCGAGGACGAATGGCTGCTGGCCAGCGCGATCGACCTGGCGTTTCAGCGCGCGCTGGGCGACAAGCTCACCTTTCTCGCGATTGCCGCCGATACGCTGCACAGTCCGTTGATCGAACAACTGCCGAAACAGAAGGTGGTTGTGGCGCTGCACCCCGAGCGCAGTCCGCCGTTGTTGATCAGCCGCGCCGAGCAACTGGCGCATGACGGCCTGCAACTGGCGCTCGATGATCCGGCCGACGATCAGGAGCTGGCGAGTTACGCGCGATATGTACGGCTAGACAGCACACAATACGACGCCATGGCGCTGGCCACGCGGGTGGTGCGCAGCCTGGACACCAACAGCCGCAAGAAACCGCTGTTGATCGCGACTCAGGTCGATACGCCGGAGGTCTACGCGGCGTGCCGCAAACTTTCGTTCAACCTGTATCAGGGCTACTACTACACCTTCCCGCTGACCGCCGCCGCCGGCCGTCTGGACAGCAGCAGCCTGCGGGTCATGGAAGTGCTGAATCTGGTCCGCAACCGGGCGGAGTTTTCTGAAATCGAGCGCATCTTCAAGCTCGACCCGGCGCTGTCGTATCGGCTGCTGCGCTATATCAACTCACCGGCCATCGGGCTGCGCCGCACCATCGAATCGATCGGCCACGCGTTGATCCTGCTCGGACATGACCAGATCTATCGCTGGCTGACGCTGCTGCTGTTCACCGGCGGCGAAGTCGACCCGCGCAGCCAGTCACTGCTGCGCAATGCGCTGGTGCGCGCGCGCTTCACGGAAATGCTGGGGCGCGAAAAGCTCAAACCCAACGAGCGCGACGGCCTGTTCATCGTCGGCATCTTCTCGCTGCTCGACGCGCTGCTCAACATCCCCATGACCCAAGCCCTGGCCGGCCTGCATCTGCCGCAAGCGGTGACCGACGCCCTGACCGGGCGCGGCGGCATCTACGGGCCCTACCTGAATCTGGCGTTGGCCTGCGAGCATTTCGACCAGGCCGCGATCGGCGCCATCGCCGCCGATATCGGCCTGGATGCCGACGCCGTCAATCTCGCCCATGTGGAAGCGCTGATCTGGTCGGAGAGCGTCGAGCTGTAAATTCAGCCGCTATCGGCTTATTCCTTGCCTGTCGCGTCGTGCGTTTCCTTCTCCGGAACCTGATGGCCGGACAGGCGATCCATCAGCGCGAACATCACGCCGGAAAAGACCAGCGTCAAATGAATGATCACCACCCACATCAGGTCATGTTGGGTGTGTTTGCCGACATTGACGAAGTACTTCAGCAGTTCGATGGCGGAAATGGCCACAATCGAGCCGATCAGCTTCAGTTTGAGATCGGAAAAACCGACATGTCCCATCCAGTCGGGTCGATCTTCATGTTCATGCGTATCGATCTTGGAAATGAAGTTCTCGTAACCGGCAAAGATGATGATCAGCAGCAGATTGGCGACCAGGGTGATGTCGACCAAGGTCAGAATCGCGATCATCGCCTCGCCGCTGCTGCCGCCGAAAATGGTGTCCAGGGCTTCGATGAACGCCTTGGCGAATTTAACCAGCAGCAAGCCGATCGCCGCGATCAGTCCAAGGTAGAACGGCGCCAGCAACCAACGGCTGTTGAAAATGAACAATTCAAGTTTGTGCTCGGCTCGCTTCATGGTTTTCCCGAATGTTGAATAGTGACGGGGGCGGATATTAACCTCGAAGCGGCCGTTGAATGCGGCCGGCGCATCCTGAAATACAAAGCGAAATCCGGATCCGGCTGGTTCTGCCTGGTTCTGCCAGTTTCGCCTCAACCCATCAGTTATCCTTGAAGCCCTCGACTTCAATAGCCAGCTTGACTTCGTCGCCGATCAGCGGAATGCCGTAATTCATGCCGAAATCGGATCGCTTGATGACGGCATGCACATCCGCGCCGCACATCGGCCGCCGAGTCAGGAATTGCAGGGTACAGGCGTAGTCGCGGATCTCCAGGGTCACCGGCTTGGTGACGCCGAGCAGCGTCAGATTGCCGACTGCGGCAACCGGTTTGCCATCCTTGAATTCAACCTGGCTGGATTGAAAAACAATTTCCGGAAACTGCGCGGTCCGAAAGAAATTCAATCCCAGGAGCTTCTTGTTCAAACCCTCATGGCCGGTATCGCCGGAACTGGCATCCACCCGGACATCGATTGCCCCCTGCTGGAGTTCCGCATCGAACATGGCGCGGCCTTGGCTGCGGTTGAACTTGCCGCGCATCACCGAAATACCCTGGTGGCCGATTTCGAAACTCGGAAACGTGTGCGTCGGGTCGAGCGTGAAGGTCTCGGGCGCGGCGGCGGCGGTAACCGAAACGCCCATCAGCAAAGCGGCCAGCAGGGTCTTGTTCTTGATCTTCATGGCTGATTCCTCAAGGTTTCAACAGCAATTTGAAACGGGCTTCCAGGTCGTCGGCCACCACCGAGGGATCGGCCCATTCGCCGCCGCCGATGTCGAAATGTGAACGCTTCAGCGTTGCCCGGCCGGAAACTAACCAGCCGCCGCCGCGTTGCGGGGTCAGCACCACCGGCACGTTGAGCGGGCGGGTGCGGCCCTTGAGGGTGAAATCGCCGCTCACCGTATAGCGACCGGCGGCTTCGCGCTTGATGGAATTGGAGAGGAAACGGGCGGTCGGGAAACGCGCGGTGTCGAACCAGGCTGGTCGCCGGGCTTCGCCATCGCCCTCTTCCGACCCGGTATCGATGCTGGCGATGTCGATATCCACCTGAAACACACCCAGCTCCGGCTTGGCGGCGTCGAAAGTCGCCTTCACCGTGTAGCGTCCGAAACCGCCTTCGACCGGCACGTTCATCTGCTTGATGACGAAGCCGACCTGGCTTTTGGCGTAATCGACCTTCCATTCCTGCGCCCAGGCGCTCAACGTGAACAATGTCAGAACCAGCAAGCCGATGAATTTCATGCTTTTCCTCATGTTTTCTTGTGCAACCCGGGAATCATCCGGGCCAGTACGCCATCGCGACGTAGATGGTGGTGATACAACGCCGCCGCCGCATGCAACACGACCAGCATCAGCAGCAGATACACCGAACCGCCATGAAGTTCCTTGAAGACTTCCGCCAATGCCTTGTCTTTTCCTACCATGTCCGGCAACGGCAGCACACCGAACCAGACCACCGGAAAGCCGGCGGCGGAACTGTGCAGCCAGCCCAGCAGAGGCACCACCGCCAACAACAGATAGAGCAGGCCATGCACCGCCGCCGAGGCCTTGACCTCCAGCGCGGTCAATCCGGCGCGATGATCGAGCGGGTCGAGAAAACGCAACAGCAGCCGCAACGGCAACAGGAACAGCACGGTGATGCCGATCCACTTGTGCCAGGAATACAACTTCAGCTTCTGCGGCGACAGTGTCATGTCCTGCAGAATGTTGGCAATGACAACGGCGGCGACGATCAGCGCCAGGGTCAGCCAGTGCAGGCCGATGGTCGGCCAGCGATAACGTTGCGGCATGGTCTCTCCGTGCATCGGGTTTCACAGCCAGCGCTTCACCTGGCTGCAATAGGTTTGATATTCGTCGCCGAATTTGGCCAGCAAATGCGCTTCTTCATGGCGAATCACGCCATAGCGCATCACCAGCCACACCAGCGGCGCCAGCAGCAGCGGCCAGGCGCTGCCGAGCAGCAGGGTGACGCCGGCGTAGACGAACCAGTCGGATACGTAAATCGGATTGCGCGAACGCGCGAACGGCCCGCGAGTGACCAGGTTCGACGCCGCCTTGTACGGATTGACCGTGGTGCGATGACTCCAGATCGCGGTCAGCGCCCAGGCGAAACCGGCCAGGCCAATGGCGATCAAGCCCCAGCCGAGATAGTCGGTCAGCGGCGGCGCGGCGATCGCCAGCGAGAATCGCTGTTCCAGCCACCAGGCGCCATACAGCGCGGCGGCGTAGACCAATGGCGGCGGCGCCAGCGTGGCGGGACGAATCACCGGATCGCGCATGGTCAGCGCGGCGAGGGCGCGCTGATCGCGCGCAGGAATTCGTTGCGCCATTGCGCATCGCGCTGGAAGCAGCCGGAGAAGGCTTGCGTGACGACGCGCTCATCGCCGCGCCGGTCCTCGCCGAGCAGCAGGCAAAGCTGTTCCGCCTCGATGACGCAGGCCGCGCCCTGGGCCTGGCCGTGCGTCACCAGCGCTTCGACGATGTCGCGCGTCATCCACTCCTGGTAGGTGAAACGATGGCCGATGGCATCGACCAGCCGGGCGATGCGGCCGAAGCCATGCAAACGGCCGCCGGGCACATAGGCGACATGCGCGACGCCACGAAACGGCACCAGATGATGCGGGCATACACCATGCACGGCGATGCCGCGCACCACCACCATGTCCTCGCGCGGATCGGCGAATCCTTCGCCCAGCGCCTCGGCCGGATCGATCTCGTAGCCGCCGAGCAGACGTTTCTCCCACAAGTCGCGCACCCGGCGCGCGGTCTTGCCGGTATGCACCGAATCGGGCGCGACGCCGCAGGCGCGCAGCAGATCGGTCACCGCCCGCTCGAACGCCTCCGGATCGAATCGCCCGACCCGCGGGATACCCAGCGCCCCCGGTTCAAAGGCATGGCAATCGTCGTGATCGCAGCAATCGCTCATTTGTTTCCTTGTTCAAGTTCGGCAAGCTGGCGGTCATGCCGTCCGGCCAACAACAGTTGCGAGCATACCGCGCCGCACAGCGCCAGGAACATATCCCATTGGGTATCCCAGACATCGCCCTGGGTGGCCAAAAACGCCACGGCTTCATCGCCGGAGCCGACGGCGACCCACCACTCGATCATTTCGTAGAACGCGGAAAATGCCAGGCAGAAACAGGTGGTCAGAAAAAACAGCCACTTGCCCGGTTGCAGCGGCGAGCGGCGCAGCAGCACCTCGCGCGCGACGATGGCCGGAATGAAGCCCTGGGCAATATGGCCCAGGCGGTCGTAGTGATTGCGGGAAAGCTCGAAACTGTCGCGCAGCCAGTTGAACAGCGGCATTTCCGCGTAGGTATAGTGGCCGCCTATCATCAGAATCACGCCATGCAGGGTCAGCAGCCCGTAGGCCAGCGATGTGAACGGAAAGCGCCGGCCGGTGAACAGCAACAGCGGCACGCCGATCAGCACCGGCAGGACTTCCAGAAACCAGGTGAATGCGTCTTTCGGCTGGTAGCCGGACCAGATCAGCACCAACAGCGTCGGTGCCAGCCAGAGGCGGGGGTCAATCCTTGTCGGGGTCTGTTTCGCGGTCATTTTGCTTCGACTCCGCATCCGAGGCTGCGTTCTGCTCGGCGTCCTTGTGAGTATTCGACCACCGCTGGTACCCTTCCGGCACCACCCGCATCCGGAACGTTGGCGTGCGTACCGCTTTGGCCACCGGGCTGCGAGGATGGCGCGGCGCGCCGGAACCGCGTTTACCCACTAATCGCTCCACGCGCGGCCGCAACGCCACACCGGCTACTTGCCACTCGCGCCATACTGCTTGTCCGTCCACTCCCGATACGCCCCGCTCGCCACATTCTCCACCCAGCCCATATGGTCCAGATACCACCGCACGGTCTTGCGGATGCCGGTCTCGAAGGTTTCGGCGGGTTTCCAGCCCAACTCGCGATGGATTTTGGTCGCGTCGATGGCATAGCGGCGGTCGTGGCCGGGGCGGTCCTTGACGTAGGTGATCAGGCGAGTGGCCGGGCCTTCCGGGTTGGGCTGAAACTCATCGAGCAAGCCACAGACGCGGTGCACGATGTCGAGATTGGGCATCTCGTTCCAGCCGCCGATGTTGTAGGTCTCGCCGGCCCGGCCGTTGTCCAGCACGACGCGGATCGCGGCGCAGTGGTCGGAAACGTACAGCCAGTCGCGCACGTTCATGCCGTCGCCGTAGATCGGCAGCGGCTTGCCGCGCGTG